>CAIMMO010000217.1 GCA_903842595.1 uncultured Alphaproteobacteria bacterium
CGACAACAATCGCCGGCCGGTGAAACTTCTCCTTCAGCCGTCCCGCGACAATTCCGATCACGCCCGGATGCCAGCCCTCACCGCCCACGACGAGGATCGCCGCATCCGGCTTCTCGATCAGGCGCTGTTCCACTTGCGCAAAAGCCGCCGTCTGGATGCCGGCCTCGACTTCCTTCCGCTCCTGGTTCTGGAAGTGCAGCTTCTCCGCAAGCTGGATCGCTTCCGTGCGATCATCCGTCGCCAGCAGTTTCGCCGCCGTCCACGGATCACCGATCCGTCCGCCCGCATTCAGCCGCGGTCCAAGCACAAAGGTCGCGTGATAAACCGACTTCGGCGCCTCAATCCCCGCCACCTCGGCCAGCGCCTTGAGCCCCGCATTCTCAAGCCGCTCGAGAACCTTGAGCCCCCGCGTGACAAGCGCGCGATTGACGCCCTTCAAGGGCGCCATGTCGCACAGCGTCCCGAGCGCTGCGAGATCGAGCCACTTCATCGGATCCGGCAGCCCGCCCTCCGGCGCAACACCGCGCTGCCGCGCCAGCCGGTTCAGCGCGGCCGCCAGCACAAACACGACGCCGGCCGCAGCCAGAAACCCATGTCCCGAGGTGTCATCCGGCCGGTTCGGGTTCACCAGCGCCAGAATGGACGGCATGTGATCGTCATGCATGAGGTGATGGTCCATCACCACGACATCGAGCCCGATCTCGTTCGCCGTCTGCAGCGCTGCAATCGCCGCCGCGCCGCAGTCGACCGTGACAACCAGTTCCGCGCCCATCGCCTTCAGCGCACGGAACGCGCCCGGCGTCGGCCCGAAGCCTTCGGTCAGCCGGTCGGGCACATAAAGAATGAGCTCCCGCCCCCATGCACGGAAATAGCGCGACAGGATCGCCGACGACGTCCCGCCATCGACATCGTAATCCGCAAACACAGCCACCTTCTTCCCCGCGATGATCGCATCGAGGATCACTGCCGCCGCCTTGTCCATGTCGGCAAACGAAGAGGGATCGGGAAACAGGTCCTTCAGCGTCGGATTGAGAAACAGCTCCGCCTCATCCAGTTGCACGCCGCGCGAGGCAAGCAACCGCCCCACAAGATCCGGTTGTTTCAACCTGCGTGCATGCGCCTGCGCCAGCTGGTCATCGCCCGGCCGCTGCCGCCAGGCCTTGCCCGACAGTGAATTCGTAACACCGAGGAAATGTGGAGGGGTCATGGGAATCACAGGCGAACGTGTGCCCGAACGACCCCTGGATCAACCCTGTTGTATGCGTCAGTAAGCCAGCGGCTTCACCAGCTCGGCCTCTTTCGCGCACCACGCCGCATCGGGCATAGCGCCGGACGCGCGCGCCGCCACAAGCTCGGCCTGCGCCTTGGCCAGTGCATCGCGATAATCCGGCGACGCCTGCACCGCCGCAAAAACGCCAGCCGCGTTCGTCCGCGCCGCCTCGATCGCGCTCATGTTATGCAGCCCGCACACCACGCGGCTCTCCCCGAAAGCCCGGCCGCGCGCCAGCGCCTCGCTTGCCCGGTCGGGTGCAAGCTGCGCCACCACCAGCCCAGCGATCCATCCAAGCGATCCATGGCCCGATGGATAATCGAAGCTCGCCTCGAGCCCTGGCGTCCGCGCGATGCAGATGTTGCCGGGATTGTGCATGAAGGGCCGCGTGCGCCGGTAAAGCTGCTTCGCCACCTCCGCCGCCATCCCGGCGTCGATCGTGGTCCTGGCAAGAATGCCCGCAAGCGCCGGCGAGTTCTCCGGCGTGAGCTGCACGCCCACCGCGCAGGAAAAATTCTTGAGCAAGTCGGCTGGCCGATAACTGTCATCCGCCTGCGCCAGCTTCCAGCGCTCGCTACCCTCCAGCGTGCGCGTCTTGACGAAGATTTCCCAGTCGAGCGTGTTGCGCGTCTCGCCTTTCTTGGGGGCCGGCGGAATTGTCGCGACCGCATTCGGCATCGTCGTCGGATCAAGGAATCCCAGAGCCCGGGCGGCGCCCCCCTGCATCAGCTGGGCGCCGGCCATTGGGGTTTCGGGGGCCTTCGGTGCAGGAACAGTCGCCACGCCGCCTGCGCAGGCGACCAGCACAGCCAGCCCCACCGCGAGCATAGCGTAGGTTCCAGCCTCGGCCTTCGGTCTCATCCTTCCCATCCCCTTCTACCGCATTTCTAGGACCCTATCAGGGGAGCGGCAAGCCGGATTGCACCCGAGGCGGCTGGCATGTCAGATTCACTGAAAACCAGGATCGTCATCATGATCGAACGCCAGCGCGACATCGCCACGAAGGACGGCGCCAGCACCACCTTCATCGTGCACCCCGATCGCGGCGGCCCGTTCCCGGTGATCGTCTTCCTCATGGACGCCCCGGCGATCCGCGAGGAGCTGCGCGACATGGCCCGCCGCTTCGCCACGTCCGGCTACTATGTGATGCTGCCGAACCTTTATTATCGCGCGGGCGAGATGGAACTCGGCCCGATTGAATTCGACCCCGACGGTCCATGGCGCAAGAAGATGTTTGCGCTGATGGACAGCCTCGAGATCGACATGGTGCTCGCGGATGTCGATGCGATGATCGCCTTCGCCGCGAAGGACCCGATGGCGAATGCAGGTTCGGTGGGCACTATCGGCTACTGCATGAGCGGCCGCTTCGCCGTCTGCGCAGGCGGCAGCCGCCCGGACTGCGTCAAAGCCGCCGCCTCGATCTACGGCGTCCGTCTCGTCACCGACCAAGAGACCAGCCCGCATCTTGTCGCCAAGGGCTCACCGGCCGAATTCTACTTCGCATGCGCCGAACGCGATCACTGGGCGCCGCAGGAAATGGTCGACCAGATGAAGCGCGACCTGAAGGGCGCCCACGGCGAAGTCGAACAATACCCCGACACCGATCACGGCTTCGGCTTCCCGCAACGCCCGGCCTATCGCAAGCTCGCGGCGGAGCAGCATTGGGAGCGGGTGCTGAGCCTGTTCGCGCGAAACCTGCGCTAATACTCAAACAGCTTCGCATCCCGCTCGGCGCGCTTCTTCGCCGCTTCAAGAATGTGCGCCGCCAGAATCTTCTTGGTTCCCTTGCCCTTCAGCGTCGCCGCAGGATCGAGATGGTGCCGGTCAACCAGCGCCCTTAGTTCCTTCGCATCGAATTTCGCCAGCCGTGCCTCGAAGCCAGCTGCGTCCTTCTTGTATTCCACCAGCGGATGAAAGTTCTCGATGCTGCGCTCGGCCATCCGCTTCTCGGTCAACTGCTGGCCAAACTTCGCCAGCGCGTCCTCAAGCTTCTTTCCGAACGCAGGATTGGAAGCCGCCTCTTCCGCAACCACCTTGAAGAGGCTCGACAGCGCACGGTCGATCATCGCCAGAGCCCTCTCAGATCAACCCAGCCCGCTCGCGGAACTCGGCCGCGAACGTCCCGATCACCTGCGCCGCCGCGCCGTACTTCTGCGCCAGCGTGCGCTTCTGCTCGGACCATTCCGCCGCCCGCGCGATCTGCTCGGCTTGCGGGATGCGCGTATCGAACACGTGGAACTGTTCCTTCAGCATCGCCGCCTCGCTCGCATGCAGCGTGTTGTGATCCTCGAACTTGGTGATCAGCGTCCAGATACGCTCATCCGTGAAACGCCTCTGTTCCATCGACCGCAGCGCACGCTTGCGAAACGCGAAGATGCCCAGGCGCGAGACATAATCCGGAATGGTGGGGATCACGATGAACTCGGACAACTCGATCGCGGCCTCGGCAAACATCGAGATGCCCGGCGGACAATCGAACAGTACAAGGTCGTAACTGTCGCCGACATTCTCGATCGCCGAACTGGTAAGCCTTGAGAAGCGCGTGTTCAGCTGGCGAATGTCAAACCCCTGCGACACCCACTTCTCCAGTGCGTGCCGCTCGATATAGCGGAACTCCGGCGTCGAGATCAGCAGATCGAGTTGGGGATCGCCCGCAATGTCGCTCACCCGGTTGGCGATGAACTCGCGAAAAAAACGTGGCTCGCCGCCGTAGACATACTGGTTGAAGTATTCATCGATCGTCCGCCCGCCCTTGCGCAGGTCGATCCAGCGATCCTGTCCGGCCAGCATCATCGACACGTTGGACTGCGGATCGAGGTCGATCACCAGCACGCGCATGCCATCGCTCGCCAGCGCCTCGGCAAGGCTCGCGACTGTCGTCGACTTGCCGACGCCGCCCTTCATGTTGACGACCGAAACCACGCGCGGCGACACGGGCGCAACTCCACTTGTGCCAGAGGGAATAACCGGAAGCGCAAGCCGTCGTGTGCTTTTGCGCCGAGGTCAAGCAACCAACGATGATTTAGGCGCCGAAGATCCTACTGCCCCCCAGCCGGCGGCGTAGCCGGGCGCGGCGATTCGGGCGGCAGGAACGGGTTCGTGCCGGGCTCGATATAAACCAGTCCAACCTCCTCGTTGTAACGGGCGACGCGCTCTTCCTCGGCCTTGTTGATGGCATCGATCCGCCTGCGCTCCTTCGTCAGAGCCTGCTGTTCCCTGACCCGCTCGAGGCCCGCCTGAACCTCGGGATCGGCCCATTGGTTGGGCAGGACCCAGACGCAGAACCCAACGATCAGGCCAGCGCCGATGATCGCATAGTTCCAGTACTTCCAGCCAAAATTGATCGGCTTCCAGTACGATGGGGATTTTGACTCGTCTTGCATCTCAAACCGGCTTCAATTCTGGCGGCACAAACTTTTCGCGCAACGTCACGAGCTCCTCGGCGATCGAGGGATGCAACGCGCAGGTGCGGTCGAAATCGGCCTTTGTCGCGCCCATCTTTACGGCGATCGCCACCGCCTGGATGATTTCCGGCGCGTCCGGTCCGACGATATGAACGCCCACCACGCGCTCATCCTCGGCCCGCACCACGATCTTCATTAGCACACGTTCCTCATCCCCTGTGAGCATATCTTTCATCGGGCGAAACCGTGTCTTGTAGATGTCCACCTGCCCGAACTGGCGGCGCGCCTCCGCCTCGGTCATTCCCACCACGCCAACGGGCGGCTGGGCGAAAACGGCGATCGGCACGTCGGCATGATCGAACTGTGTCGGAAGATTCATGTATTCGGTCTGAGCAAACGCCTGCGCTTCCCGGATCGCGACGGGGGTCAGATTCAGCCTGTCCGTCACGTCTCCCACGGCGAAGATGTGCGCCGTGCTTGAGCGCGAATAGCCGTCTACCTCGACCGCACCCTTGTCGTTCACTTTCACGCCGGCCTTCTCGAGACCAAGGCCGCGCGTATGCGGCTCGCGACCGACAGCGAACAACACCTTGTCCGCCGTCACGCTCTCGCCATTCGACAGCGTCACCTTGAGCTTACCGTCATCCTTCGCGATGGCCTTGGGCGAGGCATGTGTGATCACCCTCACGCCCTTCCGCTTCAACTCATCATGCACATGCGTGCGCACATCATCGTCAAATCCGCGAAGCACTGTCTCGCCGCGATAGACGAGGCACACGCGCGCGCCGAGCCCGCGCATGATCCCTGCGAACTCGACGGCGATATAGCCTCCGCCGATGATCACGATGTGCTCGGGTATCTCATCCAAGTGAAACATCTCGTTGGACGAGATCGCGAGGTCGATGCCCTCGACATCCCTGGGCATGATCGGCGAGCCACCCGTCGCGATCAGGATTTTCTTCGCCGTCACCGTGCGGCCGGACATCACCAGCTTCAACGTGTGCGCATCGACGAACTCCACCCGCTCCTCGATGATCTCCGCGCCCGAATTGCGCAGGTTGCGGGCATAGATGCCGGACAGCCGGTCGATCTCCCGGTGCATCCGGTCCATGAACAGGTTGTGGTCGTAGGTCGCGTTCTCGACGTTCCAGCCATAGCCCTTCGCGTGCGTGATCGCGCTGCCGAACTCGCTGGCATAAACCATGTACTTCTTGGGAATGCAGCCACGCACCACGCAGGTACCGCCAGTGCGATACTCCTCAGCCACTGCCACCTTGGCGCCCGACATCGCCGCCAGCCGCGAGGCGCGAACGCCGCCTGAACCGGCGCCGATCACGAACAGGTCATAGTCATAGGCCATCAGGCGCCCCGAGGTGCTGCTGGGGCCTTATCTAGGGATTTGCGGACGATGGCGAAAGCCTGACCTTACTTCACAGCCAGCGGCCAGGCCGGGCCAACGCCACTTGCCGGCTTGCCCGGCGCATCCGCGCGATATGTGTAAAGTGGCTTGCCCTTGTAGGCCCACTGCTTTGAACCATCATCGCGCGTGACCACGGTCCAGTCGCCGTCATCCGCCGCGCCGGCCGCAGCAGCAAGCGGAGGCCACGCCGTCGCGCAGGCATTGTTGCAGGCCGACTTGCCCGCCGTGCGATCGTTGGCAAACGTGTAGAGCGGCTTCCCATCCGGCGCGATGAACGCGCCGTCGTTCTCGGTGACGCCAGGAGGGCTCGCCCACGCAGCGCCGCTCAGGGCGATCATCGTGACAACAGCCAGACCAGCAAGAGAGCGCATCGAGATCATCCCTGCAACCGGCGCAGTTCAGCGCCCGATATCAGGGTACCACTCGCACGCTGGTGGGCAATCTCAGTTCGGCAGCACCATGCCCGGCGGCAGTTGGGGCATGCCCTCAGGCTGCGGCGGCGGGGCGGGGGCCGCCCCCGTCGGCCAGCCGGAATTCACGCGCGCAACGGCACGCGTCGCAGCTTCCTTGGCGAGTCCGTCCAGCAGGGCCATCGGATCCTGCATCGCGATCTCCTGCCGTTCCACAACCGCCTTGCCTTCTTTCGAGACCAGCAGCTTGTGCAGGAAATCGAGCTCCTTGATGTTGAACTCCCGGCTCAGGCTGGCGACCAGCGACTTCTTCACGTCCGGCAGCTTGCTTTCCATCTCGCGATTGATGGCAATCAGCGTCTGGTTCACCTGATCCTGGCTGATCGAGCCCTGATACATCAGGCCCTGTACCTGCTGGCGGGCAAACTGGACGACCATGCCCTCGTTGATCACCACGTCGGCAATCTTGGCGGCGAGCCGCTCCTCACCCACGGGGACACCCACCGGCTGGCAGGCAGCCAGGCCAAGCGCGGCGCCGACGAGAGCGGTTTTCCACAAGGTCATTGGGTCTTTCCTGTCCGTATCGGTATCCGGTTGCGGCTGGCCTGTACCATCCGTCGGGACCAATCCCTAGAGCTTTTGGCGTCGCGGGATTCTAGCGCGGATCGACGAAGCGCGCCCCGGCATCTTCCCCAACGATCACGCGGTCCGCCATCCCGATGAACAACCCGTGCTCCACCACGCCCGGAAGGTTATCCAGCAGCACGGAAAGTTCGATCGGGTCGGCAATCACCCCGCAGGCGAGGTCGAGAATCAGGTGCCCGCCATCCGTATGCAGCAGGCTTTCCGCCGTCGCCATCCGCCAGGACGACGTCGCAACCGTCATCCCGGCCTCCGCCATACGCCAGTGGATACGCCGCCGCGTCAGCTCGGCCCCGAAACCATTGATCTCCACCGGCAGGGCAAACCCTCCCAGGTGCTCGACCTGCTTTGACGGGTCCGTGATCACGACCATCCGGTCGGACGCCTCTGCAATGATCTTCTCGCGCAGCAGCGCCGCCCCGCCGCCCTTGATCAGATTGAGGTCGGGATCAAACTCGTCCGCCCCATCGATCGTCAGGTCGATCCGCTCCAGCTCGTCCGGCGACACGATCGCCAAGCCCAGCGATCGGGCCAGCCTGTCGGTGGCCTCCGACGTCGGCGTGCCCACAACCCTCAGTCCCTGCGCCACCCGCTCGGCCAGAAGCCGCACAAAGATTGCCGCCGTCGAACCGGTGCCGAGGCCCAGCACCATGTCTGGCTGCACCAGATCGAGCGCAGCCTGCGCTGCATTCCGCTTGGCAATGTCTGACACGGCTCAGGTCTTCTTGCCGGTGTCGCCCGCCGCGGCGCGCGCGCCTGCGCCCATCAGCTGCATGAAGCTGTCGGTCGCCTGGCCGCCCATCGAGTACCACTGCTTCAGGTAGAACTCCGGGCTCACGAGCTCCACATTCTGCTCGATCCGCTGCTTCACCGACGCCACCAGCGTCTCGTTGATCGGGCTGACATCCGGCAGGCCCAGAAACGCACGCGCTTCCTCCGGCGTGCATTCGACCGTGATGTTCATCTTCATCGCGCGACTCCATGGCCTGCAGGCACCAGATCTCATTGCCATAGCTTTGAAAACCTTGCGCCGCCCTAACGGAGAGTTGCGTGCGGCAGACTTTTACCCGGGTGTAATTGACGGATGCATTATACCCGGATAATATCGTGCGGATACACGGAGCCGCCAATGACCCCTCCTCCCACCGCCATCGCCTTCGAAGGCGGACACAAGATCGCCGAGGGCCCGCTCGCCGATGTGGCCGTCGCGATGCGCAACCGCGCCGGCAAGGCGACACACGAAGCCATTCTCGTCTTCGACTACGAGACCGGAAAGAGCCTCCAGATCGATCTCAACGGCTCGGACAAGGATGTGCGTGCAAGGCTTGCCGCCAACCTCCCCACCCAAGCGTCCGCCGACGCGTTCAGTGCCACGCCGCGTGGCCCCGGACGGCCCCGGCTCGGCGTCATCGCGCGCGAAGTGACGCTGCTGCCGCGCCACTGGGACTGGCTCAACGCACAGCCCGGCGGCGCATCCGTCGCCCTGCGCAAGCTCGTCGAGGAGGCCCGCAAGGCGCGTGGCGATACCGACACTGTCCGGTCGCGGCAGGAAGCTGCCTATCGCTTCATGTCCGCCATCGCCGGCGACTGGCCGAACTACGAGGAAGCAAACCGCGCCCTGTTCGCAAGCGACGCTGATCGCTTCCACCAACTCACCGCCAGCTGGCCAGCCGATGTCCGCGACCACGCGCGTCGCCTCGCATTCGGCCTGCCACACGCTTGACCACACCTGACCTGCAGGCGCATCCCTCGCGCTGCAGCGGAGATCAGACATGGCCGGCAAACGCGGTCGCGGACAGACAGCCTTGATCACCGGCGCGTCCGCCGGCATCGGTGTCGATCTCGCCGCGTGCTTCGCGAAGGACGGCTACGATCTCATCATCACGGCGCGCACGGAGGCCGCCTTGGGCGACGTCGCTGACCGCATCTCGAAAGCGCACGGTGTAAAGGTCACGCCCATCACCTGCGACCTTGGCGCGCCCGGCGGCGGCGCGAGGCTCGCAGCCGACATCGACCAGCGCAGCCTCACCGTCGATGTGCTCGTCAACAATGCCGGCTTTGGATTTAGCGGACAATTCGCCGAGGCGCCGATCGACCAGCATCTTGGCATGATCGACCTCAACGTCCGCGCGCTCACCGAACTCACGCACATCTACTGGACGTCGATGCTCACGAAAAAGCGCGGCGGTATCCTAAACGTCGCCTCCACCGCCGCCTTCCAGCCAGGCCCGCTGATGTCGGTGTACTACGCCTCGAAAGCCTTCGTGCTCTCCTTCACCGAAGCGCTCTGGGAAGAAGCGCGCGGCACAGGCGTCCACGTCACCGCCCTCTGCCCCGGCCCCACCGTCTCCAGCTTCCACGGCCGCGCCGGCACCGACAAGACCCGCCTCTTCGGCGCTGCAAAACCGATGGCCTCAATGCCCGTCGCGCAGATGGGGTATGATGGCTTCCGCAAAAACAAGCGCGTCGTCGTCGCCGGCGCCCTCAACAAGACCCTCGTCGGCGCAACGCGCGTCGCACCGCGCGGCCTGCTGCTGCGCACGGTGCGTCACCTGCAGGGACCGGCATAGGCGCATGACGACACCGTCAGCCCGCCCGATCGCAATGAGCGCAAGCCATGCGTCTTCCACGCCCTGGAGAGTTATCGCTTGAGCGCCTCGACAGACTCCGGCCCCGTGATCCCCCGCGAGTCCCGCCCGCGCGCCTACGCTGGCGTCGAGCTATTGCTGGAACTAATGCATATCCTGCGGGAAGCCACTCAGCTCGACCACGACTCGATCATAATCGCCTGCGTCGTGAACCACGCAACGATGCGTCCGCTGCTGACCGGGCCAGGCGCGCCGCTTGATCTGATCGACGCCGCCAATCCGCCAGATGGGGTGCGCGGATCGATATCGCGCTCATCAGTGGCGGACATCACCGGCATTCCTCGCGAGACCGTGCGCCGGAAGATCAACCACCTGATCGAGATCGGCATGCTGGTGGAAGCCGCGCCCGGACACGTTCGTCCTGTCGCCGCTCTTGCCAATCCAGTCTGGCAGAGGGTGGCTGACGATGGCTTCGCAGCGGTCAAGCGATTCAACAGGCAGCTTGCACAACTTGGCTGCGAAATCGCCTGCGATCACGAAGGAGCGGCGACGACCGGATAGTTGGACGCGAGCCCGCTTTGACCGCTCACGGTCTGGCCTCGCCCCGCATCCGTGCTAGGGATGCCCGCAGAAACGACCCCTAAGACAACCAATTGGGAGACCCTACCATGGCGCTCGAGAACATTCAGCTTCGCTCGCAGGTCAGCAAATCCGGAGAACTCAGGCTCTCGCTGGTGAATCTCCCCGTCGCTGACCCGGCCCCGGACGAAATCGTGGTCCGCATCGAAGGCACGCCGATCAACCCGTCCGACCTTGGCTTGCTCATCGGCCCTGCCGACGTCGCCACGCTCAAGGTCTCCGGCTCGAAGGAGCTGCCCGTCGTCACTGCCGCCGTGCCGGATCAGGCGCTGCGCATGGTCGCCGCCCGCCTCGACCAGGACCTGCCCGTCGGCAATGAAGGCGCCGGCACGGTCGTCGCCGCAGGCTCCTCGCCCGAAGCCCAGGCGCTGATGGGCAAGCTCGTCGCCATTCTCGGCGGTGAAATGTACGCCACCTACCGCACCGTGAAAGCCAAGGCAGCCCTGCCGCTGCCCGCAGGCGCCACCGCAGCCGACGGCGCCTCCTGCTTCGTCAATCCGCTGACCGCGCTCGCCATGGTCAAGACGATGCAGATGGAGGGCCACACCGCCCTCGTCCACACGGCCGCCGCCTCCAACCTCGGCCAGATGCTGAACCGCATCTGCCTCAAGGACGGCGTCGGTCTGGTCAACATCGTCCGCTCCGACGAGCAGGCGAAGATCCTGAAAGACATCGGCGCGACGTACATCGTCGACTCCACAAAGCCGACCTTCATGGAAGACCTGATCGCCGCCCTCAGCGCCACCGGCGCCACGCTCGCCTTCGACGCCATCGGCGGCGGCAAGCTCGCCGGTCAGATCCTGGCGGCGATGGAGATCATGCTGAACTCCAGGCCGGGAGCCTACAGTCGCTACGGCTCGTCCACGCACAAGCAGGTCTACATCTACGGCCGCCTCAGCCTCGAGCCCACCATCCTCGGCGCAGCCTACGGCATGGCGTGGGGCGTGGGTGGATTCCTGCTGACGCCCTTCCTGCAGAAGGTCGGCAACGAGGAAGCAGGCAAGCTGCGCGCGCGCGTCGCGGCCGAGCTGAAAACCACCTTCGCCAGCCACTACACCCGCACGATCTCGCTGCGCGATGCCCTCGATCCGGAAACCATCCGCGCCTACAACCGCAAGGCGACCGGCGAGAAGTTCCTGATCAACCCCAGCCTCTGAGGCGCTGCGCCGCCTTCCCCTGATCCCGCAGCGTGCTAAAGAAGCGCCGCTGCGTGAAACCCCGCAAGCCGTCACAGAACGGCTGCGGGCTACCGGGGAAGGAAGCCGACGTGTTGACCAGAGATCAGGCGCTTGCGCTGCTGACCGCGCCCGGCCAGCCCTTCGAGATCGTTGAGACCAAGGCGCTCGGCCGCGACGTCCGCACGTTCGGGAATGCGCCACGCAACATGCGTCAGCTGCTTGCGGAAACGCGCAGCGACAAGCCCTTCCTCGTCTACGAAGGCGAGACGCTGACGTTCGAGGAGACCTGGCAACGCGCCTGCACGCTCGCGCATTCGCTGGTGAAGGATTTCGGCGTCGCCCGCGGCGACCGCGTTGCCGTCTCGATGCGCAACTATCCCGAGTGGATCATCAGCTACATGGCCGTCGCGTCCATCGGCGGCATGTTCGTCGCGATGAACGCCCTGTGGACCGCCGACGAAATGGCCTACGGCCTCAATCTGTCCGCGCCGCGCGTCTTCATCGCAGATCAGGAACGCCTCGACCGTCTCACCGCGCTTCCTGCACCGCCCGCCAGCTTCGACATCATCGGCGTCCGCACTACGAAGCCGCCTCCCGCCGGCGCAAAAGCATGGGCCGACCTCGTCCACGCGCCCTACACATCAGACATGCCGGACATCGACGTTGCCCCCGACGACGATCTCCACATGCTTTTCACCTCGGGCTCCACCGGCAACCCGAAAGGCGCCGTGTCCACCCACCGCAATGTGATCCATGCGTTGCTGTCATGGGAGCTCGACCTGCTCGCAGCATTCGAGATCGGGCTTCTTGCGCGCCCCCCGACTGACCCGCCGCCGCCGCAATCCACCATGCTGCTGGCGATCCCGCTCTTCCATGTCACCGGCCTGCTGGCCTGCACAATGTCCTGCCTTCGCTACCAGCGCCGCATCGTGATGATGTACAAGTGGGACGTCGAGAAAGGCGCCGACATCATCGAGCGTGACGGCATCACCCACATGACCGCCACGCCTGCCATCACGGGTGACCTCGTCGCCTATTCGCGACGCACCGGCCGCAAGTTCCCGAGCCTCATCACCATCGGGGGCGGTGGCGCCTCACGTGCGCCCGAACAGGTCCGCGCGATCGACAGCGTCTTCGAGAAGGCCTTCCCCGGCACCGGCTGGGGCATGACCGAGACCAACGCCATCGGCGTCGGCATTGCGGCGGGCGACTACCTCCGCAAGCCCGAAAGCTCCGGCCGCGTCTCCGCGGTGCTCGACATCCGCGTGGTGGATGAAAGCAACAGATCTGTCCCGCCTGGCGAGCGCGGCGAACTCCAGATCCGCGGCGCATCGATCATGCGCGGCTACTACCAGAACCCGAAAGCCAACGCCGAGAACTTCGTCGACGGCGACTGGTTCAAGACGGGCGACGTCGCCATCATCGACGACGAGGGTTTCGTCTTCATCGTCGACCGCATCAAGGACCTCGTCATCCGCGGCGGCGAGAATATCGGCTGCGGCGCGGTCGAATACGCCCTGCAGGAACATCCTGCCGTGGAAGAAGCCTGCGTCTACGGCGTGCCCGACGAACGCCTCGGCGAGGAAGTCGGCGCCACGCTGTACATCAGCCGACCCGTCTCGGATCCGGAGCTGCGGGCCTTCCTCGAAGCCCGCCTCGCGAAATTCCAGATCCCGCGCTACTTCCGCTTTACGACAGAACCGCTTCCCCGCGGCGCCACGGGCAAGATCCTGAAGAAGGACCTCCGCGCGCAGGCCGCGAAGGAGCTGGCGGGCAGTTGAGGAAACGCCATCCCTCGACTGCAAAGCAGGCGGGGGAGGTGGCGGCAAAGTCCGACGGAGGGGGCTGCGCGACACGTGGGCGGTTGTCGGACGCTCACGAATAGCTCACCACCTCAATCTCGACGCCGCCCCGCTCGCGAAAGTAGAAGCGGCGACCGGGCTCATAGTCGGCGTGTGCGTAGGGTTGGTATCCCGCCGCGCGGACTTTTGTCTCTGTCGCGTCGAGATCACCCACGCACACACCGACATGGTTGGGCTGCCCCACGCCGGCGGCCTCAGCGAGCGCTTCTGGCGGCGTGTAGAGCGCCACATAGGTTCCGTCGGCTCCGACATGGATGGAATGACCGCCCAACTTGGCCGGTCCCTCCCAGCGGATATGCCAACCGAAGATCTTCACGAACGCATCCGCAGTGTCTCGCGCAGATGTCGTGGTCACGTTCACATGTTCAAGTACCGCCTGCCCGGCAAAGTCATCCACCGTCTCGCGCATCCGCGCGCCCGGAAAGGATGAACCGGACGTCTTCGCCGTATCAGCCATGGTCAGACCCTCCTTGTGGCCCCGTTTTGTGCGGGTTGCTTTTCCGACAGGTCTGAGTCGTAATTCCTCAACCTAACTTGAGGTCAAGGGATTTTTGTCCGATGGCTGAATCAGTTCCCCGCGAGGCCAACCAGATCATGTCCATCGGCGATCTCGCCGAGCGTACGGGCCTTGCCGTCTCGGCGATTCGTTTCTACGAGACAAAGGGGCTCGTCACGCCCGCGCGCAACGCTGGCGGCCAGCGTCGCTACCTCCGGTCCGACATCCGCCGCATCTCCTTTATCCAGGTGTCGCAGCAGCTTGGCTTCACCATCGAGCAAATCCGGACCGCACTCGCAACGCTCCCTGCATCTCGAACGCCGACGCAAAAGGACTGGGAACGCATCAGCCGCAACTTCCGTGCTCACCTCGACGAGCGCATCAACTGCATGACCCGCCTGCGCGACTATCTCGACGGCTGCATCGGCTGCGGCTGTCTGAGCATGAAGAAATGCGCGCTCGTGAACCCGGCCGACGGTCTGAAGAAGTACGGCGCAGGGGCAAGAGCGGTGATCGGCGACAAGCTGGAGCGCTAGCCTCAGCCTAAAGCGCCCCCTCAGGTTTATTGCCCGACTTCTTCGCAGCCGACTTCTCCGCCCGGAACGCCTTCGCCCAGCCGTCCTTGTTCGCCTGCCGCCCGCGCGCAATCGCGAGTGCATCAGCGGGGACGTTCTCAGTAACTGTGGAACCCGACCCGACATAGCCGCCCGCCCCAATCGTCACTGGCGCCACCAGCGATGAGTTCGAGCCCACAAACGCTCCTTCGCCTACCACCGTCCGATATTTGAAGAAGCCGTCGTAATTGCAGAAGATCGTCCCCGCGCCGATGTTCGCGCCTGCGCCCACGTCACCATCGCCCAGATACGATAGATGGTTTGCCTTGGCACCCTCACCCACGGTGACATTCTTCACCTCGACGAAGTTTCCGATGTGGGCGTCCTTTCCGATGACGGCCCCCGGGCGCAACCGCGCATACGGACCCACCAGCGCGCCCGCGCCCACTTTCGCGCCTTCAAGATGCGAGAACGCGCGGATCACTGCGCCGCTCTCAACACTCACACCGGTCGCGAACACCACGTTCGGCTCGATCGTCACACCCGCCGCGATCTTCGTGTCGTGCGAGAAGAACACCGTCTCCGGCGCAGGAATGGTGACACCCGTCACCATCATCCGCTCCCGCACGCCGTCCTGGAACACCCGCTCGACCTGCGCCAGCTCTGCCTGGCTGTTGACGCCCTGCACGTCGCGCTCCTCGCACAGCGCCACGCCCGCCTTGAGCCCGCGGCAGCGCGCCAGCGCGACCAGATCGGTGAGATAGAACTCTCCCTTGGCGTTGTCGTTCTTCACCTCGGCCAGAAGCTCGAACATCAGCTTCACCGGCGCCGCCATCACGCCCGAATTGGCCAGCGCTATCTGCAGCTGCTCTTCGCTCGCATCATTCGCCTCGACGATGGCCTCGAGCGCGCCATCGCCCGTCGTCACCAGCCGGCCATACCTGTTCGGCAGCCTGGCCTCGAAGCCAAGCACGCATACGCTCGCGCCTTTGCCGAGTTCTGCAAACGCCCGCTCGCCCGCCTCCGCCGGGATCAGCGGCGTGTCCGCATACAGCACGATCGCCTCGCCATCGGCCCCGCTCAGCGCCTGCCGCGCCGCATCGACGGCGTTCGCCGTCCCCAGCTGCTCGCGCTGCACGACGACATTCTCCGCTCCCACGAGCTTCGCCGCCGCCCCGCTCAGCTGCGGCATGTCCGGCCCGACCACCACGACCGACCGCCTGCACCCCAGCTCATTCGCCAGTGCGACGCTCCACGCCAGCATCGACCGGCCGCCGATCTCGTGCAGCACCTTGGGGCGCGGAGATTTCATCCGCGTGCCCTTGCCCGCTGCCAGGATGATTGCGAAACGGTCGGCCATGGCCTGTCCTTCAGGGTCGAATCCAGTCCGCCCTGAGTACCATGACAAACCTGTCCGGCTACACCATCGCCTTTGACCTCGACGGCACGCTGGTCGAGACGGCAGGCGACATCCACGCCGCACTGAACAAGGTTCTGGCCGCCGAAGGGCTACCCACCGCCACGCTGGAGGATATCCGGAATTTCGTTGGCCAGGGCGCCCGCGCCCTCATTATCCGATGCTGCGCCGTCCACGGCATCCACCACGACGACGCCAGGCTGGACCAGCTGACGGAAGCCTATCTCGAGGCCTACGCCGCAGACATCGCGGTGCACTCCCACGCCTATCCCGGTCTGGTCGAAGCGCTGTTCAGGCTGCGAGACGCCGGTGCGATGCTTTGCGTCTGCACCAACAAGCGGACGGACCTGTCCGTCCAGCTCCTGGTCGTCCTTGGTCTAGACCACCATTTCGCGGCCATCGTCGGGTCAGACCGCGTCACAAACCGCAAGCCACACCCTGACCACTATACAAAGGCCATACTGGCGGCCGGCGGCGATCCATCGCGCTCCGCCATGGTCGGCGATTCGATCAACGACGTGCTGTCGGCAAAGGCCGCTGGCGCCCCCGTCGCGGTGTATGCAGACGGCTATACGGACACGGCGCCGGACCTGTTAGGGGCCGACGCCGTGTTTACGCACTTCACTGACCTTCCGGACCTTCTGGTCCGTCTGCTGAAACCTTAGCCCATCCCGCGGGCGAAACCTGCGGGCTTGCCCGGCTCCGGGCGCGCGCTTTTCTTGCGCGGCGGCATCCCGTTGACCATGTTGCTCCGCACGTCGGTGCGGGCGGAACGCATGGCGGGGACGAAGCCGGCATCGATCAGATTGATCGAAACATCGAAACCGCGATTGGTCCAATATTCCTCAATCTTGGCCTTCAGCTTGCGCGCGCCGTCATTGTCACAAAAGTCGCTGTTCATTTGGTTCGCTCCAGACACCTTGTGGGGCGCTTCTGACGCAACAGCGCCAATCGGCCCCGGTAGGTCCCTCAGTTCTCGCCCCCCGCTTTGCAGTGTCGGCGTGAAGTCAACCTAGGAATGCAGTTGAGGCGGCGCATGAAGCAGCTGAGGTATTTTGAAGATCAATTGTGGCAGGGGGTTAAAACGCGCCACGGTTACCCCAACATCCGTTCATAAAGCCCGTAAAGCCCAGCAAAACAGCGACCGGGGCCAGGCAGGCCAAAACCGCGACAGCCCGCCGCACCCGACTCGGATCGACGAGCTCACCTCGTGCTTTTCCCTCGCGCGTCAGAAAAGGCCGGCTTGCCGCGCCGTAGCACAAAGGCTGGTGGGCGATGCAGGGATTGAACCTGCGACCCCTCCCGTGTGAAGGGAGTGCTCTCCCGCTGAGCTAATCGCCCGGACCCGCATTGGGACCCAGTTTTGGGAGCGGGTTCATAGGCCCCCTCGCCGCGACGCGTCAAGGTTTAGCCGGCCGGGAACCCTTGGTGTCCGTGTTGTGATGCCCGGCGCCGCCTGCCCCAGGGGGTTTCTCGTGGACACGAGGCTTTCCTTTTGGGAAGGCTGCGACCCAAGCGGGTTACAAACCAGAAAAATCCGCAAAACCGGGAGGGAAGTCGGGATGGCGTTTCTATCGCCAAGCAAGATCACGACCATGGAGCACGCCAGGAAGCACCGCACCTGGGCGCTCTGGATCATGGTGATCGTCTACATTTTCAATTTCATCGACCGCCAGATCGTCAACATCCTGCAGGAAGACATCAAGGCCGACCTCGGCCTGCTTGACTGGCAGCTCGGCACGATGACCGGGCTGACCTTCGCGATCGTCTACTGCACCTTCGGCATTCCGGTCGCCCGCATCGCGGACTCGACGAGCCGCAAAGGTGTCATGGCCGTCTCGCTGGCGGTCTGGAGCGGCTTCACAGCGCTTTGCGGCCTCGCCACCAACTTCTGGACCCTGCTGCTGGCCCGCATGGGCGTCGGCCTCGGCGAGGCCGGCGGCAGCCCGCCCGCGCACGCCATGATCTCTGACCTTTACGAAAAAGAGAAGCGCGGCCGCGCCCTCGCTCTCTACTCCGCCGGCCTCTATGCCGGCACGCTGCTCGGCTATTATCTTGGCGGCTGGCTGTCAGAAGCGATGAGCTGGCGCGAAGCCTTCTTCGTCGTCGGCATCCCGGGTGTTATCTTCGCGATCATCGTCTGGACGACCGTTCGCGAGCCCGTCCGCGGTCTTTCGGGCACCAAGCCGTCGACCCAGAAGGTCACCTTCATCGAGTCGTTCAAGAAACTCTGGTCGCTGAAGGCGTTCCGCTATTACTCGATCGCCACCGGCGCGGGCACCTTCGTTACCTACGGTCTCGGCAACTGGATGCCGTCCTTCCTGCCGCGCACCTATGGCGTGCTCGATCCGGAAACGATGAAGTATGTCGGCGCCTGGAGCATGCCGGAGATGCAGGCCTTCTTCGGCATGTGCCAGACCTCCATGGTCGATGGCGTCAGAACACTCGCTGCTGACTGCACGCGCATGAGCACGACCGAGATCGGCCTCATGTACGGCACCGTCACCGGTATTGGCGGCGCGATCGGCACCATCGCGGGCGGCTACATCGCCGACCGTCTCGGAGCCACGGATCGCCGCTGGTTCCTCTGGGTTCCGATGTGGGGCAAGGTTGTCGGCGCTCCGCTGTTCATCTGCGCCCTGCTGGCCCCGACGCCGGAGCTCGCGCTCCTGCTGTACTTCCCGGGCATCACGCTGGCCGCGATGTATCTCGGGCCATCACTTGCGATCACCCACCACCTTGTGCCCGCCTCGATGCGCGCCATGTCGTCCGCCGTGCTGTTCTTCATCCTGAACATCATCGGCCTCGGCACCGGTCCGTTCGTGGTCGGCATCCTGTCTGACGCGGTCGGCGGCTCCGCTGCATCGATCGCCGAAGCTGCTCCGTGGATCGGCACGACGGTCGAAGAGGTGAAGCAGTGGTCGCTCAAATGGGCGATGATCGCCGCGGTTATCATCACCCTGCCGCTGACCTATCTCTGGCACATGGGCGCCAAAGTGCTCCCGGTCGGCGCGCTGGACGAAGACGGCAACGCCACGAAGGAAGCCCTCACTGAGGGCGACCCCAAGGGCCAAACACAGACCACCGGCCCCTCGGCCTGATCACCTGAAAATCGCGGAAGGCCCGGCCACAAGCCGGGCCTTTTGCTTTTGCAGAAGGCGGCGAGTCTGGGGAAGAAACACTGGCGCCAGATCGGCGGGGGGTATTTGCTGACTTACACTGGTCTGCATGACACGGGCGCGAAACCGCACAGACGGCCTCGACAACCCACAGCTCATCCGTATTTTGCTGGAGGCTTTGCGGTACGCGCGCGTGAGCCTCGCGCAAGGCGCAGGCTCAGCACTCGGGATGATCTTCAACCGCTCGTACCGTACCTCGCACACGCAGACCGCGCGCGAAGACCTGCGCCAGGTGCGTGCATCGTGCGCGTAGTTGCCCCCGTCCGGGAGAGGACAACACAAGCGCACGCCTGCCCGGCAGCGCGCCAAACCTCCCAGCCCCGGCCCCGCGCGGCGGGGACCGCGCGCCTCAATCGAACGTCAGCTCGTCATCGCCCAGCGGCGCGAACACCGCGTCCAGCTCCAGCTCACTCACGCCGCTCAGCCCGGCCGGATCCCATTTCGGCGCGTTGTCCTTGTCGATGATCGCTGCGCGCACGCCCTCCTGGAAATCATGGCTGTGCACCTGCCGGCTGCCGATCCGGTACTCCATCCGCATATTGTCCTCGAACGACTGCATCTGCAGCCCGAGCGATAATTGCCGGTGCGCGACCTTCAGCGTCCGCGGGCTCTTGGTCTTCAGCGTGGCCAGCTGCCTGGCCGACCATTCATCCGGCTCACGCGCCAGCGCCGCGAAAATTTCTTCGACGCTCGGCTTCCAGAATGTTCGCTGCATCGTGTCGAGATGCTTCTCGAACGCCGCCGATTCATCCCAGTCCATGGCCTCGAGAAGCCCCAACTCACCCTCGCACACCGAAGCCTTCACCGCCTCGACCACATTCGACTCGCAGAAATTGGTTGCGATCCCGGCCGAGCAGACATCCCCGCCCTTCAGCCGCTCTCCCGTCAGCGCCAGCCACATCCCCAGCGGCGGCCCTAGTCTCGGCAGGAACCATCCCCCACCGACATCCGGGAACAGTCCGATCCCCGTCTCCGGCATGGCAAACAGCGTCCGCTCCGTCGCCACCCGGTGCGATCCATGAACGCTGATGCCCACGCCACCGCCCATCGTCACGCCATCCATGAAGGCGACATAGGGCTTGGGATAGTTCTTGATCCGCGTGTTCAGCCGGTACTCCGCCCGGAAAAACGCCTGCGCCGCCGACCCGTCCGCCGCACCGCTTTCCGCCAGCATCCGAATATCGCCGCCGGCGCAGAATCCGCGCGTCTCCCTGGCATGGTCGACGACCACCAGCTCGATCTCCGGATCACTCGTCCACGCCTTCAGGGCCGAATCCATTGCGAGGCACATCTCCTCGTTCAGCGCATGTAGCGCCTGCGGCCGGTTCAGCGTGATCCGTCCTGCAACGCCCTGTCGATGAATGATGATCTCGGCCATGATGACGCCTCCGTCCCTCCGCCTAACATGCACGGCGCACGAATCCCAACTGTCACGGAATCAGCCGAGCGTGCGCTGGGTGTAGCGTCCCGAAAGCACCCAATTCGAAGGAGGCGGCCCGTGCGCTGGCACACCGTTCGCTTCGACGCGCGCGCTAACCGCGTCGAGATCTACCGGCACGCCGACGATTTCTGCGATGGCGACCCGCTGATCCTGATCGACGCCAGCGTGGAGCGATTTGGCCAGTCGCCCGATGGCGCCGAAGCCCTCGCGGCGTGGGTGGGCCGTATCGTGCTGGCGGACAACCCGGCGGCCAGCAAGGCGTTGGGAATCGGGTGAAGCTGCGAACTACTGCCGCAGCATATCCCGCGAGATGATCACACGCATCACCTCGTTCGTGCCTTCCAGAATCTGGTGGACCCGCAGATCGCGCACGATCCGCTCGACGCCGTAGTCCGACAGATACCCATACCCGCCATGCAGCTGCAGCGCATCGTTTGCGACCTTGAAGCCCGTGTCCGTGACAAAGCGTTTCGCCATCGCGCACCAGCGTGTCGCCTGCGGAGACTTCGCATCAAGCTCCTGCGCCGCGTTGTAGAGCATCACGCGCGCCGCCTGCGTCTCGGTTTCCATGTCGGCGAGCTTGAACTGCGTCGCCTGGAAATCCGCGATCGCCTGACCAAACTGCTTCCTCTCCCTGGTGTAGGACAGCGCCTTGTCCAGCGCATTCTGCATCCCGCCCAGAGAACACGCAGCGATGTTCAGCCGTCCTCCATCCAGCCCCGCCATCGCGAACCGGAAGCCGTCGCCTTCGGCGCCCACGCGGCGGCTGGCCGGGATTCGCAGATCCTCGAAGATCACCTGACGCGTCGGCTGAGAGTTCCAGCCCATCTTCTTCTCGTTGGCGCCAAAAGAGATTCCCTTGTCGTCCTTGCGCACGATGAAGGTGGAGACGCCCTTCGGCCCATCCTGTCCCGTCCGCGCCATCACGACATAGACGTCGCTGACCCCGGCGCCGGAGATGAACTGCTTGGCGCCGTTGAGAATGTAGTCGCCGCCGTCCTTCACCGCCCTGGTCTTCAGCCCCGCCGCGTCCGATCCGGCCCCCGGCTCGGTAAGACAGTATGATGACAGGAACTCCATGGACGTGAGTTGCGGCAGCCATTCCTTCCGCATCTCCTCGGAGGCGAACCGGTCGATCATCCACGAACACATGTTGTGGATCGAAATGTAGGCGGCCGTCGAAACGCAGCCCTGGCTTAGCTGCTCGAAAACCAGAACGGCATCGAAACGACTGAGGGCCGATCCGCCGACGTCTTCGTTCACATACAGCCCCGCAAACCCCAGGCCTGCGGCTTCCCGGATCACGTCGACGGGAAAATGCTTCTTTTCGTCCCACTCACCGGCGAAGGGCCGCAGTCTTTCTGCGGCGAAATCGGCTGCCGTCTGTCTAATCAAAATCTGTTCAGGGGTCAGCACTGTCATACGGTCTGTTCCGGCTTCGATTCCGGCGCTATCCATACGTCCAGTTCCTCGCGTACTCAAAGACTTCAGAAAACGACCTCCCGCGACAGGCCTGTCCTTCCCATGGCGACTCTCATCGATGATCCCGCGCCCGCCTATCGCGTGCGCCCTGCGCGGGGCAACGAAATCGGTGAATTGCAGAACATAGACCTGGCGTCGGCAACGCTTTTTCGCGGCACCGGTCTTATCGATTTCGGCCCGCTGGGCGAGCCGACCGAACCGATTCCCGAGGACAGGCTGCGCCGGGGTTTTGGCGAAGGGCTGATCTGGGTGGCCGTCGATGACCGGGAGGAGCTTGTGGGCTTTGCCCTGTGTTCCGACCGGCGGGAAGATCTCTACCTCGACCAGCTCTCGGTCCTGCCACGGCACAGCAGGCGGGGTCTCGGCACCCGACTTGTGCGCCGCTGCCTTCAGGAGGCCGAAGCCCGCGCCTTTCGGAGGGTGTCGTTGTCCACCTTCCGCAAGGTGCCATGGAACGGCCCCTTCTATCGCACCCTCGGTTTCCGCGAAGTGCCGGTCTGGCGATTGAACGACTGGCAGCTGGAAATCCGCGAGTTGCAGCGACAGACGATGGACGTCCGCCTCCGCTGCTTCATGCAGCGGTCTGTGAAGCGTGCGCGTTAGGACGGTCCTCGCCGCCGATCCGTGACTTTTCGTTCCACGCCCGCTACCAAGCGGGGCAAGAAGGAAAGACCCATGCCCAAGTCCCTGATCACCGGCGCTTTCCCGTCTTCGCGCCTGCGCCGCCTGCGCCAGCACGACTGGTCGCGCCGCCTGATGCGCGAGACGAAGCCGAGCCCCGACGACATCGTCTGGGGCATGATCGTCCATGACGGCAAGGAGCCGCGCATTCCGGTCAAGACGATGCCGGGCGTCGATCGCCTGAATGTCGACGAGGCCGCAAAGGCCGCCGTCCGCGCCCGCGAACTTGGTATCCCCGCGATTGCCGTCTTCCCGCACATCAACGCGGCGAAAAAGAACGATGGCGGCGACGAGGCGATCAACCCCGAGGGGCTGGTGCCGACGGTGATCCAGGCGATGAAGGCCGCAGCACCGGAAGTCGGCATCGCCTGCGACGTGGCGCTCGACCCCTTCACCAGCCACGGCCACGACGGGCTGCTCAACGATGACGGCTACGTCCTCAATGACGAAACCGTCGCCATGCTGACAGAGCAGGCCCTCATCCAGGCACGCGCCGGGGCCGACATTGTTGCCCCGTCCGACATGATGGACGGCCGCATCGGCGCGATCCGCGACACCCTCGACGAGGAGGGGTTCGAGAACGTCATGATCCTGTCCTACGCCGCCAAGTACGCCTCGGCCTTTTACGGCCCCTATCGCGACGCGGTCGGCACGGCGTCCGTGCTGAAGGGCGACAAGAAGACCTACCAGATGGATTTCGGGAACACCGAAGAAGCCCTTCGCGAAGTCGCCATGGACATCGAGGAAGGCGCCGACATGGTGATGGTGAAACCGGGCCTGCCTTACCTGGATATCGTCCAGCGTGTTTCCTCCGAGTTCGGCATGCCCACGCTGGTGTTCCAGATTTCCGGCGAGTACGCGCAGATCAAGGCGGCCGCCGCCCAGGGCTGGCTGGACGAGGACAAGGCGATCATCGAAACGATGTCAGCCTTCAAGCGCGCCGGCGCCTCAGGCGTGATCACCTACTTCGCCGAACGCGCGGCACAGCTGCTGGGAAAATGATCCGCCAGTGCAGTATCGCCTTCAGCCGCGTGTGGCGCGCTTGAAGCCGCCACATCAGACTTTCAAGCACAGCCCGCCTTTCCTGCGCCGCGGCTGAATCGCGGCCTGCGCTGTCCTGATCGAAGATCAAGCCGATCAGGTGCTCGACCTGATCGGCAAGAACGCTGGCCTGCTCGCGAACATTGGCGCTTTCGGTGCGGCGGTCCATGCGAGAAACCTCTGGAGCTGCCCCGCGACATCCCAAGCCAGGTGCGCCTCACACTGAGTCGAGTTGCACGAATTCGCAAGCGGGCGGCTCAGCTACCGCGGCCGATCGCCGTGAAGCCTTGCCCGCATGTCAGCGCGTTGCCAGCATCCGGCAGGACTTCGCCCGGCCTGATGCGCCCTTGCACAAAACGGAGCAGCACTGGCCGCCCATCTGGCTCGATCGGCCCCTCTACCACTGCATCGCGCACGAACACCGCACCCGACCCCGTGAGTGCGATGGCGCGAACATTCAGAGTTGAGCCTTCAAAGGCGGGCGGCGGCGGCGTGACCGCGTCGTCCGGCTGGCCTGCGGCTGTCGCCGAGGAGGATCCAGACATCAGCCCCCCCGATCGTACCATCTCGTCGGCAGCCTTCCGCACGTTCGCGCTGGCAAACCGCCGCGTGACGTCTGCGGACCGGCTGTGAACGCTGATATCGTCGGCGATGGCGCGGAAAAGACTGGCGTCCATCCCCGGCAGATACCCGAGCTCCTCGATCGTCTGGAACGGTCCGCGCCGAAACTCATCCGCTTTCAGCTGCGAAGGTTCTGGCTCGCTGCCGTCCGGCTCGACAGCATTGCCGTCGTCTGCATCCGCCCCGAAACTGCGATAGGCGATCGCCGCCTGCGCCATTTCCCTGGCCGCCTCGCCGCTTGCGCCTGCAGCCGCGAAAAGCGCCGTGAGCAGCTCTTCGGAGGCCACATTGATGTCGATGCGCGCAGTCTCGGGACGCAGCTGCACCAGCAGCGTGTCTTCGCCATCCCGGCAGGCCCATGTGTCAGCGAAATTGCCGATTCGTCCGTCGGCGAACGCTCCCCATCCCAGCCGTACACCGCCATCGGCCAGCGCGCGAGCGCGCGTAAGCTCGGCGCCTGCATTGACCACAACGGCGGAGGTGGACGCCTGCTGTGCGGCGGCGGCGGCGATGATCGACATCACCACCGCGCCCCACAACACCATCACAAGGGCGGCGCCCCTGTCTTTTGGCGTGGAGCAGCGCGCCTCGGCCATCCGTCACTCGCTCGCAGCGCGCCGTGCAGCGTCTTCCATTGCAGCGCCGACGCCGCGCATGCGGTCGGTGAGCTCCTTGGTCACGCGCCGCGCGTCATCGACGCCGCCGATGACACGCGGCGTGATCAGCACAACCAGCTCAGTGCGCTCGGTGCGCTGGTTCGTCGACCGGAAGAGCTCTCCGAGTCCCGGAATGTCGCCAAGCAGCGGGATCTTGGTGTGACCGTCGGTGACGCGATCACGGATCAGACCACCAAGCGCGATCGTCGAACCGTTGTCGACAGCCACGGTCGTCTTGATCTTGCGCTGCTGGATCGTCGGCGAGTCGATGCCGGACGTGCGCGTTTCGACCACGTTCGAGACCTCCTGTTCGATGTCCAGCATGACACGACCGCCTTCGTTGACGCGGGGGGTCACGCTGAGGATCACACCTGTATCACGCAGTTCCACAGAGTTCACGATGGGCGCGTTCGGATCGGTCGTCGAGACCGCCGTCTGCGTCACGATCGGAACCTGATCGCCGACCTGCAGGGTGGCGGTTCGGTTGTCGAGAACCATCAGGGTCGGCGACGACAGCACCTTCACGTCCGTCACGCTCGCGAGTGCGTTCAGGGCCGCGCGTCCATCCGTGCCCTGGGCGAGCACCGAGAAGCCGGGGAAGAGCGACGCGACGGCGCCGCTTTCGAGATCGCTGAACTTGAATCCGAACTCACCCTCCTGCAGGAACCATGTCACGCCGAAAGAGAGTTCGTCGCTCAGCGAGACTTCGGCAATCGTCGCTTCCAGCATCACCTGATTAGGCGTGACATCAAGAAGCGTGATCACCTGCTCGAGCAATTTGAACTCTTCGGCTGACGACAGGATGACCAGCGAGTTGTTGGCATCATCGGCATGAATGCGCGCGGGCTTGGCTGTCGGCGAGGAGATCGCCGGCACGACCACTTCCACAGCAGCGGGCGATGTGGGTGTCGTCGCGCTATCGGTCGAGACCGGCGTCAGCGCCGGGCTCACATTGTCAAAGCCGGCTTCGACTGTCGGGTCGGAAGTCGACAGGGTCTTCTGCAACAGCTCTGCGACTTCCTTGGCCGGGCGGTTCTGCAGCGGGATGACGTGGAAGGACTGGTCCGCCATGCTGCCCGTGCGGTCGAGCTGCGCCATCCACGCCTGCACCTGGTCGAGATGATGCGGCTTGGCCGAGATCGCGAGTACGGAGTTGAGGCGTTCGATCGGAATGAAGCGAACAACGCCAGCCATCGGGGACCCGCTGGTTGCGCCGAACAGCTGCTCCAGTTCCCGTACCAGCAACGATGCCGACGTGTTCTTCACCGGCAGGACCGCAAACGACATGCCCGCCATGTAATCGACGTCGAACAGGTCGACCATTTCGAGCATGCTGACGATGTTGCGCGAGTCTTCCTTAAGGATCAGGAGATTGCGGGCCGTATCGACACGGGCGATGGCGCCCTCGCTGGCGATGGGACGCAGGATCTTCTCCATCTCCACGGCCGAGATATACTGCAGCGGGACCACCTGCACGCCGGGACCCGCACGAAGGTCCGAAGCGCTGGCGCCGTAGGCAACCACGCGCGAAGCCGTTGCAGCGGCGGAAGCGGGGGCGATGCGGTAGAAGCCGCCCTCATTGATAAGGACGAGTTCGTTGCTGGCGAGTGCGCCGGCCAGCATCTGGATAAGCGAGCGCTGGTCCACCGGTCGGGCCGTCTGGATCGTCACGCTGCCGGAGACCTCGCCTTCGATGACGTAGTTGAGGCCGAGCGTATCGCCCAGGATCTGCTGCACCGCGTCGGCAGTCGGCACAGCGACCAGCTTGACGACGATATTGCCACGACCGCTGCGGCTGGTCTGCGCGGCGGGATCAACGAAGCGACCCGTGCCCTTCTGGATGACCGGCTCCACCGATTGCTGCTGCGCGTCGGGCGAGAGGCGCACCTCTGCTTCCTGGCGCTGCTGCAGCTCAGGCGCTGTCATTGCGGGCTGCACCGGCGCCCTGCGAGGAGAGCCATTGTCAGCGACCGAGACGCATCCCGACAGGACGACCGCCGCGGCAGCCGATGCTGCAAGGCGCAGTCGGAATTGCGACCTCCGCCCGGCGCCGCCGATTGGCTTCAACACGCTAGACATAACCAACTCCACTTTACTCACTGGTCTTCACGGACTTTAAGGTCGACGACTTCGTCGCCATTGCTGATGCGCACGGTGCTGGCCGTGATGGATTCCACTTTCCAGCCATCGACGGTTTCACCGGCCTTGACCCAGGTCAGCACGGCGGCGCCGGGCGCCTGCAAGGCGGCGCGGGCGCCACGCTCCGAAATGATGACGCCTTTGACTGTCATCGCCGGCATGTCGCCCGGCGCATCTGGCGTGCTGCCTGCGCCGTCAGGTGCGGACGGATCGACATTGTCAGCTTTTGGCAGCGGCGCCTTGTCGGGGCCGAGTGCGCGCTGGCTGTTGAACATGGGACGGGTGAAGGCCTCGTCGCCGACAGGCGGGACGGCTGCAGCGGGCGGAACGGTGGGAACGACCACCTGCTCCGGACCGGCGTTCACGCGTGTCACCTTGGCGTCTGCGGTCAGGGACACGACGCCAGCGCCCGCCAGCGCGGCGCTGGCGCCGACGAGGAGCAGACCCAGGGCAAGTTTCGGGAGCGGCGTTCTGGACATGTCAGCCATTCCTCGCGAACGCAAAGATGTCGAACGTGGCCTGCAGCAGCGGCGCCTCCGGATCATCGACCGGGCGGCGGCTGTCGCCCATCGTCTGGATATTGCCGCCAGCGACGATCAGTACGGGGCGCGCTGCGCTGATGGCTTCCAGAGCGCGATTGATCTGGTTACTGGTTCCGACAACGGCGAGACGGACGCCAACGCGGCGAACCGCGCCTTCCTGCACCACATCGAGTGTCTGCACCGAGCGAACCTGGGCTCCGGCGCGATCGAACACACGCTGAGCGGCCGACTGGACAGAGGCCGAGGACTGAGCGTCGCTTGCCGGGGCATACATGTCGACGGCAAACCGGGGGTCGCGCTCCAGGCGCGCCCATGCGGCGCGCAGGTGCGATGTCGACCCTGCCATTGAGCTGAGCGAGCTGACGCGCTTCTCGACCAATGCCACTCTGGCGTCGAGATCGAACACGAAGGTTGCCAGCAGCCACCAGACGATAGCCGCGGCCGCCGCCAATGTGGTGAGGAGCAGCCCGACCGCGATTGCACGGCGCGACGACCGAGAGAGCGCGTGCAGCATCATTGCTCCGTCTCCGCAGCCGGTAGGGTTTCGTCCACGGGGCCCGTGGACTCCTTGAAGGTGATCTCGAGCCGGAAGCGCTCTGCGCCAGTCTGGGGATCCCGCACGACGGGCGAGGCGAACCGCGCCCCGGCGATGGCGTCGGACGCTTCGAAAGCTTCGACCAGCGTGGCGCTGTTTCCCGACAGGCCGGTCACGGTCACGGTTGGCCGTTCGTAGGCGAATTCCTCAAGCCAGCTTCCGTCAGGCAGCAGCGAGGCGATGATGTTGTAGATGCGCAGGAAGCCCAGCGGATCAGCCTGCTCGGCCGCCAGCTTCTCGATCCCGCCGATACCCTGCGTGACGCGTGTAGATATCTGCATGGCCTCAGCGGCGCCGACTTCGGCTGTCTCGATCAGTGTATCAGCGGCTGCGATGCGGCGTTGCTGCAGGTCGCGCCAGGCAAAGCCGGCAAACACTGCCGCGCCAACAAGAACAAGGCCAAGGATGCGGATCCCGGCTGATCCGCCGGACTTGACCGCAGGCCGCATCGACGGGGGCAGAAGGTTATAGCCAACCCGGCCCATCGGCATCGCGCGGTCGGCCAGATCGATCGCCGAAAGCCTTATGCCGTAGCCCCGGTACAGCTCGTCGACCAGCACATCGATCGAGCCGCGCGGCGCCAGCGCCTGCGAAACGATGATCTCGCGTGCAGCGTCGTCTTCGCCGGTCACAATGGAGTCCGCGTAGACCTCGTCGATCGTAAACGGCGTGTCAGACGCCATCTGGAGATTCATGATGTTCTGGACATGCGCCCGGGACGCGGCCGGAAGACGGCGCTCACGGCGCAGGGCTGCGTCTTCGGACAGAATGTATACGACGCCCGCCCTGGATATGCCCCGCGGGGTCTTTCCGCCCGGCACAAGCGGTACGCCCGGCACGCCGGGTTTCGTTTTCAGGACAAGCTGACCGTCCACTTCCTGGACACTCGCCACCGGCCCACGCGTCTGGAGCGAGTTGCGCCAGCCCCCCGGCGTTAACGACACGAGTTCCTGACGCCACCAGGCGAAGAAATCGCGGATATTCGCGCCAAAGGACACGCTGGACGTGGCATCGTCTTCGCCTGCGCGAGCCGTATCGCGATCACCTTCACCGGTAACCGACACTGGCAAACTCCTCGACTTAACCACCAGCCATTCGGCGCCGGCCATGTGGACAGCGCAAGAAGTGTTCCAGCACTTCTTGCGATGCGTCTGGCTGGCCTTGAACTTGCTGGCTGAATCCCGGTCCATGCGCCTATAGATGCGTCGGCCTGGAGGCAGTGGCGACAGTGACCAGCAAGGATCGTTCAGACCAGCAGGTGGCGGACGCCGTCAGCTGGCTCATCGCAAACGGACTTCTGCCGCAGGAGAAGCACGCCCGCGCCGTCGCGATGGCGCAGCATTCCTCCGAACGGATGGACCAGCTCCTTTTGAAGCTCGGTCTCGTGAACGAACAGCATCTCGCACAGGCCCTGTCGGTGGCCTGCGACCTTCCCCTTGTCCCGCGTGAAGCTTTTCCGGCGGATGCCCCTTTCAACGGGCTGCTGCAGACGGACTATCTGCGTGCGCAGCGCATCGCCCCACTGCGCATGGCGGACGGATCGGTCCAGCTTGTCATGGCAGACCCCTTCAACGCCGAGGCCATAGCGGCGGTCGCGCTGAAAACAGGGCTGCGGGTACGGCCCGCCGTCGGCGTCGGCGGCGAAATCGATGTCTGGCTCGTCGCCACTGCCGTGGCGCCAAGACAGGAGCGGGACGTATCCGCCGCCGAGACCGGCGGCGCGGACTCCGACCTCCAGCGCCTGCGTGATCTTGCCGGCGGAGCGCCCGTCATTCGCTGGGTCGACCAGATGTTCGAGAGCGCAGTTGCGGCTGGCGCATCCGACATCCATCTCGAGCCCGGATCGCGCGGCATGCGCGTGCGCCTGCGTGTAGATGGCCATCTGCGCGAAATTCCACCGCCAGACGCCAGCCTGACGGAGGCGACGACCTCCCGGATCAAGATTCTCGCCAAGCTCGACATCGCTGAACGCCGCCTGCCGCAAGACGGCAGAACCCGCATCACCATTCAGGGTCGCGAGATCGACCTGCGCATCGCCACCTCACCGACATTGCATGGCGAAGGCGCCGTGCTCCGCCTGCTCGACAAGTCTGCCGCCGCCCTGTCGCTGGACGTACTCGGCCTGTCGCCGGACACGGTCGAGAAAATCCGCCGCTCGATCCGACGCCCGAATGGCGTGACGCTGGTCACCGGTCCGACGGGCTCGGGCAAGACAACGACACTCTATTCTGCGCTGCGTGATATCCTTACGCCGGAGATGAAATTCGTGTCGGTGGAAGACCCGATCGAATACCAGATCGACGGCGTCTCTCAGATTCAGGTCCGCCCGACGATCGACCTGACCTTCGCCAAGGCGCTTCGCTCCATTCTTCGCCAGGACCCCGACGTGCTCATGATCGGTGAGATCCGCGACAGGGAAACCGCCACCATCGCCATCGAAGCGGCGCTGACCGGGCATCAAGTCCTGTCCACGCTCCACACCAACAATGCGCCCGCTACCGTCACACGCCTGATGGAAATGGGCGTGCCGGAATACCTGATCGCCTCCACCGTCAGCTCCATCTCCGCCCAGCGGCTGGTGCGCAATCTATGTCCCTCCTGCGCCGAGCCGTATGCGCCATCCGCAGCGCTGCTGGCGAATCTGCCGGGCGCGAAATCCGCCAGCGATGCTCAGTACCGCAAGCCCAGGGGCTGCAGCGCCTGCCGCGGCACCGGCTATCGCGGCCGGGCCAGTATCGCCGAGATCATGATGATCTCCGACACAATGCGCGACCTGATCCTGCGCCGCGCGCCGGAGCGCGACATTCGGAACAAGGCGATCGACGAGGGCATGACGCCGCTGCTTGCCGATGGCCTGCGCCGCGCCGCCGATGGACTGACCTCGCTGGATGATGTCATTCGGGTAGCGGGGCTGGACTGATGCAGGACTACAGTTTCAAGGCCTTTGCCAAGGACGGTGCGCTGGTCGCCGACCAGATCGCCGCGCCGAACCGCGCAGACGCCGTGCGCCAGCTTGCAGCTCGCGGTCTTGTCGCGTTCGAGGTCAATGAGGGCGCGGCGCGGCGCGCTGGCCGCCGCAGCAGGATGTCGCTCAAGACGCTTGCTGCTTTCTGCCGCCAGATGGCGACAATGGTCGAGAGCGACCTCCCGATCGACGACGCGCTGCAGTTGCTGTCGCGCGACACGGACAAGAAGGCTGCAGCGCTGGCTGCCGGGCTACGCAAGGCTGTCATGGGCGGGTCGACGCTGTCTTCTGCGCTGTCATCCTATCCAGAAGCCGTGCCCGACGTGATGATCGGGCTGATCGCGGCCGGCGAAGCCGGCGGCGCCCTCGCGCCGGTCTTTCACCGGCTGGCAGATGGCTTCGAGATGCAACTGCGCACGCAGGACGCGCTGCGCTCGGCTCTGATCTATCCGGCCGTGCTCGGCGTCACAGCGCTTGCCTCGCTCGTCCTCGTGCTGACCGTGGTTGCTCCGGCCCTGACGCCCGTATTCGCCGGCGCAGGCGATCGTACCCCCCTGTCAGCAAGAATTCTGATCGGCGCCTCCGAGGCATTGCGCACCTACTGGTGGATCGGCGTCCTCGGACTCCTGTTGGCCGTCCTGCTGATCGCCTCAAGCTTCCGGACGCCTGCTGGCCGCGCAGGTCTCGCAGGGCTTGCCATCAAGGCGCCCTTCATAGGCCCGATCGTTACAACGACCGAAACATCGCGCTTCCTGCATTCACTGGCGGCGCTGCTCGACAATGGCGTCAGCGTCGTGAATGCGCTGGAGGTTGCTCGCAAGGGGACGAGCAATCCGGTGGTGGCCCGCGAAATAGCCGCGATTACCAGCCGCGTGCGGCTGGGCGAACGGCTCGGTGACCTGCTGGCCAGATCGAAGGTGTTCCCGGCACTGGCCGGACAACTGGCGGCGGTCGGTGAGCGTTCAGGCAGTCTCGCAAAGATGCTGCGCCACGGCGCCCGCGTGATGGAGGAAGCTGCACAACGCGATGTGAAGCAACTGCTCGTGGTCGCCACGCCGGCGCTGACAATCATTCTCGGCGTGCTGGTGGGCGGTGTCGTGCTGTCGCTCCTCAGCGCGATCCTGAGCGTCAACGATCTGGCGATCTGAGGCCGCCATGAACAAGATGGCGCCAGAAGGAAAGGTTTCCACCAGACAGGGCGAGGCAGGCTTTTCGCTGCTTGAAATCGTGATCGCTCTGGCCATCCTCGCACTGGCCGTGGCGCTCGTCGGGGCGGCATTCGGCCGATCAAGCGTCGGCTTCCGCTTTGATGCCGCCGCCCAGGAGCTGGCGCTTAATCTGCGCGAGGCTCAGGCGAGGGCGCTGCGCTCCGGCAGGGATGTCGCGCTGGTCATCGATGTCGATACGCGCCTCTACCGGCTGCAGGATGATCCGCAGGTGCAGCTACCGGAAGGCATTGTCCTAAATGTCATCTCGGCGGGCGAGGTGATGGCGTCATCGCGCCGGCCCGTCATAAGCTTTGGCCCCGATGGCGGCTCCACCGGCGGCGCGGTCAGGCTGTCGCTCGAGGATCGCAGCACAACGATCAGCATCGACTGGCTGACCGGCGCCGTAACGACAGCCTCAGGAGGCGGCGATGCGCCCCAGACCTGAAGGCGAAGCAGGCTTCACCCTGCTCGAAGTTCTCGTGGCCTTCGTGATTCTTACCCTGGTCGTCACGGCCTGCCTTCAGGTCTATTCGCGCAGCGCCGAAGCAGAGGCCCGCGCCCGCTGGTCCGAAAGGTCCAACGCGCTGCTTCGCGACCGGCTAGCCGCATTCGAGACGATCGGGCTGCAACCTGGACAATCCCGACGGGGCCAGACAGGCGACGGCTTGACGTGGACGATCACCGCGAGCCAGCCAATCATCGGCAACGGCAACTCTGCCAACGACCGCGCCGTCATCTGGATCACGGCCAGCGTCACCGACCCGGCAGGCGTCACCTCCACCTCTTCCACCGCGCGTTGGCGCGGCGAAGTCATCGCCAGGGTGGCGGAATGAAACGCGTACCCCATGGCGAGGCCGGCTTTTCGCTTCTCGAAACGCTTCTCGGTCTGGCGCTCACCGCGATGATCGGTGTGCTGATGATGGGCTCCCTGCAGATGGGCACGCGCGTGTGGGAGCGGCAGAAGGCCGGCGCACTGCCGGGCGAGGAGCAGCTCGTGCTTGGCCAGACCAGCGAATGGCTGGCGCAGGCCATGCCGGTCAGGCTGCGTAGTCTGGACAGTACGCCCTTTGCCCCCTTCTTCGGCGACGCCAATCGCGCCTCGTTCATCTATTCCGCCCCCGGCCTTGGCGCCTCGCCGGGCTTGTACGCTGTGGATCTGGAGTTGATGGAGGCCGATGGCTGCGAGGGCGGTCGCAGGCTCATGATGCGCATCGCGCGCATGGTTCCGGCTGACGACCCGGAGGCGAGGCAGGACGCCGCACCGCAGACCCGAGAACTCGCGCGCTGCCTCAGAGCGGCGTCCTTCACATTCTGGGGAACCTTGACCGACCAGGCGAACGCATCCTGGCACGACGACTGGCAGAACCAGCCGAAACTGCCTTCGGTCGTGCGCCTGCGATCAATGTCGCCGGAAGGCATTGAGCAGGTGGTTCTGACACAGCGACTTCTGAACGCACAATTCTAGCGGCTGACGTAGGGTCATGGATCTCGCGGCTTCGACCACACCCGCCTCCGCTTGCCGCGCTCGACAATTCGCTACAGGGTGCGGCCACGCGTAACGACGGTCACAAGAGCGGACGCGAAATCGGGAGGTCGACATGACGCCGCTTGAACAGGGTTCACGGGAAGAGCGCACATTCGATGCGATCGTGGTCGGCAGCGGCATCGCCGGCGGATGGGCGGCCAAAGAGCTTTGCGAAAGGGGCCTGAAGACCCTCGTGCTCGAGCGCGGGCGTCAGGTCAAGCATGTCGAGGACTACACGACCTTCAACAAGGACCCATGGGACTTCCGCTACGCTGGCGGCCGCACGCCGCAGGACGAAGTGGAGAGGCACTACTTCAAGCAGAAGCGCACTGGCTACACCGTCAACGACCAGTGGAACCACTGGTTCGTGAAGGATGACGAGCATCCCTATACCGAGGTGAACCGCTTCGACTGGATCCGCGGCTACCATGTCGGCGGCCGCTCGATTACCTGGGGACGACAGAGCTATCGCTGGAGCGATCTCGATTTCGAGGCCAATGCGAAGGAAGGCGTCGCCGTCGACTGGCCCATCCGTTATGCCGACCTTGCGCCGTGGTACGACCATGTCGAACGCTGGATGGGCGTCAGCGGTTCGAATGAGGGATTGCCGCAACTGCCAGACGGCGTGTTCCAGCCGCCCATGGAGTTCAACGTCGTCGAGAAGTCGTTCAAGGGGAAGGTCGAGAACAAGTTCCCCGAGCGGCGCGTCACAATGGGGCGCACCGCTCACCTGACGAAGCCGACCGACGAGCAAATGAAGATCGGCCGGGGCACCTGCCAGACCAGAAACCTCTGCATGCGCGGCTGCGCCTTCGGGGCCTACTTCTCATCGAACGCCGCGACCCTGATCGCCGCCGACCATACCGGCAACATGACACTCGCGCCCGACTCGATCGTCACTGAGGTGATCTTCGACCCGAAGGCGAACAAGGCGACCGGCGTCCGCGTCAAGAACGGCAATACCGGCGAGATGACGGAATATTTCGCGAAGGTGATCTTTCTCAATGCGTCTTCGCTGGCCACAACCTGGATCATGCTCCACTCGAAGAGCGACCGCTTCCCGAACGGTCTCGGCAACGACTCCGATGAACTTGGTCGCAATGTGATGGACCACCACTTCCTCGCCGGCGCACAGTCCGAGGTGGACGGATATGACGATCGCTACTACGCGGGCCGGCGGCCGACGGGCATCTACGTGCCGCGCTTCCGAAACCTCGGCGATAGCGGCACGAAACAGAAGGACTTCACACGCGGCTATGGCTATCAGGGCGGCGCCAGCCGGTCGGGCTGGCAGCGGCTGGTCGCAGAGATAGGTTTCGGTCGCGAGCTGAAGGAGGAAATCTCCGAGCCCGGCAACTGGACGATGGGCCTGACCGGCTTCGGCGAGATGCTGCCGTACCGCGACAACCGCGTCTGGCTGAACAACGATGTGAAGGACGTGAACGGCCTGCCGACGCTGACCATGGACGTCACGATCCGTCAGAACGAACTCAACATGCGCAAGGACATGCAGGCTGCCGCCGTCGAGATGATGGAGACAGCAGGCTTCAGGAATGTTCGCCCATATGACCGTCCCTATGCGCCCGGTCTCGGCATCCACGAGATGGGCACGGCGCGCATGGGCCGCGACCCGAAAACGTCGGTGCTCAACGCCTATAACCAGATCCACGCCTGCAAGAACGTCTACGTGACTGACGGCGCAGCGATGACATCGGCTGCATGCGTGAACCCCTCGTTGACCTACATGGCGCTGACAGTGCGCGCGGCGGACCACGCCGTGAACGCGCTGAAGCGCGGCGAACTCTAGGACGGAGACCGGAAATGATGGACCGTCGCGAACTTCTCTACCGGGCTTCGATGCTGCTCGGAGGCGTGATCACCACAAGCGCCGCCGCCGGGGTTCTTGCCGGGTGCACAACAGCGCCTGACGGGATGGGCGAGGTGAAGTCAGGCTTTCTCACCGCTGAGGAAACGGCGACCGTGAGTGCGATGGCCGAGCAGATCATCCCGCGCACGGACACACCCGGCGCGCTGGATGTCGGCGTGCCCGCCTTCATCGACCGCATGCTGTCTGGCTACTACACCGACTACGAACGCGGCATCGTCCGTACGGGGCTCGCTTCAGCGAACGCAGACGCAGCCAAGCTCCGCGGAAAATCGTTCGCCCAGCTGACGGCTGATGAGCAGGTCGCTCTGATGCGTGAATACGACAAAGCTCAGTTCGACCAGACACGCGCAAATGCTAACGTACAGGGAGCATCGCCCCACTACTTCAGGCTGGTGAAGGAGCTTACCATCATCGGCTTCTGCATGTCGGAGGCCGGCGCGACGAAGCTGATGAACTATGCGCAGAGCCCCGGTCCGTTCCGCGGTGATGTGCCGTTGAACGAAGTTGGAAAAGCCTCGGCGCTGTGACGACGCGGCCGAACTTCCATCAAGGAAAAAGGCCATGACGAATCAGGTCAGACAAATGGGGCAGCTCGACGTTGCAATCGTCGGCGCCGGGTTCTCCGGCCTCTACATGCTGCACAAGGCACGCGAGCTTGGCCTGTCTGCGCGCGTGTTCGAGGCCGCCGACGGGGTTGGCGGCACCTGGTACTGGAACCGTTATCCCGGCGCGCGGGTGGACGTGGAGAGTCACGAGTATTCGTACTCGTTCTCTCCGGACCTCGAAGAGACGTGGAACTGGAGCGAGCGCTACGCCGCGCAGCCGGAGTTGCTGCGTTATCTCAACCACGTCGCTGACAGGTTCGACCTTCGCCGCGACATCAGCTTCGAAACGCGCGTTGCGTCGGCCATCTTTGACGAAGCGGCGCGTCGCTGGACTGTTACAACGGACAAGGGTGATCGCATCTCTGCCCGCTATTGCGTCATGGCGACAGGCTGCCTGTCCGTTCCGAAGAGGGTCGACATACCTGGCGCAGAGACGTTCAGGGGCGAAGCCTACAACACATCAAGCTGGCCCAGTTCTGGTGTCGATTTCCGCGGCAAGCGCGTCGGCATAGTCGGAACGGGATCCTCTGCTGTGCAGACGATCACACAGATTGCACCTGAGGTTGGAAGCCTCCACGTCTTCCAGCGCACCCCCAGCTTCAGCATTCCCGCGCACAACGGGCCCGCCAATCCGGATGTGGTGCGCGACTGGCGCGCCAATCGCGAAAACTACCGACAGGCGGAACGCGAGAATGCAATCGGGATTGTTGCGGCGGTCGCAACCGACAAGCTCGCAATGGAGACGCCGGCCGAGGAACGCAACCGCGTCTATGAAGAACGCTGGGCCAAGGGCGGCTTCGCCATTGGCGGCTGCTTCGCTGACTTCCTGATTACCAAGGAGGCAAACGACACGTTCGTCGACTTCATCGCGGAAAAGGTGCGCGGGATCGTGAAGGACCCCGAGACAGCCGAGAAGCTGACCCCCCGGACCTACCCGGTTGGCTCGAAACGCATCTGCGTCGATACCGGCTATTTCGAGGTGTTCAACCGGGACAATGTCACGCTGGTCGACATCTCGACGGCCCCGGTCAGCGTAACACCGAAGGGCGTGAAAACGGGCGGGACAGAATACGAATTCGACTGCCTCATCTTCGCCCTCGGCTTCGACGCGATGACTGGCGCGCTCTCGAAGATCGACATCCGCGGGCGGGACGGGCTCGCACTGAAGGACAAGTGGGAAGATGGCCCGCGCACCTATCTCGGCCTCATGGTCGCCGGCTTTCCCAACATGTTCATGGTGACGGGACCCGGCAGCCCGTCCGTCCTGTCGAACATGGTGGTGTCCATCGAGCAGCACATCGACTGGATCAGCGATTGCATCGCTGCGATGAGCCAGCGCCAGATGGACGCGATCGAGGCGACGCCCCAGGCCGAAGACATGTGGGTCGCCCATGTCAACGAAGTCGCCAACATGACGCTCTACCCGCAAGCGAACTCCTGGTATGTCGGCGCCAATGTCGAGGGCAAGGCGCGGGTGTTCATGCCTTATCCCGGCGGCGTGGGCGTCTATCGGCAGCTCTGCAATGACGTGGTTGCAAAGGGCTATGAGGGATTTGCGATGAGTTCGTCATCGCGCCCATAATCCTTCTATTTCTTCAAGATCTGGATTTTCCTGAATTCGATCGGGTTGCCTTCACTCTGGAGCGAGATCGTGCCGCCATCGAGCACAAGCTTGCCGCCCGCCGCCGCGACAAGCGGTTTCGAATTGGCCATGCGGCCCTCGGGATCGAGTTGAACCCGTGAATAGACGATGGTGGAGGCGCCATTGATCTTTTGTGTGACAGTGCCGTCCGCAGCGACTTCAACCTCGAATTCAGCCCAGACCTCGTTCGGGCCCGCCGGTGTTTTCGAATTGATGCAGTGCGTCGTCTCAAGCTTTCCATCGATCACCACATGCGTGCCTGGCGAGCACATGTTGCCGTTGAAGCGTTCCTGCCCAGGCGCCTGGCCGAGCAGCTGCGCTTCAACCGACACAGGGAAGCTGTCGCCGACGGCCATGCCCTTGGGGTCCTCCCCAAAGATCATCACGCCCGAATTCGCGATGGCCCAGCCCGGCGTGTCCGCCGGATGCGCGTTCAGGAAGCGGTATTCGAAGCGCAGCCGGTATGGGCCATAGACAGGCTCCTTGTAGAACAGGTGGCCGAAGCGCTCGCCGAACTGGTCGTACTTGTCGTAGCTGACCACGATAGCCCCGTCGCGTACGCGGAAGGTGTCGCGATAATTCTCGCCCAGTGGAAAACCGCGAATCTTGGGCGTCCAGCCATCCAGCGTCTTGCCGTCGAACAGCGGTTGCCAGCCCTCGCCGCCTTGCGGCATTGCGGTGCACCCGCCGATGCAAAGCGCCATAGTCGCGACGGCAATGCGATTTACCCATGATTTCATGGCGATCTTCCTGTCCCTTCGCGCCTGCCCCGTGGACACGGCGCCTCACGCTGCTAACACTCGATCCTAGAACACGCGCGGGACGCTGGCGACAGACCAGCGGGGCGCAAGGGAGGACGATACGTGATTCAGACGCGCCTGTTCCTTATGATGCTGCTCCAGCTCGCGATCTGGGGCGCGTACATGCCGAAACTATTTCCCTACATGGGGCAGCTGGGTTTCGAGGCGTGGCAGCAATCGCTGGTCGGCAGCGCCTGGGGCATCGCGTCGATCCTCGGAATCTTCTTTTCCAACCAGTTTGCCGACCGTAATTTTTCGGCTGAGCGCTTCCTTGCGGTGAGCAACGTCATTGGCGGTGTTGCGCTTCTCGGATGCGCGTACTTCACCGACTTCTGGTCGTTCTTCTGGTGCTATCTCGCCTTCAGCCTTGTCTACGTTCCGTCGATGTCGGTCTCCAACGCGATCGCCTTTGCCAACCTGCGCGATCCTGCCGCCCAGTTCGGCACGATCCGCATGGGCGGCACGATCGGCTGGATCATGGTCAGCTGGCCGTTTGTATTCCTGCTGAGCGCGGACGCCGGGCCCGAGCAGGTTCGCCTGATCTTTGTGGTCGCCGCCATCGTCTCGTTCGCCTTCGCCGCCTACAGCCTGACATTGCCGCATACGCCCCCGCGGCGCGATGCGGCCGACAGCGACCCTCTGGCATGGCGCAAGGCGATCAAGCTGCTGGGTATCCCGTCCATCGCCATACTGTTCGTCGTCACCTTCATCGATAGCGTGGTGCACAACGGCTATTTCGTCATGGCAGATGGCTATCTCACCAACCGCGTCGGTATCGACGCGAACCTGTCCATGATCGTGCTCAGCATCGGCCAGGTCGCCGAGATCGTGACGATGTTCATACTCGGCGCCGTGCTGATCCGGATCGGCTGGAAGGCTACGATGATCATTGGCATCCTTGGCCACGCCGCGCGGTTCCTGGTGTTCGCCTTCTTCCCGGACAGCGTGCCGACGATCATCACGGTTCAGTTGCTGCACGGCGTCTGCTATGCATTCTTCTTCGCGACCGTGTACATCTTCGTCGACGCCGCCTTCCCGAAAGACGTACGCTCCAGCGCGCAGGGGCTGTTCAACCTGCTGATCCTGGGTATCGGCAACGTTGCCGCCAGCTTCCTTTTCCCGGCATTGATGGCTCAGTTCACGATCGGTGGGACTGAGCCGGGGACAACCGCGATCGATTACCAGAAACTGTTCATGGTCCCAGCCGGCATGGCGCTCGTCGCCGTCCTGCTGCTGGCCTTGTTCTTCCGCCCGGCGGAGCGCGCCCCGGCAAGCGTTGCAGCGGCATGAGATTTCACAATGGAGCGAACCATGATCGATCTTTCCCGACGCCGCTTCATGCAGGCTCTCGCTGCCACAGGCGCCGCGGCGCCGCTGGCCGCGGCGTGCCAGACCATGCCTAGCGGTCCGTTCTTTCAGGGACGTGCAGCGCCGATCGGCATCCAGCTCTATACGCTGTCGGACATGCTCGCGTCCAACCTGGAAGGCGCAATCGCCGAGGTCGCGCGCATCGGCTACAAGACGGTGGAGATCCCGTCCTACATGGGCAAGACACCCGCGCAACTTCGCGAACTGTTCTCGCGCAACGGCGTCGCTTGCACCGCCGCCCACATCCAGATGGCGCCCGGAACGTCTGCAGCGCCCGGTCTGCGCGGCGACCTCTCCAAGCTCGCCGCCGACATGCACACGCTGGGCGCAGGCTTCGTCTATGCGCCATCCATGCCTGCGCCAGCGGACATCGGCCTGACGCCGAATGCGGGCGAAGGCTATGCCTTCATCGTCCGCGCCGCAGCCGCGATGGGCGAAGATCGCTGGAAGCGCTTTGCCAGCGAGCTGTCCGAAGTTGGCCGCAAGCTGAATGCAGACGGCATCAAGTTCGGCTACCACAATCACAACTATGAGTTCGTGAAGGTCGGCAACCGTTCGGGCTTCGATATCCTGGTGCAGGAGAGCGATCCAGCAACGGTATCGTTCGAACTCGACGTAGGCTGGGCGGCAGCTGCGGGCGAAGACATCCCGGCGCTGTTCGCCAGGTATTCCGGCCGTTGTACCGGCATGCACATCAAGGATTTGAAGGCGACCACGCAGGCCAACATCGCGTTGAAGATGGACCCGTCGGATGTGGGATCAGGCAAGCTCGACTGGAAGACCATTCTTCCCGCGGCTCACGCAGCAGGCGTGCGGAACTACTTCCTCGAGCAGGAACCGCCTTTCGACAAGCCGAGGCTGGAAGCGGCGGCAAACGGGTATAGGTTCCTCAGCACACTGGAAACCTGAGGACTGGCCATGAAAACCATGAAGGGACCCGGCATCTTCCTTGCGCAGTTCGTCGGGCCGGATGCGCCATTCAACTCTCTCCCCACCATAGCAAAGTGGGCGAAGGAGAAGGGCTTTGTCGGCGTTCAGATTCCGACAGGCGAAGCATCGCTGTTCGATCTGCGCAAGGCGGCGGAAAGCGATGCATACTGCGACGAGATCAAGGGCATCCTGAAGGATGCCGGCATCGTCATCACGGAACTGTCCACGCACCTGCAGGGCCAGCTGGTCGCAGTGCACCCTGCCTACGACACGCTGTTCGACGCCTTCGCGCCGCCCCAGGTGCGCGGCAATCCGAAGGCGCGGCAGGAATGGGCGGTTGAGCAGCTTCATCTCGCCGCGAAGGCATCGCGCCGCCTTGGCCTGGACGCCAGCGTGACGTTCTCAGGCTCGCTCGCCTGGCCCTATTTCTTTCCGTGGCCGCAGCGCCCGCCGGGACTGTTCGAGACTGCATTCGAGGAGCTGGCCAAACGCTGGCATCCGATCCTTGATGCCTACGAGGAAGCCGGTGTCGATCTCTGCTATGAGATCCACCCCAGCGAGGACCTGTTCGATGGAACGACGTTCGAGATGTTTCTCGACCGCGTCAAGGGTCACCGGCGCTGCAACATCCTGTTCGACCCGAGCCACTTCGTGCTGCAGCAGCTGAACTATCTCGACTACATTGATCTGTACCACGAGCGGATCAAGATGTTCCACGTGAAGGATGCAGAGTTCAATCCGACAGGACGGCAGGGTGTCTATTCGGGCTACGCGCCGTGGCTGGAACGCGCCGGGCGGTTCCGCTCGGTCGGTGACGGGCAAGTGGACTTCAAGGGCATCTTCTCGAAGCTTGCGGGTTACGACTATGAAGGCTGGGCGGTGCTGGAGTGGGAGTGCTGCATCAAGCATCCGGAAGATGGCGCGCGCGAAGGCGCGGCCTTCATCCGCGACCACATCATCCGGGTGACGCCGCGCGCGTTCGACGATTTCGCAGCGAGCGGTACGGATGAAAAGGCCAACCGCCGCCTGCTGGGCCTCGACCGTTGAGGCGCCTGCGCCTCGGCATGGTCGGCGGCGGCGAAGGGGCGTTCATCGGCGGCGTGCATCGCATGGCTGCAAGACTGGACGGGCACTGGGATCTGGTCGCAGGCAACTTCCAGTCCGACCCTGTCAGATCTGTCGCCTTCGGCAAGGCGCTCGGCCTGGACGAAGCGCGCGCCTATCCTGACTTCCGTACGATGGCGGCAAGCGAGGACGCACGCGCGGACCGCATCGATGCGGTTGCGATCGTGACGCCGAACTCCACGCACCACGCGATTGCGCGTGCATTTCTGGACGTCGGCATCGCGGTGATCTGCGACAAGCCGATGACGACGACGCGCAAGCATGCGGATGATCTGGTCGATGTCGTGAAGCGCACAGGACTGCCCTTCATCCTGACACACAACTATTCGGGCTACCCGATGGTGCGGCAGGCGCGCGTGATGATCGACGCCGGCGAGCTTGGAAACATCCGCATCATTCAGGCCGAGTACGCGCAGGATTGGCTGGCGACCGAACTGCCCGGCAACAAGCAGGCTGACTGGCGCGGCGACCCGGCGAGAGCCGGCCCCGGTGGAGCGCTGGGCGACATCGCAACGCATGCTTTCCAGCTGATGGAATTCGTCACTGGGCTGAAAACCGGTTCTCTCGCCGCTGACCTTTCCGCCTTCGTGCCGGAGCGCAAGGTGGACGACAATGTCAACGTGATGCTGCGGCTTGGCGATGCGCGCGGAATGCTGTGGGCGAGCCAGGTGGCCACGGGGTCTGTCAACGGGTTGAAGCTGCGCGTGTTTGGCGACAGGGGCGGGCTCGAGTGGGCGCAGGAGACGCCCGAGACACTGCTGTTCACGCCGCTGGGAGGGCAGCAGCGCATCCTGCGTCGTGGCGGCGCCGGCGTTTCCGCCTCCGCCGCTCATGCAACACGGGTTCCGGGCGGGCATCCGGAAGGCTATCTTGAAGGCTTTGCACAGATCTATTCGGATGCTGCAGAACTGATGCGCGCGTATCAGGAGAAGCGGGCGCCAGATCCATACGCGACGCTGGCGCCGGGCGTGGGCGATGGCCTGCGCGGCGTGAAATTCATCGAGGCGGCCGTCGCCTCCAGTGAAAACAATGGCGCATGGACTGCGCTGGACTGAGGGAGATCTGACATGCGGATGATGGCAGGAATGCTAACAGCGACGATCGTGCTCGCGGCATGCGGTGGAGAGCCGACGCCGGCGGCGCCGTCTGCAGAGGTTGCGCCACCGGCCGCCGAGGCGCCTGCGATGGGCACGCTGACCGCTGAGCAGCAGGCACAGGGGTGGAAGACGCTGTTCAACGGCACGGACCTTTCGGGGTGGAAAGGCTACAAGAAGGATGCCCCCGGCGCTGGCTGGGTTGTCGAGAATGGCGAGCTGACGCTGACGGCGGGCGGCGCGGGCGACATCATGACGGTGGAGCAGTTCGGCCCGTTCGAACTGTCGCTGGAGTGGAAGATATCGCCCAAAGGAAACAGCGGGATCATCTATCTGGTCAACGAAGATCCGACGGCGGAGAACACCTACAACACGGGCCCGGAGATGCAGGTGCTCGACAATGATGGGCATCCCGACGGCAAGATACCCTCCCATCGCGCCGGCGCACTCTATGATTTCACCGTGCCACCCGATGGCGCCGTCAAGCCAGTAGGCGAATGGAACGAGGCCGTTGTGCGCTTCACCGGATCCGAGATCGAGCACTGGCTGAACGGCAAACTCGTGTCGGAATCTAGCTATGGCGACGACGCCTGGAAGACGAAAGTCGCGGCGACTAAGTTCAAGCAATGGCCACTGTTCGGGACGTTTGCTCGCGGGCATATCGCGCTGCAGGACCATGGCGATCGCGTTTGGTATCGCAACATCCGCATTCGTCCACTCTAGGCGAAAGGCAGTCTGCCGAGTCAGCGCGCATCCGCACAGCGATCCCCTGGGTGGGCGCGATGTCGCCCGTCAGACGAGCGTCGCTTCCGTACTGGAGACGATCTCCTCGTGGGAGACGCCCGGCGCTGCTTCGACCAGCTTCAGGCCGCCTTCCACGACATCGAACACACCCAGATTCGTGATGATGCGGTTCACAACGCGCTTTCCCGTCAGCGGCAGAGAGCATTGTTTCAGTAGCTTGGTCTCGCCAGCCTTGCTGGTGTGATCCATGATGACGACGACCCGCTTCACGCCGGCGACAAGATCCATCGCCCCACCCATGCCTTTCACCAGCTTGCCCGGGATCATCCAGTTGGCGAGGTCGCCTGTTTCGGAGACTTCCATCGCGCCGAGAATGGCAAGATCGATATGGCCGCCGCGGATCATGCCGAAGGATTGCGAAGACGAGAAATAGACTGAGCGATCAAGCTCCGTAATCGTCTGTTTGCCGGCGTTGATGAGATCCGCGTCTTCCTCGCCCTCGATCGGGAACGGCCCCATGCCGAGCATGCCGTTTTCCGACTGCAACGTGACATCCACGCCCTCGGGAATATGGTTCGCCACCAGCGTCGGAATTCCAATTCCAAGGTTCACATAGAACCCGTTCTGCAACTCCTGCGCAGCGCGGGCAGCCATCTGATCGCGGTTCCAGGGCATCAGACGGACTCCTTCTTGCGAACGGTGCGCTGCTCGATGCGCTTCTCGAAGTCGCCCTTGATCAGGCGGTTCACGAAAATGCCCGGCAGATGGATGTGGTCAGGGTCAAGCGACCCAACGGGAACGATTTCCTCGACCTCGACAACGCAGACTTTTCCGGCGGTCGCCATGTCTGGGTTGAAGTTGCGGGCCGTCTTGCGGAAGACAAGGTTACCCTGCGTGTCGGCCTTCCAGGCCTTCACGATCGACAGGTCCGACACGAGGCCAGTTTCGAGGATGTAGGTCTGGCCATTGAACTCGCGGTGTTCCTTGCCCTCGGCGACAATCGTGCCGACGCCGGTCTTGGTATAGAAGCCTGGAATTCCCGCCCCGCCAGCCCGGCATCGCTCGGCAAGTGTGCCTTGCGGATTGAATTCAAGCTCAAGTTCGCCGGAGAGATACTGCCGCTCGAACTCCTTGTTCTCGCCCACATAGGACGAGATCATCTTCTTCACTTGCCGCGAGTTCAGCAGCACGCCGAGACCGAAGCCATCCACACCGGCATTGTTGGAGATGACGGTGAGGTTCTTCGTGCCTTGCCGCTTTACTTCGGCGATCAGATTCTCGGGAATGCCGCACAGGCCGAAACCGCCCGCCATGATCGTCATTCCGTCGAACAGCACGCCGTCGAGCGCCGCCTGCGCGCTGGGATAGATCTTGCTCGCCATGCCATTATCCCTTGCTAGCCGCCGACGACCTGGTCGATCCGCCCGAAGACGGAGCGGCCACGATCATCCAGCATTTCGATCTCGACGCGGTCGCCGCGCTTGAGAAATCCGGTCTTGGCCACGCCCTGTGTGATCGTTTCGACCATGCGGAGCTCGGCGATGCACGAATATCCAACGCCACCATCGGCGATGGCCTTGCCCGGCCCGCCATCCTCGCCGCGATTGGACACCGTGCCCGAGCCGATGATGGAGCCAGCAGACAGCGCGCGCGTCTTTGCGGCGTGCGCAATCAGGGTCGGAAAGTCGAATGTCATGTCGGCCCGTGTATTCGCGCGACCAAAGGACTCGCCATTGAGCCGGACAGACAGCGTGCCGTTCAGCCGGTCGCCATCCCACATGCCCTCGAACTCGTCGGGCGTGACGGCAACGGGAGAGAAAGCGGAGGATGGCTTCGACTGGAAGAAGCCGAAGCCCTTCGCAAGTTCATTCGGAATGAGATTGCGCAGGCTGACGTCGTTGCAGAGCATGACAAGGCGGACCGCGCGCTGTGCTTCCGCGTGGCTGGCGCCGAGGCGGACATCGCCGGTAACGACGGCGACCTCGCCCTCCATGTCGCAGCCCCAGCTTTCGTCGGCGAGCGGGATGGGATCACGCGGGCCGAGGAAAGTATCCGAGCCGCCCTGATACATCAGCGGGTCGGTCCAGAACGTGTCTGGCATTTCGGCGTTGCGCGCCTTGCGCACCAGCGCCACGTGATTCACGTAGGCCGAGCCGTCGGCCCACTGGTAGGCGCGCGGCAGAGGTGAGGCACAATCCTTCTCGTGGAAACGGTCGGTGGGAACGGACCCGATCTCGACCTCGTCCGCCAGCGTGTGCAGGCGCGGTGCATGACGCTTCCAGTTATCCAGCGCAGCCTGCAAGGTCGGCGCAATGTGGCCAGCGTCGGCAAAACGCGTGAGATCACGCGAAACCACGACCAGACGTCCATCGCGGCCATGCTTGAGGGATGCTAGCTTCATGAGCGTCTTCTAGGACGCGCGCGCGACAGAGGCAAATGGCGACCAGACGAGATTCTGCAAATCCGGCGTCTGGCAGCGCACCTCAGCTCTCGTCCTGGTGCGCCCGCAGGCAAAGCGCATCTGGCTGGCGGTGTCGCCGCCTACCGGGTTCGAGACGTTCGCAGGGCCGTCGCTGTTGACGCAATCACCGTACTCGGTGTCGGGGCCAGCATGAGGCAGCGGGAGGCCAGCTTTCCAACCACCGCCGTTCGCCTGCGCGCCGCCGCAGCGGCGCATCATCGCGCCGATGCCGTCTGCCTGTGATGGCTCGGACGGAAGGGGGGGAATCGGGCGTTGATTCCGGGCTCTCCTGGCGACTGCCTCCAGACATGGGACGCCGGGGCGCGCCGGCAAGGTTCATTCAGGCCAGGCTTCACGCACGAGATCGGCGCCGAACACGGTCTCGGGTCCAAGCAACCGGAATTTCGGGGCGGACCAGACCCCTGAAAAAAGCGCCTGCATTTCCAGGGAGCCGGTGGCCGGGGTGAACAGTGCGGGCTGACCGTCGATCTCGCCGCGTTCGATGCCGGCGATGCGGATGCCGCTTTCAACGCCAAGCAGCTTGTACTCGAACTTCGGATCGGGATTGCGAGCGAACATCTTGAGCAGTTTTGGCCGCTCCTGCCGGACCAGCACGACGCAGGTGATGAGGCTTTCGGGGATGAGTGTGGCGACGCCGAACGTCCAGGTAATGGCGGGCTCGGGGCCTGTGCCGGGGCCGGGCTGGAGCCAGACGATCTTGGGCACGAACAGGTTCTCCCCCGCCTCTGCCTGAAGCTGAGCGCGGCCGTAATTCCACGCCCAGGCCGCTTCGACGCGGGCCGGGTCGGCGGAAAGCGGGCGTTCCATGCCCTGCTTCGCAGCGATGGCGACGGTAGAGCGGTTGCCGTCGTTCCACCCTTCGAGAAATCTCTCGCGCACGTACGGCCCCTCGCCCATTCGCTGAGGATCATCAGTACGTGACGGGAAGCGCGCCAGGAAGGCGGCCACCTCCGGCTCGGCCTCCAGCGCGAACGTGTGCGGGCGGAAGTAGTTCATGTTGAAGGCGACAGACGGGCCGGCGGGCCCTTCCTCGCCTTCGACTGCCTCAGTGGTTTCGTCGATGTGAAAGGTGAAATACACGCCGGTTTCGGGATTGGCGTAGCTCACCTGCTCGCCTTCGACTTCATAATGCGGTCGTGCCGTGAACCAGTGTCGGAGCGCATCTGCGTCGAACGCGACGGGACGCAGGTAGAGGTCGTAGCTCACGCCCTACTCACTCGTCTTCCAGCTGTTGACGTAATCCCTGTTCTCCAGCGCTTCGGCTTCCGGGCCGACGTCCAGCGGGTCACGCGTGTCGATCATCACCGCGTATTCGTCGGTCATGGCTTTTTCCTGCACGAACATCTTCTTCAGCGCCTTGGGATGCGGGCCGTGCGTAAAGCCGGAGGGGTGGAAGGTCATCATGCCGGCCTTGATATTGTCGCGGCTGAAGAAGTCGCCCGCGTGGTAGAACAGCACCTCATCGAAATCGTCATTGTTGTGGAAGAAGGGCACCTTGATCGCGCCGGGATCGGTTTCGAACGGGCGCGGCGCGAAGGTGCAGACGACGAAACGATCGGACAGGAAGGTCGTGTGGACGCTGGGCGGCAGATGGTAGCGGTGCGAGACGACGGGGCGTATATCGCGCACGTTCAACTTCACTGGCGCAAGATCGCCGTGCCAGCCAACAGCATTCATCGGGAAATAGGGATAAGTGATGGTCGATACCAGCCCGCGCTTCTTGACCTCGACCGTCCACACGTTCGGATTGGCCTGCATCGCCTGATGCGCCTGGTCGATGCGCGGTGTCTGCAGAACCGCCGGATCGAAGATAGCGTGCGGCCCCATCAGGCCACGATCCGGCAGGGTGAAATGCGCATTGGTCGCTTCGATGATGAGGATTTCGACCAAGTCCGCAGTTCCGCGGTCCATCAGCCACATCGCGCCGCGCGGCAGGTAAACATAGTCGCCAGCTTCAACCTCTAAGTGGCCCCAATCGGTGTAGAGGTGGCCAGATCCCTCGTGAATGAACAACAGCGTGTCGCCATCCGAGTTTCGCGCGATTCGCTCCTGATTGTGCGCCATGCGCCAGTAACGCATCTCGCACGCCTTGTTGTGCAGGATCACCGGCGCCTGCCACGGCGAGGGCGTGCCGCTGCCGCGACCGCTGTGCGTATGCGTCAGATCGAACGCACGCGGACGCAGCGGCCCCTCGAATTCGGTCCAGCCCGTCGGCGGCTTTGGGTGATAGAAGAAGGCGGCGGGGCCGAAGAAACCTTCCTTCGACATCTCGCGCTCATATGTGCCCTCGGGAAGATCCGTATGCGCCTGCTTCGAATGCCTGCCCTCGGCGCCCTGTACCGGAATCCACTTGCCTTTGGTCATTGCCGCTTCGCCTCCGGCTGCTGTTCCGGCGCCGCGTCGTGGAAGGCTTTCAGCTTCTTCAGCGCCGCATCGATGCGGACAATGTTGGGGAACTGGGTCAGATCGATCTGCGGGTAGCGCCGGGCATTGGCGACCTGGGGAACAAGGACGATGTCGGCCTGCGTCACGGCATCGCCGAGGCAATAGTCGCCGGTGGACGGCAACATCTGTTCCAGAACGTCAAAGCCGCGAACGATCCAGTGCCCGTACCAGCTGGCGATAGCTGCATCGTCCGCGCCGAACTGGCTGCGCAGGCGAGCCAGCGCGGAGGTATTGTTGAGGGGGTGGATGTCGGCGACGATCTGGTCCTTCAGATCGCGCACGCGAGCACGGAGACAGGGATCGCGCGGCAGCAGGGGCGGGTCGGGCCGGGTCTCGTCGAGATAGTCGATCATCGCCATCGACTGGCCGATGCGATGACCATCAATCTCGAGAATCGGCACACGTCCGGAGGGGTGGCGTGCGAGATGCTCGGGCATTGTCTGCTCGTCCTTAAGCAGATGAACGCCGACCGTGCGATAGCTGACACCCTTGAGATTGAGCGCGATACGCGTGCGGTAGGTGGCGGACGAACGCCAGTAGCCATAAAGAACCGTCTCGCTCATTCCCGTCACTCGCTGATCGCCAGGCGCGAGACCGTGGCCTTCTCCACGTCAGCCTCGCGCCAGAGAAGGTCGTCCCAGCCCTTGCGCGAATACAGCTCCGTCTGGTCGCTATAGTGCGGCGAGGTGGGATCGGTGGACTGCGAATAGGACAGGAAGCCCTGTGATTTCGGGCCCTGCTCCGTGAACTCGACCGCATAGATCCAGCTCGCACCGTGGCGAATGCTGGTCCAGCCCTTCTCCGGTTCGAGATCCTCGACCGTGATCACGTTGAACACGCCCTCAGGGCCGGCTCCACCATGGATAGGAATGCGCTTGCCGTTTCGCGTTTCGGCCTGAACGTCGCCCAGCCGTGCATCAACCGGGATTTTTAGCTCGGCGAGCTTGTCGACCGCCGTTTCAAGGGCGGCGATCACGCGCGCATCGCTGGCGTCGAACTTTGCTGGGGTATGAACGGCGTTCTTGGGATCAAACGCGTCCTTGAAGCGGATACCGCCAGCTTCGGCAAAAAGATGGAACAGGTGCGCACCGCGGCTGTCGAGATCCACCTTGAGGTCCCATTTGGCAAGCGCATCGCACGCAGGCGCAAGCTTCGGCTTGTTGGCCGCACGGCACGCAGCCACGAGGTCGTCGCGGATCAGTTCACCGCCATAATGACGGTTCGAGAGCATGACCTGCTTCATGGCTTCGAGATCGAATTTCGGCGCGCCGAAGCCGTCCGTAGCCTTCATGCGGCGTTCGACCTGCTCGTGCGCCGCGCGGGTGCGCAGACTCCGTGGGGTTGCCTCGTCACCAAACACCGGGCTGAGGCCGGTGATCGGTGCGTACATGTTGGTGAGCCAGTAGCTGTCATTGCTCTGCAATACGTAGTCGGTGCGAAACTGATGCGGACCACCGGCTGCGCCGGCAGCGCCCGGCATTGAACTGTCACGATCGGTCGCCCAGTCACAATCGGCGCGGGACCCATCGAGCACCGGCACCCGGCTTTCCTTCCACTGCTTCTTCGCGAAGTCCGACGCTGAGCATTTCTCCGCCAGCGCCTGCGAGACATTGGGGATCAGCCCCATGTCGCCATAGAGCGCCTCGCCGGTTGAATCGACGGCGGTGGCGTTGAAGCGGAAGGACTGCCATCGCGCGAGGGCGCCCTTCATTTCGCGAACCGTCTTCGAGCGCCACACAGCCATGTACTGGTCCGGATCGCGCAGACCGGTTTCCAGTGTTCGCAAGGCATAGGCGCGGTCTCTGGTCCACGGGTAGGATTCGGATTCGAACACCGGACCCCAGCGCGTGGCGTAGACAGTACGCGTCTCGGGCTCGATCTTGTCGCCACGCTTCACCTGCGCAGTGATGGTGGCCTTCTCCATTGGGAGCCACTGGCTCTCATAGCGGTACTGCGTCGGGTCGGCGGGGTTAAGCGTGAGCTCGTAGAAACCGTTACGGCGCGCTGTAGAGACTGTGTTGGACCAGGCCAGCGTCCCCGTGTGGCCGATCCGGATCATCGGCATGCCGATATAGCTGATCCCGACGATGTTGATGTCGCCGGGAATGATGAAATGCGTGCGATAGAAACGGTTCACGCCATCCCACGGATAGTGCGGATTACCCAGCAGCACGCCCTTGCCGTTCTTCGTCATCTCCCGGCCGATGGCATAGGCGTTCGATCCCCAGCCTGATGCGTCTTCCAGGATCAGGTCCGGCGCCAGGGCGGCGCGATCTGCCCCGGGAGGCGCAGCGCTGGTGGTCGGGGCAAAGAAGCCATCCACGGTCTGGCCGACATACATGTGGCGCCAGAAATCGAGCGCGGTGATCTCGCGCAGCCATGCAGCGTCCTTGCAGCGCGGGTCCGTGATCTTCGCCCGGCTCTCCCGCAGGTAGCGATTGAACCCGGCGACATAGCCATCGGCAAGCGCGCGCGCCTCGGCGCTGGGTGTGTCTGGCGAAGAAGCGGGTCCCGCCAGCAGCTTCTCGACCCGCTGCGATGCGATCATGCGCCGATGATAGAGATCGCTTGCGATGTTGGCGTCATTCTCGCCCGGGCCATGGAACTTTGCGCGCTCACCCGTCACGGTGAGAAGGCGGTCGGCAATCTCGCAGACATTGTCCTGCGCGCTGGCATAACCGTAGCCGTAGCCGATGCCGCCCATGTCGTCAGCCCTGATGTGCGGGACGCCAAATGCGGTGCGGCGGATTTCGGCCGAGAAGCGCGGGTTTGCGGCGGATCCCTCATCCGAGGCCGGCACTGCGCTGCATGCGGCGAGCGCCATTGCCGAACCCAGCAGCAGGATACGTGCACGCATGGCAAAACTCCCTGACGTTTCTTGTGGTCAGAGGCCTAGCACGGGCTGGCGGAGGCGCGAAAGGTTACGCTCCGGGCGGCCAGCTGACGCGGAATCGATCAGCCTGTAGAGGCTAAAGCCCGCGATGAGGTGTGTTGCCTGGGCCGCTGAAGCCGTTACGAAACGCACGCGACCAGGCGTCCAGCCGACCCGCGACGGCTGGACGCCCGATTGCAGCAAACTCAGATCGCAGCCTTCACGGCAGCAGCCGTGATCGGAATATGCCGCAGGCGTGCGCCGACAGCGTTGAATATGGCGTTGCCGATGGCCGGACCGACGACGGTGGTCGCTGGCTCGCCAAGCCCGACAGGCACTTCTGCGGAATCGACAAAGCTGATGTCGAGCTCAGGAACATCAGCGAGGCGCAGCGGCGTGTAGGCGCCAAGATTGAGCGCCTTGACGTTGCCGCTCTCGAACTCGGTTCCCTCGTGCAATGCAAGCGACAGGCCCCAGAGGGAGGCGCCTTCCATCTGCGCCAGCGCACCATCCGGATCAACGATGGTTCCAGCGTCGGCCACGAGCGTGAGCTTCTCGACTTTCACCCTGCCAGAGGCCTTGTCGACATTGACGCGCGCGACACACGCGACCCAGGTTGGCATGTCGCGTTCCTGGCCAAAGCTGGTGGCGAGGCCCAGACCCGTGCCCGCAGGCAAGGTCGAGCCCCACCCCGCCTTCTGTGCGGCAAGCTGGACCACATTTGCCTGTCGCCTGGCGCCCCCGACCGAGTTGGGCGCGGAGCCCGCATTGGCGCCCTCTGCTGTAAGCAGCTTCAGGCGGAAGGCGACGGGATCCATCTTCAGCTTGTGCGCTGCTTCATCCATGAAGCTTTCCAGCGCCCAGTTGGTGAAACCCGGACCGACAGAGCGCAGCCAGCCGGGCCGGAAGGTCTGGTTCGCAAGGTCATTCGATATCGCCCGCACCTTGTGCGCGCCAACCGCATACCAGTGGTTCGCCCCCGAGATCGCGAAGGGATCGAAGGGCACGTCCTTCTCGCCCTTCGGCATGAAGAACGGCGCCATCACCTCTGTCGGCCAGCCACACGCGACATGCTGCTCCATGCCGGTGACATTGCCGTCCTTGTCGAAGGCCATCCGCAGTTTCTGCACGGAGGGCGATCGAACGCTGTCGAACTTTGAATCGTCCTCGCGTGTCATGATCATCTTGACCGGCTTGCCAACGGCTTTTGCAGCCAGCGCGGCCGCGACGGCATAATCGCCGTTGAGACGACGGCCAAAACCTCCGCCGAGGCGGTAGGTCTTCATGACGATATCGGTCTCCGGTACCTCAAGTGCGGTCGCGAGCCAGGGAAGCACAAGACTCTGCCACTGGTTGCCGGTATGGATTTCCCACTTGCCGTCCTTCTCCATCACGAGCGCGTTCAGCGGCTCCATCGCGAAATGGAGTGCGGTGGCTGTGGTGTAAGTGGCGTCCAGCGTGGACTTCGCTGCACGGAAGACGGGTGCGGTATCCGTGTTACCAAGCGGCAGCACAGACCCTTTCGACGAATCCGCGATCAGCTTCGTGGCGTGGTCCTGAAGGTCTTTCTCCGAAACATCCGTGGTCGGCCCGGGCCGGTATTCGATCACCACGGCAGCCGCCGCCTTTTTCGCAGCATACCAGCTATCGGCGAAGACCATGCACCAGCCGGGAACCGTATTTGACGGGTCCTTGAGGGCGACGGTCGCGATATAGCCTTTGATCTCCTTCGCCGGGCCGTCCATCACATAGGTGACCATGGAGCCATTGCGCGTCGGCGGAATGATCGGACAGCCATAGACCATCCCCTCGACCTTCGCGTCGATGCCATAGACCGCGGCGCCGTTGGTCTTCTCGACAATATCGAGCGACGTCACCGGCTTGCCGATCAGCTTGCGATCGGTGACAGGCTTCAGCTTGATCGCGCCGAGTTCCTCAGGCGTGTAGGTCTTGGTAAGGCCACCCTTGCGCACGATATCCTTGTAGGAAATCTTCTTGTCACCCGAGACGATCTCGCCATTGGCGGCCGAGCACGTGGCGGGATCGACACCAAGCGCAGTTGCGCCTGCTTCGATCAGCGCCGCACGACCAGCGGCGCCGGCCTGGCTGTAGAGGGGGTAGGTCTGCCAGACCGACCATGATCCGCCCGTGACCATCAGACCCCATTTCGGATCGCTGTCGACGTGGTTGATGCGGACATTTTCCCACGGCGCCTCAAGTTCATCCGCAAGGATGCGTGCCAGCGACGTGCCGACATGCTGGCCCATCTCGGCGCGGATCACGTTCACGGTGACAATGCCGTTGTTGTCGATCGAATACCATTGCGTTGGCTCGTAGGCGGGCGCCGTGCTGGCTGTCTCTCCGGTGGTGCACGCGGTGAGAAATGAGAAGGCGACGCCCGTGCCAGCGGCGGCGACGAGGAAGCCGCGGCGGGACAGAACGGCGGAAGACTTGTTGATTGGCGTATCCATGGATCAGCCCCCCTTCATTGCATTCGCGGCCTGACGAACCGCGGCGCGGATGCGCGTGTACGTCATGCAGCGGCAGAGATTGGCCGTCATCTGTGCGTCGATGTCAGCGTCGGCGATGTTCGGATTGTCCTTCAGCACGGCGGCAGCCTGCATGATTTGGCCCGACTGGCAGTAGCCGCATTGCGGCACCTGGATTTCCTGCCATGCCTTCTGTACCGGATGCTCGCCCTTGGGATCGAGCCCTTCGATCGTCACGATGGTCTTGCCCTCGGCCGCGTTGATCGGCGTGAGGCACGAACGCGCCGCCTTGCCATCGATGTGCACCGTGCACGCGCCGCACATGCCGACGCCGCAGCCGAATTTTGTCCCGGTCAATCCCGCCTGCTCGCGGATGACCCAGAGCAATGGCGTGTCGGCATCGACATCGACATCGACCGTCATTGCCTTTCCGTTGAGTGTGAAGCTCGTCATAAGCGTTCCGCCATCAAGCGGCTCCTCGCCGGAGCCCGGCTGGCAAGAGGCGCACGCGGCGTATGCGATATGCGCCGCCGAATATAGCGTCCCTGCCTAAGGATGCTTCTCCTTTTGCGGGAGCCTGTCCAGAGGGTGTGATCGGGTTACGTAGGGCAACCATTGGATTGATCGAGCGACCGAGGTTCCGCTCGGACCGACGACGGGCGGATGTGAGCCCATCGGTCGATTGGCCTCACGCCTCCGTCAAGACCCCGCGCCGGATCTGATCGGCCTCGATGCTCTCGAACAGAGCGCGGAAATTCCCCTCGCCAAAACCTTCATTGCCCTTGCGCTGGATCAATTCGAAGAAGATCGGGCCGATCTGGTTGGCGGTGAAGATCTGCAGCAGCAGGCCCTGGCCCTTGGTCGGCGCGCCATCGATAAGGATCTGGTTCCTGTGCAGCCGCTCCACATCCTCGCCATGCTGGCCGAGGCGCTGGCCGATGCCTTCGAAGTACGTGTCCGGGGCCGACTGGAACGGCACGCCGCGCCTACGCAGCGCTTCCACGCTGGCGTAGATGTCGTCAGTGCCGAGCGCGATGTGCTGGATGCCTTCCCCGCCATAGTCCTTCAGGAACTCCTCGATCTGGCTCTTGTCGTCGCGGCTCTCGTTGAGCGGGATGCGGATCTTGCCGCAAGGCGAGGTCATCGCCTTCGACACGAGACCTGTCTGCTTGCCCTCGATGTCGAAATAGCGGATCTCGCGGAAGTTGAAGATCCGCTCGTAGTAGTCCGCCCACTTCGCCATGTTCCCGCGGAACAGGTTGTGCGTCAGGTGGTCGAGATAGGTGAGGCCGACCGAGTTCTTCGTCTCGTCAGCGCCGGGGATCGGCACGAAGTCTATATCGTAGATGCCGTGAGCGCCGTAGCGGTCGACAAGATAGATGTACGCCCCGCCGATCGCCTGGATTGCGGGAATGTTCAGCTCCATCGGCCCGACATTGGTGAAGGCTGGCTCCGCGCCGCGTCTGATTGCTTCCGCATAGGCCTTGGCGGCGTCCTTCACGCGGAACGCCATTGCGTTGGCGCCCTGGCCATGGACGCCGCGAAACGCCGCCGGCTGGCCTGACGGCTCCATGTTCAGGATGAAGTTGATGTCGCCCTGCTTGTAGCGGATGACATTCTTCGAGCGGTGTTTCGACACCGCCGTGAAGCCGAACCCCTCGAACAGCTTGCCCAGCGTATGCGGGTCCGGCGAGGTGTATTCGACGAACTCGAAGCCATCAGTGCCAAGTGGATTTTCGAACAGGTCTGTCATCGGATTCTCCGGCGTTTGATGGAGAATATATACCGCGCGCAGGGGCGAACGAAGCGCGTGCTAAACAGGTACGACCAGAAAGTTCGCAAGACTTGTGCGCGGGCTTTGCTGTTTTGCCGAATTCCGTGCGTCAGGTCCGCCGCAGCGCCCTGATGCCCCCGGCGATCATGTGCCAGCCCACATAAAGCAGCAGGCCTGCGGACGCAGCGAACATGATCTGCATCACGCCCTGCCCCGACTCGCCGATCGCATGTGCGATGATCCACCCAAGTGGCGTGGTGACGGAGGACGCCAGCACGGCGGTCACGGCGGCCACAGGCGGCTTCAGTCCCGCTCTCAGCGCCAGCGCCATCGCAACAATGCCCTCGGGCGCCTCATGCAGGATCAGACCCGCTGACGCCATCAGACCGGATGCGTGGTTATGCCAGAACACTGCCGTATAGACCGCGCCATCAAGCGTGGAGTGCAGGCCGAGCACGACGATGCCAAGCCACGCCCCGATATGCTCGGCGGCGGGCGAGGACACGTTACGCGTGCGGAAGATGACCTCCAGCAGGATCCCGACAACTGCACCGCCGACGAGGAAAATGCGCTCGACATCACCGGCCGCGAAGGCTTCCGGCGCAAGGTGCGTGAGCCCGACGAACAGGATCACCGCGCCGCCCGCCATGCCCACGAGGTCGGCGATGCGTCGCGCCATGGTTGCCGCGAGCAATGCGAACGCTACGCCGGCCACGCTGAGCGCGCCGGCGCCCAGGACGATGGCGGCTTCGGAGTTCGTCATCCGTTTCTGTTATAGTATAACACTTGGCCGCGCAAGCGTCAGATCGAGAAGTCGCCCAGCGCCTCGCCATACGAGCCGATGATGCCCGCCTGGAGCAGATGATCGATGACATGGTCTGCCAGTGCGTCTGCGGTACCCGACGATGTATCAAGCCGAAGTTCAGGCGAGATCGGCGCTTCGTAGGGGCTGTCTATGCCCGTAAAGTTGCGGATCTGCCCCGCACGCGCCTTCTTGTAGAGGCCTTTGGGATCGCGCTGTTCGGCCAGGTGCAGCGGCGTGTCGACAAACACCTCGAAGAACTCGCCCTTCTCGACAAGACCCCGCACCATGTCGCGCTCCGCACGGAAGGGCGAAATGAACGAGGCGGTCACGATCATGCCCGCGTCGACGAACAGCTTTGCCACTTCCCCGATGCGGCGGATATTCTCCACCCGGTCCTGATCGGTGAAGCCGAGATCCTTGTTGAGGCCCTGGCGGATGTTGTCGCCATCGAGCGAATAGGTGTGCGCGCCCATCGCCGACAACTTGCGCTCCACAATGTTGGCGATGGTGGACTTGCCGGCGCCGGAAAGGCCCGTGAACCACAGCACAGCCGGCTTGTGACCCTTGATCAGCGAGCGGCTGGACTTGGTCACGTCCATTGCATGCCGGTGGACGTTGGTGGCGCGATTCAACGAGAACTCGATCATGCCCGCGCCAACCGTCAGGTTGGTGAACCGGTCGATCAGGATAAACGCGCCCGCTTCGCGGATGGTCTTGTAGGCATCGAAAGCAATCGGCTGGTTCGCCGAGATGTTGCAGAAGCCTATCTCGTTCAGACCGAGCGAGGAGCCTGCCGCCTTGTCCAGCGTGTTGATGTCGATCTTGTGCCGGATCGACGTCACCGCCGCCTGCACCGTCTGCGAACCGATCTTCAGCACATAGGCATGGCCCGTCGTCAGCGGGTCTTCGTGCATCCAGAGGATGTTGGCGGTGAACTGGTTGGAGACTTCCGGCCGCGCATCCGGCACGGCGAACACGTCCCCGCGCGAGGCGTCGATCTCGTCCTCGATCACCAGCGTGATCGCGTCACCGGCCCTGGCGACCGGCAGGTCGCCATCGGCCGTAACCAGCGCTTTCACCCTGGATATCTTGCCGGACTTGGCGACGACAACTTCATCGCCCGACTTGATTGATCCGGAGATCACCGTTCCGGAGAACCCGCGGAAATCGAGGTTAGGGCGGTTCACCCACTGCACCGGCAGGCGGAAGGGCGCATCGGCGCGCTGGTCCGCGATCTCGATCCTCTCGAGATGCTCCAGCAGCGTCGGCCCGGCGTGCCAAGCCATTTTGCCCGACTTGGTGATGATGTTGTCGCCGTTCAGCGCCGACATCGGGATGGGCGTGATCGACTCGAAACCGAGGTTATCCGCAACACCCAGATAGCTCGCCACGATCTCGTGGAAGCGCGCGCGACTGTAGTCCACCAGGTCCATCTTGTTGACCGCCAGCACGAGGTGCCGGACGCCCAGCATGTTGGCGATGTACGTATGGCGCTTGGTCTGCTGCAGCACCCCTTTGCGCGCATCGATCAGGATAATGGCGAGATCCGCCGTCGAGGCGCCGGTCGCCATGTTGCGCGTATACTGCTCGTGCCCCGGCGTGTCCGCCACGATGAACTTGCGCTTGTCGGTCGAGAAGAAGCGATAGGCGACATCAATGGTGATGCCCTGTTCGCGCTCGGCCTCCAGCCCGTCGAGCAACAGGGCGAAGTCCATATTCTCGCCCTGCGTGCCATGCTTCACGCTGTCTTTCTTCAGCGTGGCAAGCTGGTCCTCGAACAACAGCTTGGTGTCATACAGCAGCCGGCCGATCAGCGTGGACTTGCCATCATCCACCGAACCGCAGGTAATGAAACGCAGCACGCCCATCTCGGCGGCCGCCAGTTCGCGGACCGACTGGCGCTGCTCCTTGGTGCGCAGGGGGGTCACTTTCGTGGCCATCAGAAATACCCCTCACGCTTCTTCTTCTCCATCGACCCGCTCTCGTCATGGTCGATTAGGCGGCCAGAGCGCTCAGACGTGCGCGCGGTCAGCATCTCACCGACAATGTCATCGAGCGTCGCAGCGTCGCTTTCGATGGCGGCCGTCAGCGGATAGCAGCCCAGCGTGCGGAAACGGATCATCCGATCCACGGCAACCTCGCCCGGCTCCATCGGCGTACGCTCGTCATCGACCATGAAGATCTGGCCGTTGCGAATGACGGTCGGCCGCTCCTGGCCGAAATACAGCGGCACGATCGGAATTTCTTCCTCGGCGATGTAGGCCCAGATATCCAGCTCGGTCCAATTCGAGATCGGGAAGACACGGATGCTTTCGCCGCGCGCCTTGCGGGTGTTGTAGAGGCTCCACAGCTCCGGCCGCTGGCTCTTCGGATCCCAGCCATGGCTCTCGGTGCGGAACGAGAAGATCCGCTCCTTCGCCCGGCTCTTTTCTTCGTCGCGCCGCGCGCCGCCGAAAGCCGCATCGAAGCGATACTTGTCCATCGCCTGGCGCAGGCCCTCTGTCTTCATCACCTGCGTGTGGAGGTTGGAGCCCGACGCGTAAGGGTTGATCCCGCGCTTCAACCCGTCCTCATTGATGTGAACGATCAGGTCCAGCCCGAGTTTCTTCGTGATCAGGTCGCGAAACTGTACCATCTCCTGGAACTTCCAGGTGGTGTCGATATGCATGAAGGGGAATGGCGGTCGCGAGGGCCAGAAGGCCTTCATCGCGAGGTGCAGCATCACCGACGAATCCTTGCCGATGGAATACAGCATAACCGGGTTCTCGAACCCGGCCGCGACCTCCCGCATGATGAAAATGCTTTCGGCTTCAAGCCTTTGCAGGTGAGCCGGCAATGGCTTCCTGCGCCCGCGGCGCGAGGTGAAGCGTTCGGCATAAGCCGTCAGATCGGAGTCGAGTGTCAAAGCCGTGCACGTCCTAGGCTCGATTGGAAACCCGACTTAGGGGCTGCGTACCATAGCGTAAAGCGCACGCATCTGAAGTCAGACCTGACCGTGCCTTAACCGTAGGCGCCTTGTTGGCGCCCCATGGCCGCGCTGTGCTTTAAGACAGGACGTGCGGAGGATTCGATGCGGAAGTACTGGATTATAGGCGGAAGCGTCGTCGGCGGCCTGCTCGCGCTGGCCGCTATCGCTGTCCTGGTGGTCCCGAACCTGATCCCGCAGGAAGTCTATCGGGCCGAGATCGAGAAGGTCGCCTACCAGGTCACAGGACGGAAAGTCTCCGTCACGGGCCGGATCGAGGTCGCCGTATTCCCCCGCATCGAGGCCCGCGCCGGCGCCTCGACCATCGCCAATCCGGAAGGATTCGAGGGAAGCGACTTTGCTTCAATGAAGGAGCTCCGCGCCGCCGTGGCGCTCTGGCCGCTGTTTTCAGGCAATGTCGAAGTCGAGGAGTTCATCCTCGTGGAACCCAGCATCTCGCTCATCAGCCTCGAGGACGGCAACAACAACTGGACCTTCACCCCACCCACCGGCCCAGCGGGCGTGTCCGGCGAGCCGCAGCAGAGCGGGCAGATGGGCGCGTCCCTTCGCGACGTGCGCATCGAAAAGGGGATCGTCTCGTTCGACGACCGCAGGGCAAAGAAGATCCAGACGCTGAGCGATCTCAATCTCTGGGCGGACATGCAGGCGCTCGACAAGCCGCTGTCGTTCAAAGCCGAAGGCCTCGCCAATGCGCTTGAGTTTCGCATCGAGTCGCGGCTTGGAAACCCGCAGGCGATGATCGACGGCCTCGCCTCGCCCGTCGAGATCAAGCTGCAGACCGACCTTATCCGGACAGACCTGAAGGGCACGCTCGCTCTCGGCGATATGCCCGAGTTCGACTTCGCCCTGACAGGCGAGATCCCGAACCTCCCCGCGCTGGGCGACGCCTTCCAGACGCCGCTGCCCGTGCCCGCCGTACTCGGCAAGCTGACCTTGTCGGGCCAGGCCTATGGCTCGTTCGACGACATCACCATCAAGGTCGCCTCCGCGCGCCACGAGAGCCCGCTGCTGAACGCAGACCTCAAGGGCGAGGCGCGACTGACCAAGACAATCGCGCTCCAGCTCGACGCCAGCGCCGATGCATCAAGGCTCGCCGACCTCGCGCGCGCCCTCGACATCGCCCCGCCCGCCGAAGCCGCCCTCGGCAAGGCAACGGTTTCATCAAAGATCACCGGCACGCTGGATAACCTTGTCTTCAGCGACGTGAATTTCGAACACGCCAGCGGCCTTCTGAATCTGCTGTTCAAGGGATCGGCACAGCTGAAGGACCAGCTGACCTATGCTGGCGACGTCACCATCGCCGCGCCCGACCTTCGCAAACTCGCGGCCGCTGCCGGCACGCAACTGCCGCCGGGCAACATCTACAAGACGTTCTCGCTGACGGGACAGACCTCGGGCGGTACGCAGGATGTACTGTTGAAGAACGCCACGGTGAAGTTCGACAACATCACCGGCGCGGGCGAAGCCGCGCTCAGCTTCGGCGCCAAGCCACGCCTCACCGGCACGCTGAGCACCAGCGCCATCGACGTGACGCCCTACGCGCAAGCCTCCGGCGCGCCAGCAGGCAAACCCGCCGCCGCTCCTACGGGCTGGGGCGCTACACCGATAGACCTGTCGCCACTGCGGCTGGTCGATGCGGACCTCACGCTAAAGTCCAACGGCATCAAGTTCGACAAGTTCGACTTTGGCCCGTCCAACGTCGCAGTCGGCATAAGGAACGGCAAGCTGATCGCCGACCTCAAGCAGACCTCGCTGTTCGGCGGCTCGGGAACCGCGCGCTTCGTCGCTGACGGTAGCGGAGCGAAGCCCGGCATCGAACTGAAGGCGAAGGTGGACAAGCTGGCGCTGAAGGACCTTCTTGGCGCCGCCGCCAACTTCACCATGCTCGAAGGTGCAGGGGGCGTCGACATCGACCTCGCCGGTTCAGGCACCAGTCTCGATGCGCTGATGAGTTCGCTCGTCGGCAAAGGCGCCATCACCTCGGACGAAAGCGTCCTCAAGGGCGTCAACCTTCAGGAACTCGCCTCGGCCGCCGTCAACGCCTTCTCCAGCAAGAAGTTCTCTGCCGCCGCCATCTCGCCGATTGCGCAGACACGCTTTGACGCCTTGCAGACGAACTTCGTGATGGCGGACGGCGTTGCCATGCTCACCGACATGAACATCGACACCGGGGCCATGACCATCGCTGCCGGCGGCGCACTGGACATTGGTCGCCAGCAGCTGACGCTGAACCTGTTCCCACAGTTCGACGACAGGAAGGCCGGGCTCAATGGCTATGGCCTGCCGATGAAACTGTCCGGCTCATGGACCGGCGTCAGCTTCGCACCCGACTGGGGCTGGCTTGCCGACAAGGCTACGGCCTCTGCAAAGGCCGAGGCCGAGTCAAAAATCGAGGACGAGCTCAAGGATCTCGGCGACAGCATTCGTGGCCGCCTGGGCCTGGGCGCGCCGAAACCAGCCCCCCAGGCCGCGCCAGCTCCCGCGCCAGCCGCCACGCAAGACACCCCCGAAGCCGCAAGCCCGGCGCCGGTAGAAGGCCAGCCCGTTGTTCCGCCAGCCCCGACACCCCCGCCTCCGAAGTCGGCCGAGGACCGCCTGAAGGCCGAAGCCCAAAAGGCGCTCGGCCGCCTGTTCGGCGACAACTGACGGCGGGCGCCGCGCGGATTCCGCAGCGTTCCGCGTCCCGGAAACCCGCGCTTGCCCCGGCGCATGTCCAGAGCTAATACCCCTGCTCGCGCGACAGCGCCAAGCCGGTTGCCGCCATAGCTCAGTTGGTTAGAGCGCTGGATTGTGGATCCAGAGGTCCCCCGTTCGAGCCGGGGTGGCGGTACCATTCAAATCAATGGCTTATAGCCGCGGAGCGAGTTGGTCATCGTCACGAACGACCATCTGAGTGGCGTTTTGGGCAACGGCTTGCTGGCATAGACTTGAAGGCGTTCGCGCCTGCAGTCCTCTGACGCGAAGCAACCTGAAAATCGAGCCGCGCGTGGCTCGCCCAAGATCTTGACCCGCCCCAGGATTATCGGGCCTCCCCAAGCTTGAGTGACGCGTGGCAGATTTGGGTCGGGGTCGGAAGTTCACTTCGCTTCCAGCAGAACGATGCCGCTATCGGGAAACAGGGCTTCGATGAAGCCGAACTTGGTCATGTCCCTAATCCGCTGCGGATAGAGCACGCCGTCGAGGTGATCGAATTCATGCTGGAAGACGCGGGCGTGAAATCCGCGAGCTTCGCACGAGAACGGACTGCCGTCGTCAAGCGTGCCTCCATAACGGATATGCGTGGCGCGGGGGACCAGACCCCGCATGCCAGGGACAGAAAGGCAGCCTTCCCATCCCTCTTCAGTTTCTTTGCTCAACACCTCAAGCCAGGGATTGAAAAGCGTCGTCACCGGCACTGGTTGTTCGTCGGGGTAACGCGGGTTCCTGTCGAAGCCGAAGATCATCAGGCGCAGATCAACGCCGATCTGCGGCGCCGCCAGGCCCACGCCATTGGCAGCATGCATTGTCTCATACATGTCGGCGACAATCGCAGCGAGCTCTGGATCAGCAATATCCACGACAGGCTTCGCCACGCGAAGCAGCCTGGGATCGCCCATTTTCAGGATGTCGCGGATCATGACGGCAGCCTGAGCCCGTTCTTCAGACTATGGATCAACTGATGATGAGCACGGATGCGTACTTCCGGATTCTACCACCATGAGTTTAGTTGTCAGCCCTCTCCAGCGGCTACCAGCCGCTCTCGGCTCCTGCACTGGTGATACAGCCAGCGGCAGCTGCGCGGATATCCCGGCGCCGCGGCGAAGCAGCGTCAACGGCGGCGTTCAGGTCGAAGCCGACGATCTGCCTTTCCGAATTGTTCGGGCGCGCGCCCGTACCGACGCAAAGCCAGCTCGCATGTTCTCCCTCGCCGCTTGCGAGAACGATGATCGTCGCGCCGGCGACACCCTTCTGTTTCAGCAGACTGCTGGCGCAGCTACGCGGATCCTGGGCCGAAATCGTGCAGTACTCAAACCCGGCAGCTTCCAAGCCGGTTGGCAGAAATTCGAACCAGCCTCCTGTCGGCCCGACCGAGGCAAGGCTCTGCAGCAGGGCGTCGTGATTGGCCCGGGCTGCCGCGCCCAGATGAGGATCAGAGCCAAGGAGAACCTTGACCCGCAACGGTGGCGGGCCGACCTGGGCAAGGGCTGCGGAGCCTCCGGCAAAGGCCAGGGCCATGCTCAGGATGGCGAGTGGTTTTTTCATGGGCGGGCTCCCTATCGCTCCCCGGGACGCTAGTCCGTCCATTGTTTCCGGCCAAAGCGCTAGCGGCCGATGGTTTTTCACCACCGTCCGCTCCTTGCTCACACAGCATCGAAACCGAGGGTACAGGATTGGGACCTGTGTTTTCCTCTGATGCAAGTGACCGTTTCGGACTCCGAGGTCGCTGCAACGGGAATGTGGCGCCCCCTCTCAGTCGATCGAGATAGGTCATACAGGGGGCGTGACGCCGACAGCAGGACCTCGCCCAATTGCTGCCAGTCATCCTGGCCTAACGGACCCGGCGGCTTGTCGCCCAGAGGGGGGCAATCGAACGCAACGGGGCGCCGGTTGCCCAGCGCCCCGCGTGTCGCCGACCCAGGGTTGGGGGACGGGCCGATGACAATCGACCAGCTATCTATGAGCTGGTGTTCTGTCGGTTCGAGATCGAACAATAGCCGCGGCCCGGCCAAAATATCGCATATGGCAGGGTCGCCCGTGACCTGCTGTTCTTGACGACCCGAGCGATAAGCAAAGACCTCGCCCAAAATGACGCCATTGACGCGGTGCGGTTGGTCCGAACTTCGTGAGCCAGGTCACCCGGGCCCGATCCTCCGCAGACGTCTGTTCAGGCAGATCGAACTCCAGTTCGACGCCGTTGCCGCGCACCGCGATCACACGTTCGATCAACGTCTCGACGGACCGCGAGCTTCCGGATGAACAGTTTCCGGACGTGAGAGTCACGCTCTCAAGACGGCTCTCCTGAACATCACCGAGGCGATCTACGACCTGTGGTGACTGGCAAGCACCGGACCCGGCCAGCGCGATCAGTACGGCAAGAAATCGCACAATGCCCCCCACCCCCCCCAAACTGCTCGATCAATGCATGTTGAGACTGAAGCAGACATCAACCGCAATGTCTCGAATGGGCCAGAGAGCGCTGAAACCCGCGCCCCGGAGACGACACATTTGCGAGCTGACCTCCCAGCTCGGTGAACTGGGGAGGGGTGAATGATTTCACGATTGGCGGTTCTGCTTGCGATTTGCATCGGCGTCCTCGCGGCGCCAGCCTTTGCAGAAGACCTCGATGCGATCCTTTCCAAGGCTGTCGCAGGAAAGAAAGCCCCTGGGGCGGGGCTACTGATCATTCAGGACTACGGGGTCGTCGACGACGCCGTATATGGGGTGCGCAGCCAGAGTGACCTCACACCAGTTTCTCGAAGCGATGTCTGGAATATCGGCTCTGATGGCAAGGCGATGACGGCCGTGATGATCGCTCGGCTTGTGGAGCGTGGCGCCCTCTCCTGGGAGTCCACGATCGCCGGCGTCCTGCCCGATATGGCTGGCGGCGCGCGGCCTGAGTATCGAGCGATTACACTGCTGCAATTGCTGACTCACACGTCCGGTCTGCCGGAGAATATCAGGGACGAGAAAGCCCTCAATTCGCTCTTCTACGACGAGAGCTATGCCAGCTTGTCCGAGCGGCGGAGGGCGTACATCGCTCGCGCGTTGCAAGACGCGCCCGTCGGACGTGCAGGCAGATTCAGCTATTCAAACACTGGGTTCCTGATCGCCGCTTATATGGCCGAAATGGCAAGCAAGGAAACTTATGAATCCTTGATGCGAGATGAGGTATTCACGCCCCTGGGAATGGCCTCGGCTGGCTTTGGACGACCCCCGACAGGACAGCCTGCTGGCCATAAGGGTGGAAGAGTCGCAGTTCCTCGCGATGTAAACCCCGACTTTTTTGCGCCCGCGGGAAACATATATCTGTCTCTCGATGACTGGGCTCGCTTCTGCATCGATCAGTTGTGGGGCGCGAGCGGTAAGGGCGCCCTGCTGAAACCCCAGACCTATGCAGTGACGCAATCACCTCCGCCTGGCGCCCCAGTTTCGATGGGCTGGTTCGTGCGCGACAGCGTCGCCGGGCTGCCTGGCCCTGTGTATTACCATGAGGGATCGGACGGGGCGTGGTTCGCGGTCGTTGCTCTATTTCCTGCTTCAGGTTCCGGCGTGCTCGCCGTCACGAATGCAGGCAAGGACATGGGGGGCCAAGCACTTGCATTGGCCGCTGCAATGAATGCGGCAGAATTGCTCGCCATCAAGAAGTAAGCTCGCGTGCTGGTACCCCGGCCCATGAGTGGGCGGTGCGAATATGCGGCGCGGGGATTTTGCGTCGCGCGGTTCAATGCGATTGGTATCTGGCTCAGGGACTGGTCCAGGCTCGCCTGTCCCAGAGGTTTCGGCCCTCCCCAGGCTTGAAGGACGAACGGCAAGTAGTGGGCCACGGACGCCGAGCCCACCGCATTGTTGCCGGTGGTATGGCAGCTCGTCAGTTGCCGTTCGACCCTTCCCTCGATGTTAGTTCGCGGTAGGGACGGCCATTGCTGGCCGCCCCCCGCACAGATCCGGACGTGCGGAATTCCCGCATCCGGCTCCTCGCGAGAGTGGATGACGTCAAAGCGAAGTGATGCTTTGCCGTACGCGCTCGAGCGCCTGTGACA
>CAIMMO010000218.1 GCA_903842595.1 uncultured Alphaproteobacteria bacterium
ATGTAATCGAGCTTTTGCCCTGCCGCGGGCACCACAGTATTGCTCATGCCTGAATTCCCACCCTGCACTAAACTAGGCATTTCCTCTGGACTTCACGAATCAGTACTGCGTTCAATCCCGCAGAATTGTGGTTACAGGGCTGAGCATTGCGTCCCCTGGCTTGATGTTTTTCATGCAAAAGTTCAGGTAGGCAATACCTGAACCATGCTCTCTGCAAGCTATCGATCTGACCAGACTGCTTGACACAGAGAGGCGTAGATCGCTAATCGGACCATCGACAGGACCCTGAGGATATTGCAGATGCGTAAGGTTGGTGGGCGAGTTTGGGCGCCGATGCTGGCTGCCGCTTGCGGGGCATTGCTTTCTGCATGTGGCGAGGCTGTACCGGCCGCGGAAGGTGCCGCAAATCCAACCGCGACTTCGCCCGCCAATGTTTTTGTCCCGGCCCCTGTTCCCGCCGGCGCATTTGACAAGTTCCGCTGGTCTCCTCAGGGAAGCGCGACTATGTCGACCGAAGGTCCGCCTGCAAAGATGACCTTGACGCAGGGCGGCGTTGTACTTGCCGTATTTGACGGATTGAACGGTGCGCCCCCTCTTCCCGTCGCGGCGGGTGAGACGCTCACAGTCCACATGAATGCTTCTGGCACACCCGGCAAGAGTCTAAAGGCCATGCTGACCCGTCAGTGTGACCAAGAGAAAGGCGAGGACGCGCTGGGAAATACCGTCGAACTCGCTGCGACGCCGCGTCCGCTGGAGGTAACTCTCACCTTCCAGAAGGCCTATAGCTGCGTTCGTGTGGATCTGACATCGCTGGACGGCTCGCCAATCGATGTTGCGGTTTCAGATCTTTACATCATCAAGAGCTCGGGTGGGGTCGTAGCACCTGCAGCGAAGCCAGCCGTCCCTGCTGCAGCGCCACCAGCTGCTTCGACAGCAGCTCCGGCGGCACCGACGCCTGGTAAGACCCAATAGCAGCTCGGTACGTCGATCTCAGTAATTCGAGAGGCTGGGTTCGAGTGTTTAGGCTACCAAAGCTAGCACGCGCTCAGCGACAGCCGCCGCATTCAATCCAACCCTAGCAAGCACCTCGTCGTTTGCACCAGAAGGCGGCGTCGCCGTCAAGCCAATGCCGAGATAGGCCCGGTCAAGCAAGCCCCCGGCCTCGGCGAGCGCAGCGCAGACCGCGTCGCCCTGGCCATAGCGGCGGTAGTGGTTATCCACTACGGCTATGGTCTTCGCGCGCCCTATCGCACCGGACAGCCACTTCCCATCCACGACATTGAGGAAGGGCAGGTTTATGACAGTGGTGAAGATGCCCTGGGCTTGCAGGAGGTCTGCGGCCTGCGTGGCGACCGAGACGCCGACGAGGCCAGCGGTGACAATGGCGGCTTCCTTGCCTTCGCGTACGACGAAGCCCTGGCCAAGTTTCGGCTTCCAGTTTTTCGGCATCACGTGGCGCGCCGCAAATGGGATCGACACGAGGCGGAGGTAACTCGGGCCGTTATGGGTGTTGAGGCACCAGTCGAGCAGGGGCGCGACTTCATCGGGATGCGCGGGCTCGACCATCACGAAGTTCGGAATGGAGCCGAGCGCGGAGATTTCGCGGACGGACTGGTGCGAGTGTCCGGGACCGGCAGGCAGCACGCCGGAGAGGCCGCCGACATAGACGATCTTCGTGTCTTCGGTTGCGTTGTTGTAGATTTGCTCGTTCGGTCGCGTCGACAGGAAGCACGAAAACGAGTGCACAACAGGCAACAGTCCGTTGAGCGCCATGCCGCCCGCCTGGCTCACCATGTCCATCTCGGCGATGCCGCATTCGATGAAGCGGTCCGGATACGTGTCGCGGAATGGCTCCAGGCCCATGTCGAGCACGAGGTCAGCATCCAGCGCGATGATGTCGGTGTTGCGCTTGGCCTGATCGAGCAAAGCAGCCGTGTAGGCCGGGAAGAGCTTGACCGTCTCGCCCGCCGCCGGCGCGGTGGGTCGCTCAACCGTCTCGAACTTAACGCGCGAGATGCCCTGCGCATCCGACCCTGTATTGACCAGCGCGATCAGCTCTTGCGCGGCCCGCGTATAGTCCTCGGCCTGCGGGGCGCCTGAGTGGAACTTGAAACGCTCGACATCGCTGTCGATCGCGACGCCCTGCATGAATGACACGCCTTTGCCCTTGATGGTGTTGGCGATGATCACGCTCGGGCGTTTGTCGCTCTCGGCAGACTTCAGCGCCTTGGAAAGCGCGGGGATGTCGTGACCATCGACCGACTGCACATGCCAGCCAAAGGCGGCGAACTTGGCTTCAAGATCGCCGAGGCTTGACGTGCGCTCGACGGAGTAATCAGACTGGATCTTGTTGTGATCCACGATCACCGTGATCTCGCCGACTTCGTTGTTCGCGGCGGAGATCAGGGATTCCCAGATCTGGCCTTCCTGAAGTTCGCCATCGCCTGTCATCACATGGATGCGCGACTTGACCCCCTTGCGGCGGTTGGCGAATGCCATGCCTTTTGCCTTGGAGATGCCCATGCCCAACGAGCCGGTGTTGGTGATCATGCCTGGGACATGCACGTCCGGGTGTCCGGGCAGGCCATCGAGTTTGCGCAGGCGGTGGATCTTCTCGAACGGCAGGATGCCCTGGGCGGTCAGCACGGCGTACATCCCCGGCGCGTCATGGCCCTTGGACGAGAAATAGACATCGTCGCCCTTCATGCCTTCGAGATAGAGCCAGGCGACAATGTCCATGCTGGAGAAACTGGACCCGATATGGCCTGAGCCGGCATTGGCGATCATGTAGAGCGTGTTAAGACGCGCCATGTCGGCATAGAGGGCCGCGCGCTTGGCCGGTTCCGCATTGGCTTTCGCCACCCGCTCGAACTCGCTCTTCTCGATGAAGTAAAGAGTGCCAGAGACGGCTTCAGTGACCAGATCACCCAAGATGAATTCCCCTAGATTTCAACAGGCCAGCAACGCCGCCGCGGCATGGACGCATACCAGTCGATATCAGGGAAAATCCAACACACAAGGGCGCAAGATCGCACCGTGCGATCAAAGCGCAATCGGCGCCCGATCCACGCCCGGCAGCGTGGCCGAGCCGTCCGCGACCATCATTTCCAGCAGCCGCCAGTCATACTGGGAGTTCACGTCCAGACCCTCGTCGTTCTCGGTGAGGAAAGGCGTTATGACTTCCCCGGCGATCGTGCCTTTATCCAGGGCCACGCGCGTCCACGCGATTTCGAGACTGGCGTTCTGGACGTAGACTTTCGGCAGGGCGGCGTACTGTGTCGAATGGTACGGCGCAGCCTTGCCCTCGTCCTGCATCGGCATCAGGGGGTGCATGCGCTCACCGCGCACTACCCACATCTTGCCGGGATGCTGGGCGCAGAGTTCGACCGCGCGCAGGCTGTCGACGCCTTCCTGGCGGACGAACTGATCCCACGCGCGCTTGATGGTGTGCGCCTTCCGGCACGGGCTGGTGGGGCGCAGGATGGAGAAAGCATCGGCCGCCGAGCCATTGTCGCGCAGCCAGGCCAGCGCATGCTGGATCCATTCGATATCCGGCGACTTGTCACCCGCCATTTCAGCGGGGCGCAGGAACGGAATTTCCGCGCCATAGTGGGCTGCAATCGCCGCATACTTGTCCGAGTCGGTCGAGACGATGACGCGCGAGAATACGCCCGACTGACGCGCCGCGCAGATCGTGTAGGCGATCAGGGGGTGGCCGCCGAGCAGGGCGATGTTCTTGTCGCGCAGGCGCTTCGATCCCGAACGCGCAGGGATGAGGCAGACGGCGTTGGGTTGTTTTGCGCTCACGTGTTTCTGACCTAAAGGCGGCTGGGCTCGGTGATCAGGTAGATGTCCTTGAGTTCCGTGTAGATGTCGAGCGCCTCGGTGCCCGGCTCGCGCGTTCCATTGCCGGAGGCGCGCAGGCCGCCGAACGGCATGTGCGGCTCGGAGCCGAATGTGCCAGCGTTGACCACAGCAACTCCGGTACGGATTTCACGCGCGAACGTCCAGGCGCGGTCGAAGGACTGCGTGTGAATGCAGGCGGTAAGGCCGTAGGCTGAGTCATTCGCCATGGCGACGGCCTCGGCATAGGTCTCAACGCGATAGAGATTGCCGACCGGACCGAACAGTTCGTTGCAGGAAATTTCTGCTTTCGGACCGGCGCCGTCGATGATGGTGGGCTCGATGTAGAAACCTTTGTCGAGGCCGTTGATAGTTGCGCGTTGTCCGCCGCAGTGAACCCTTGCGCCATCCTTCTTCGCCTGCTCGATCGCGGCAAGAATGTTGTTGAGCTGACGCGCGTTGATCACCGGACCAAGTGCGCAGTCGTCGCCGACGCCGAGCTTCAGCGCGCGGGCCTTCTCGACGAACTTCGCGAGGAAGGCGTCGTATACGGATGACATCACGATGAAGCGGCTACCGGCTGCGCATCGCTGTCCGGCGTTGGAGAATGCGGACGCAACCGCCCATGTGGCGGCCTTCTCAAGATCGGCATCGTCGCACACGATGAAAGCGTTCTTGCCGCCGAGTTCGAGCGATACTTTGGTGAGCCTGCGGCCCGCTTGCTCTGCGATCATCCGGCCAACGCGTGTTGAACCGGTGAAGGAGATGACGTCGACATCCTCGTGCGCCGTCAGCACGCTACCGACTTCGGAGCCGAGGCCCTGCACCACGTTCAGCACGCCCGCGGGAACGCCAGCTTCGATCAATGCGCGCGCCATCCAGTCGGCAGACATTGGCGTGTCTTCGGCAGGTTTCAGCACGACGGCGTTGCCGCAGATCAGGGCAGGGAAGACTTTCCAGGCGAAGTTCGGCGCGGGCGTGTTCGCGGCAGTTATCAGGGCGGCCAGGCCGCAGGGCTGGCGCACCGTCATCGCAGACTTGTTCAGGGCGCCCGAAGGCATCGTACGGCCGTACAGACGCTGACCCTCACCTGCGAAGAAGCGGCCGCACTGGACAGCGCCGCCGGTCTCGCCCTTGGCGTCTTTCATCGGCTTGCCCGCTTCCTTGGCGACGATCGCTGAAAGCTCGTCGCTGCGCGCCTCGATAAGGTTGCACGCCAGGTGCAAGATGCGTCCGCGCTCGACCGGTGGTACGGCGGCCCAGGCCTGCCAGGCGGCTTTCGCAGTTTTGACCGCGAGCGCGACTTCGGTCTCTCCAGCGAGGTGGAGCTG
>CAIMMO010000219.1 GCA_903842595.1 uncultured Alphaproteobacteria bacterium
AGCGCATCAGTGACAGCTCCTCGCTTGGGCGCTCGAGTTGCATGACTGGCTAGTTGAGCAAACCAAACATCGGCCCATCGAACTGCCTCACCAAAACTTAACGTATTGGCATCACCTAGAGCCTTGTAATGTTGTTCTCCCACTCGGAGACCCAAACAGAGCGTAAGTTGTTGATAAATAAGCATTTATTTTTCGATGCTTAAGGTGAATGCCCCCAGTCATGCCCCCGCAGCGAGGGGCCTTATGAAGGCAAGTGCATCAGCTTACTCGACCCCGGCTTTACAGCGTAACGTCACTACCTCCCCTTGGGGAGGGGGAGGTACTGCCCCGGCACCCCCCGCTTTCTGATTGGGTCCCCCAGCGTCGGCTACGTACTCGGATCTGGACGAACGACCCTACGTTTGGGCGTATCGGGCGATTACAGGGGGTTCAATGCCCCCCCCTTCACCCCACCGGGTGGGTACCCCCCGTTTTCAGTTGGGTCCCCCGTAGAAGACCCTTGCACTGTAATCCGTACAAACGAGTTCCTTATCCACGTCTGACCGCATGTTCCTGCACAATGTCGCGTTGCGCGAAGTGCACGCTTTCGTGGTCAAAGGAGGACTGCTTGGCATCCCGTCGAATCAAGAACAAGGCCGAAAAGAACGGCCAGGCTTTCGACTACCAGCACAGCCAGGAGGCTACCCAGCGCCCGGACGTGGGTGTGCAGGATCAGTTCACAACCAAGAAGCCGCCCAAGACCTACCGCTACGACAGCAGTCTGGATCCGGCGCTGAGCTGGGACGAGAACCGCGATCGCGACTTGGCCGAGTGGTTGATTGGTTTGGTACAGCGCTGCGCCACCGAAGGTGAAACGGCGACGTTCGCCGCGCCCCAGGTGTGGGCGGGCGGCGGGGTGCAGGTGCAGTCGCTTAAGGCGGCGGCTGACCTGTTGAAGTCGCTGTCACAGCCATTTCTGAACTGGGCGGGCAAGGCTGAACGTCACCAGATTAGCGTCCCGAGCGTGCCGCTGTTCGTTCACGAGCGGCACTCTACTAAAGCCATCCTCGACGGCATCAAAAACCGCAAGGCAAAGGACACGACGCTGGACCTATTCGGCGACGGCGGACTGGACGTGACCGACAAGCTCGACGCCTACGAGCACAAGGGGCCGTGGCAGAACCGCATGATCCTGGGCGATAGCCTGCAAATCATGAACTCGCTATTGGAGTTCGAGGGGCTCGGTGGGCAGGTTCAGATGGTCTACTTCGACCCCCCGTACGGGGTGAAGTTTGGCTCGAACTTCCAGCCCTTTATCCGGAAGCGCGAAGTCAAGCACGGCATCGATGATGAAATGACGCGTGAGCCAGAAATGGTTAAGGCGTATCGCGACACATGGGAGCTAGGGCTACATTCTTATCTAACGTATGTGAGAGACCGAGCTCGATTAGCGCGGGAATTATTGGCAACTTCAGGAAGTATCTTTGTCCAAATTTCCTCGGACAACTTGCATCATGTGCGCGAGGTCCTAGACGAGGTTTTTGGGGCAGCGAATTTTTGTGGTCTTATCGCCTTCCGCACGACGGGGGGGCAAAGCACTTCGTTGCTATCAACGTCGACCGATTTTCTGCTGTGGTATGCGAAGGAGAAAGAGTCGGCGAAGGGAAGATTTAGCCGACCTTATGTCCCCAAGACCGGGGGCGCGGAAGACGGGTCCGGCCAATACACCCTTATCGAGCCACCGGATTTCTCCAGCCTCCCTAGGCAAATGACGCGCGAAGAACTCTCCGGGGACACGCCATTACCCGAAGGGTGGCGTGTCTTGGCGCACGACACCTTGTATTCGCAAGGGGCTCCGTCTGACATGGCGGAACGCGACTTCATTTGGAATGGACGAAAATACTCGTGCCCACCAAATACACACTGGAAGCCGGGTGTGAAAAGCGGCGGCATGCAGCGCCTTGCCGACGCTAAAAGAATAATGCTTGTTGGGAATACGCTGCGCTACAAACGATACGTTAATGACTTTCCTGTCTACGCGGTTGATAACGTCTGGACTGATACGGCGCGTAGTGGCTTTGCCAGGAAGAAGGCATATGCCGTCGAAACAAGCGAGAAGGTCGTCGAACGATGCATGATGATGGTCACCCAGCCGGGCGACTTGGTTTTCGACCCAACTTGCGGCTCTGGAACAACTGCATGTGTGGCAGAGCAGTGGGGGCGTCGCTGGATTACATGTGACACATCCCGCGTACCGCTTGCCTTGGCTCGGCAGCGCCTGCTGACGGCGACGTTCCCGTACTACGGCTTGAAGGACCCTCAGTCCGGGCCGGCGGGCGGCTTCGAATACAAGCGTCGTCAGAACCGTAAGGGCGAAGAGGTGGGCGGTCTGGTACCGCACGTCACGTTGAAGTCTGTCGCGAATGGCGAGCAGCCGGCGATGGAAGTGCTGATGGACCGCCCGGAAGTAAACCCGGGCGTCGTACGCGTTGCTGGACCCTTCGTGGTCGAGGCTACCATTGTGCCGGCCCAGGTAATGGACGGTGAGCTGGCCACCGCGCCGCCGGCGGCAAAGCAATCCCTAGATGCAGCAAACGACGCAGTCGATACAACAAGCGGTGGTTTGCCACTGGCAGTGGCTGAGTCTGTTGCGCGTTACGGCGACCCGGCGACCCACATCGAGCGCATGACGCAGGTGTTGCGCCAGTCCAAGACGCTGCGCCTGTCCGGTAATCGGGAACTGGTGCTGGCCGATATCCGTCGCATGACCGACAGCGACGTGCTGCACGCCGAAGCGCTCGATGCCGACGGCAACCGTATCGCTGTGGTGTTCGGCCCAGAAGACGGTGCCATCTCGTCTGACGTGGTGTTCGAGGCGGCGCGTGAAGCCTACTTCCTGAAGTTCCCCAGCCTCTACTTCTTCGGCTTCGCCATTCAGGCCAAGGCGCGTGAGTTGCTGGAAGACCGCGCCAAGCTACGAGTGCCCTGCACCTACGTCACGGTAACACCCGACGTAGCAATGTCGGACCTGCTGAAGACCAGCCGGGCCAGCGAGATCTTTTCTGTTACAGGTCTCCCCGACGCAGTGTTACGCAAGTCGGAAAAGAAGAACGGCGACGGCACGGAGTTGTACGAGGTCGAGCTGTTAGGGCTGGACATCTTCAATCCCGCGACGATGGAGCAGGAAGCCATCGAGGGCCAGAACATGCCGGCGTGGATGCTGGACACTGACTATGACGGGCTTTGCTTCTACGCCACCCAGGTCTTCTTCCCCAAGACCGCCGCCTGGGACAACTTGCAGAAGTCCTTGAAAGCCGAGTTCGATCCGTCGGTGTGGGCGCACCTGGCCGGCACGATTAGCGAGCCCTTTGCGGTTGGGGCGAAGCAGCGCGTGGCTGTGAAGGTCATCGACGAGCGCGGTAACGAGCTGATGCGGGTGCTGGAGGTGAACGGCGCGAAGTCTGGAGCAAGCGTATGAGCCAGATCAACGCAGTTGAAGCGCCCATTATTAACTCGCCCTACGATGAACCGGCCAACCACTGGCATATCGAGGTCGCGAAGCTGCCTGAGAAACGGCCGGGTCGGCGCCTGGCCTCCTATTTCTTTCGCGTACCCGAACGCGCAGCGCGCGGGCGCAAAATCAAGGGCCAACAGCCCCTGCTGGACGATGCCTCGAAGGGCGAGGAATACCTGCTTGACCTGGCGAACCTGATCCGCCAGCGGGTTAAAGACTGGAGGGCGCGAGACTACGCCGGCGCGACCAAGGTAACGCGCGAGCTGCTGGAGCTGTGGCGCTCGCCCGACCGGGCTCAGCGGCTGTTTTTCGCCCAGCTTGAAGCAGTCGAGACGGTGTTGTTCCTCGTCGAGGGGCCGGACGACCTGAAGCAAGGCGTAAATGTACCCAGCGACGAGCCGGGAGAGGATGCTAAGGCAGCGGGTTATAAAGCGTTCCAGCGCTATGCGCTGAAGATGGCGACCGGTAGCGGTAAGACGACGGTCATGGGCATGTTGTCGGCCTGGTCAATCCTGAACAAGGTGGCTCAGCCCCAGGCAGCGGCCTACTCCGATACGGTGCTCATCGTCTGCCCGAACGTGACAATCCGTGACCGCCTGCGAGAGCTGGACCCGAACCTTGACGAGTTGAGCCTGTACCGCACTCGGCAGTTGGTTCCGCTGCACCGTATGCCCGACCTGCGGCGCGGCGAGGTGTTCATCACCAACTGGCACAACCTCGAACGGCGAGAGCTGTCCGACGTGAACGGCACGGCGGCCAGGGTGGTCAAGCGTGGCGTACCGGTTGAGAAGACACGTACTGTGAAACTCGGCGGGCGCGACGAGCTGACCGAGGCCGACATTCGGCAGCAGGCGCTGACCGGCGCCTTCGACATCCTGCGCGAGCTGCGCGACCCCAAGGGCAACTTGATCGGCTTTGAGGTCAAGGAGGTGCGCTACTACGAGAGCGACACAGCATTCTTGCGGCGCGTGCTGGGTAACCGAAAAGGGCGCAGCTCGGCCATCCTGGCGATGAACGACGAGGCACACCATGCCTACCGGCGCGGCAAGCTCGATGCCGAAGATGTGTTTGCGGTGGACGAGGAGACGGCCGAGGTCGACGCACGTGAGGCCACTGTGTGGGTCGAAGGGCTGGATCGCATCAATAAGGCGCTGGGCGGACGCAACAGCGGCATCCGTCTCTGCGTGGACCTGTCGGCTACGCCGTTCTTCATCCAGGGTAGCGGCAACGAAGTCGGGAAGCCCTTCCCTTGGGTGGTGTCCGACTTCAGCTTGCTGGAAGCCATCGAAGCCGGCCTGGTCAAGATTCCTCAATTGCCGACGCAAGACATCGGTGGCACCGAGACCCCGGCCTACTTCAACGTGTGGCGCTGGGTACAGCAAATCGCCGAAAAGGATGGCGTGAGTGGCAAGATCACACCCGACGTGCTGATGCGCTACGTGACCCAACCCATTGCCCAGCTTGCCGACGAGTGGCGCAAGACGGCCGATGAGTGGTTGGCGCAGTTCCAGGCGGGTCATCGCAAGAGCAACGTGCCGCCGGTCTTTATTATCGTGTGCCGGGATACATCGCTGGCGAAAGAGCTGTTTGACTGGCTCGCCAACGGCAAGAGTGACTATGGCGCGGCCCCCGAGCAGTTCCGCAACGCACCTGGCCGAGAATGGACGGTGCGTGTCGATAGTAAGGTTGCCGAAGAAATAGCTGAAGGCGGTGGCAAGAACGACGAGGCCCGACGCCTTCGCTTTGTACTGGAGACCATCGGCAAGCCAGCGTGGCCAGGCGGCAAGGTGCCGGAGGAATATACGGCGCTGGTGGATAAGCACAACCACAAGGCGCTCGAGGACGACGACAACGGTTCAATGACCCTCGACGCAAGTGTGCCGCCTGGTCGCGACGTGCGCTGCATCATCAGCGTGGCGATGTTGTCCGAAGGATGGGACGCCACGACAGTGACGCATGTTGTCGGCTTGCGACCCTTCGGTTCGCAACTACTGTGCGAGCAGGTGGTTGGGCGGGCGCTCCGTCGCACGTCCTATGCTGTTGACGAGGCCACTGGCTTCTTCCGCGAAGAGACGGCCAAGGTGTTCGGTGTGCCGTTTGAACTCATCCCGTTCAAGGTCGAGGGCGGCGCTCAACAGCCGCCAAGTCCGCCGGCCAACCAAATCTACGCCGTGCCAGCGAAGGCACAGCACGAAATCAACTTCCCCGTGGTGGAGGGCTACACAGACCCCGGCATCACGCGTCTGGCTGTTGAATGGGCAAAAGTACCTACGCTGGTGCTCGACCCCATGGAGGTGCCCGACACGGTGCTGATGAAGGGGCTAACTACACAGGACGGGGCGCTCGCGGCCTATGGTCCTGGCGCAGCCGCTGTGGTGACGCTGGACGCCTGGCGCAAGCGCGTTCGGGTGCAACAGGTGGCCTTCACTTTGGCGAAGGTCGTCGCGCAGCATTGGCAGCAAGAGCAGGGCGATACCATCCCCATGCACCGGTTGTTCCCGCAATTGCTTACTTATGCGCAGCGCTTCCTGTCGACCAAGCTGGACTGCAGGGGCAACCGGGCGGCGCAGGATGTGGCGCTGAACCCATACTTTCAGCGTGCCGCGGGTGTCCTGTTCGATGCGTTGCAGGCGGTGGATGAGAGCGGCCAGAACCAGGAACGCCCGGTTATATCGCCGGGGGCGGCCGGCGAGCGGTCAACCCGACATGTTGAATTCTTCACGGGACGCCAACCGTGGCCGGCGCAGAAGTGCCACCTAAACGCGATCGTGGCGGACACGAAGACGTGGGAACAGGCAGCCGCGACGGTGCTGGATGCGCATGCCTCCGTGATTAGCTGGGTTAAGAACGACCACCTTGGTTTTCAGGTTCCATATCGCAAGGATGGCGTGCGCCGCCGCTACCTGCCGGACTTCATCGTAGAGCTGAACAACGGCGAGCGCCTGATGGTAGAGATTAAGGGCCAGACCGGCGACGCTGAGGTAAAGGCCGCTGCTGCGCATCGCTGGTGCAATGCCGTCAACAACGATGGCCGCTTTGGTCGCTGGAGCTACCACCTCGTCAAGCAACCACCTGACCTGATGAGACTGTTGGATAACCTCAGCGGCGATTCTTGACGGGTGGAGCAGCCCCCATTTCGACCGGACAGTGCTGTCGTAAATAGGAGCTAGGCGTAAGCCTAGTGATACGACTATGTCTTCGAATGCAGAGCGTGTTGAGATTTATTCGGGTATTCAACGCCGTAGACGGTATTCCGTCGACGAGAAGCTGAGGATCTTGCAGGAAGCCTCTCGGCCCGGGATCACGATTTCCTATGTGGCTCGGCAGCATGGTATTTCTCCCTCCCTGTTGTTTCACTGGAGACGGCGCATGGCC
>CAIMMO010000220.1 GCA_903842595.1 uncultured Alphaproteobacteria bacterium
CGTCTCGCAACGCCACCCTGCCGGGATTCTCCGATGACCACCCCTCCCGCCGACCGCGCCCCGGGCGCGCGCTGACTCTTGCGGTCCGCGCGCCCGAAGCGCTCCGTCAGCGAATTTACACCACCTCAGTGGACGCTACCATGGGTTGTGTCTGTCCGCTTCTGGCGCAAGGTTGCGCTCCAACGGTTCCACAGAGCGGAGGAAACACAATGGCGCGGACCACACATCGCAGCACCGGCGGCAAGAAACTTTACGCCGTTCGCGACGCGGAAGGACAGTTCAAGGACATCCAGACCTACAAGCGCGCCCACGGGCAGGATGTGAAACGCGTGAGCAAGGCCGAGACGGCAGCCAAGAAGGCGCCGAAGAAGAAGGTCGCGAAGGCTGTCGTGAAGAAAGCGCCGGTGAAGAAGAGCGCAAAAAAACCCGCGAACAAGAAGTAGCTCAGGCCGCCGCTCGCGCAGAGCCGCCGGTGGCGAGCGGCGCGAGAAGGTGTTCGCCGAGCCAGCGGACGACGGGGACGGAGACGCCGTCGCCGACAACCTTGAGAGCGCTGGTTTCGGCAGCGGGCAGCCGATAGTTGTCGTCAAGGCCCATGAGGCGCGCGGCCTCGCGGGCGGAGACGGCGCGGAGGCGGACGTTGCCTTTTTCGGTGACAAGCAGAAGCTGTTTCGAGGAGCCGCCGGCTGGGGTGCGGAGGCACCCTGCGAGACCGTCATAGCGAATCTCGGCGCGCTGAACGCGTTGCCTGTTCTCGATGCGGATGCGGCGGAAGACGGCGCCGGCATTCCAGTTGGGGTTTTCCAACGCTGCTTCGACGCGCTGGCGATGGAGCGGAGCCATCTGGCCGATGAGTTTTGCTGTGGCCGCGGCGGAGCGCCACATGGCTTCCGGCGGGTTGCGATCGAGCAGTGAGGCGAGGTCAGCGTTGCGCTTCGTTGGCTGTGGAAGCCGCCACCAGACCCAGGCGAGGTGGGTGGCGTCCGGCAGAGCTTCGACGGCGGCACGAAGCTTGGACGGGTGGAAGTTTGGGTCGGGGCTCTCGGCTTCAAGGCCGGCGGGGATGCGGCCCTTGTGGGCGATGATGAAGAGGCGCGGGCGGGACTGGGGCGAGAACAGCGCGGCGTCGATCAGCATTGCGCCGACGCGGAAGCCTGCGTCGGCGAGTTCGGTGATGAGGACCGTGAAGTCTCGGCCATTGTGGGAGGAGAGGAGACCGGCGACGTTTTCGATGACGATCGTCTTCGGCGCGCGGGCGCCGAGTTTCTCGATAACGTTCCAGAAGCCCCAGAAGGCGCCGGAGCGGGGCGCGTTGAGGCCGCGACGGCTGCCAGCGAGTGAAAGGTCCTGGCAGGGGAAGCTGGCCCAGGCGAGGTTAGCCGTTGGCAGGGCGGCGGGGGCGAGGTTCCAGACGTCGCCCTGTTCGATGCGGACATCGGGGAAATTGGCGCAGTAAGCGGCGCATTTCATCGGGTCAAGGTCGTTGGCGAAGGCGCAATCGAACCGGCCGGAGAGCCCGACATGCGCCATGCCGCCGCCGGCGAAGAATTCGAGGAAGGAGGGGCGGGCGGATGGCATGGGGGGAGGGTGCCGTGATTCGTGCGCGGGCGCGTGGAGGCGTTCCCGGAAGCGGGCGCCTTCGGCCCAGTGTGAAGCCTGCAAGGAGCGTTCAGGTGAAGCCCGATGGACCGCGCGCCGTGACGGGCGCCCAGTGCCTGATTCGACGGACGCGACGCGGGCGAGGGAGGCGCTGCGCGTAATGCGGATGAACCGGGAGCCCGGGCTTAATCGAACATCTTCGAGATGGACTCGTCGTTCGCGATACGTCGGATGGCTTCGGCGATCAGTGGGGCGAGGGATATCGTACGGATCTTCTTGGCCTTGGCGACTGCTTCAGAGGCCTGGATCGTGTCCGTGATGACGAGTTCCTTCAGCTGGGACTTATCGATGTTGGCGGCGGCTCCGTTTGAAAGGACGCCGTGGGTGACGTAGGCTGCCACTTCCTTGGCGCCCTTCTTCAGGAGCGCGTCCGCGGCGTTGATGAGCGTCCCCCCTGAATCCGTCATGTCGTCGATCAGTATGCATTTGCGGCCGGAGACGTCGCCGATGATGTTCGCCACTTCGGACTCGCCGGCCCTTTCGCGGCGCTTGTCGACGATGGCGAGATCGGTGTTGAGGCGCTTGGCGAGAGCGCGCGCGCGAACCACGCCCCCGACGTCCGGCGAGATGACCATCAGGTCCTCGCTGCCATACTTGCGCAGGATGTCGTCAGCCATTTCTGGCATGGCGAAGAGGTTGTCTGTCGGCTTGTCGAAGAAGCCCTGGATCTGGGCTGCGTGAAGGTCGACGGTCACGACGCGGTCAGCGCCCGCGACAGTGATGAGGTTGGCGACAAGCTTGGCAGAGATCGGCGTGCGGCCATCTGTTTTGCGGTCCTGTCGCGAGTAGCCGAAATAGGGGATGACGGCGGTGATGCGGCGGGCGGAGGCGCGGACGAGGGCATCCATCGTGATCAGCAGTTCCATCAGATGGTCGTTGGCGGGCGCCGAGGTCGACTGGATGATGTAGACGTCCTGGCCGCGGACGTTCTCGTTAACTTTCACGAAGACTTCACGGTCCTTGAACGTCTTCACCTCGGTGTCGGTGAGGCGCATGTCGAGGCGGTCTGCTATGCGCTGCGCGAGCGGCCGGTTTGCGTTGCACGAGATGAGTTTCATCTGCCCGCACTCCCGTTTTTCGCCGCCCCTTGCTGGTCAGAACAAGGGGGCTCCCGTCGGCGTCACGCTTCTGTCGCAAAATCGGCCGGGCTGCAATCGCGCGACCGAATGATTTGTAAGCGATGTCTGCCGTTGCGACCGAAATGCCGCAGACAGGAGTAAAGCCTTGGAGTTGGTACTGGATCAGCGCCCATCGGGCAGACGTTCGGCTTGATCGGTGTTCGGCTTGACGACGGCTGACGCCCTTGTTCTCCACAGCGAATACAGGACGCCGCCCCCGATCAGGCCCATCGTGATCGAGAGGGACCAGGTGGACGGAAATTTGCCGCCAGGGAACAGGTCGCCAAGGAATATCTTGGAACCTATGAATACGAGCGTCAGCGCGAGAGCGTACTTCAGGTACTGGAAGCGATGCACCATGGCAGCCAGCGCAAAGAACAGCGCGCGAAGGCCGAGGATTGCGAAAATGTTCGACGTGTAGACGATGTAGGGATCGCTGGTGATGGCGAAGATCGCGGGCACGCTGTCGATGGCGAAAATGAGATCGACGATTTCGACAAAGACAAGAGCCAGCAGGAGCGGCGTGGCGAACCAGCGAAGCTTGCCGGTATGGGGATCGGGCAGCTGGACCCGGAGTTTGTTGCCGTAAAGTTCAGGTGTGACGTTCATCCGACGCCTGAGCCAGGCAATGACCTTGTTCTGGCTGATGTCCGTGTCGTGGCCGCCCTTCCGGAACATCAGTATGCCGGTGATGATGAGGAAGACGGCGAAAAAGTAGAGCACCCAGGAAAACTGGCTGACCAGCGCGGCGCCGAGGCCGATCATGAAGGCGCGAAGGACGATGACGCCGATGACCCCCCAGAACAGCACGCGGTGCTGGTACATGCGCGGGATCGCGAGATAGGTGAAGACCATTGAGATGATGAAGACGTTGTCCAGCGCCAGCGTCTTCTCGACGGCGAAGCCGGTAAGGTATAGCTGGACAGCAGTCCAGGCGCGCTCTTCACCTGTCACCGCAAGCAGCTGGGGATCGAGGGACACGCCGGGGTAGGCGTTGTTGTAGAGCTGCCAGATCACGACGGCGAAGCTCAAGCCAATGACGATGTAGAATGCGGAAAGCTGCAGCGACGCCCGCGTGCCGATCTCGTGGTCTTTCCGGTTGACCACGCCGAGGTCGAACGCCAGGAGCGTGACAACTGCGCCGATGAATGCGAGCCAGATCCAGTTCTGCTTGCCAAGAAATTCAAAGATCAAAAAGGCTTGGATCTGATCCATGGCTTCCATGAGACGAGGTGGGGCATAAGCGGCCGCAGCCTCTGTGCCTTGAGGGATACGGCCCGCGTGTTCGCTAGCGCCTGCGGGTTCGGCGCCGTCGCTGCATGCGACGGCGCCTGTGACGCGCTCTAGAAGTCGAAAAGATCAGACAGTCGCGAGCGACGTCCGCCGCTGACGCGAGTGCGGCCGCGATCGTCGCCGTCATCACCATCGTCCTCGTCATCGTCGCGGTTTCGACCGCGCTGGCGGGAGCTTCCCTGAAGGGTTTCATCCTTGACGAGCGCAATCAGTTTTTCGAGTTCGCCCTTGTCGAGCCAGACGCCGCCGGTGGTGGGGCACACGTCGAATTCGATGCCGTGGCGAAAGATCTGGCGCATCGGCGCGCCGCCGATCGGGGAGGTCAGAAGAGGCATGGGGTCAGCTCCGTTCGGTGGAGAATTGGGCAAGATGGAGCGCAAGGGTGGGCGCAAGCGCGAGGCGAACGTCTCCGGTCGGCGTGACGCCGCGTTGGATCGTTGACGCCGCAGCAGTTCCGGGCGGAGTTCCGGGTCGCAGGGGACGTGCCCACTCATGATGCAAGGCGTGATGGTCGCGCCTGACCAGCGGCTGGACGGGCACGAAGCCCGAATAGTGGGGACCAATGTCATAGAACTGCATGTCGACTCCTCTCGTTTGTGTTGCGAGAGTTCCGAAGCGGCTCGTTCGATATGAATTTGACCGAGCCGACATCGGGATACTCCCGATTCGGTCCGACATCACAGCAGCGTTATCTCACGCCGGCTGTCAGAGGGGCCCGGTCCGCACACAGAAGATCTTGGCGATCAGCGCAGGGCGTTCAAGGGGCGCCGCGGATAAATCTGACTTGAAAGATGGCGAGTGAGCTGAGTGGCGCGTGCGCCAAAATGATGAGCGCTTGTCAGCCGAGCAGCATGATGGCGGTCATGTTGCGTCCGCAGTCACGTTCGCCCGACTTCACTGAGTGGCGGTGGGAGAAATACGCGTCCTGCTGGGTGAGGGTGTCGTCGGCGAGGGCGTCGATGCAGGCGACTCCTGCGCGGGCAAGGCGTCCGGAGCAGTAGCGCTTGAGATCGAAGAATTGCCGGTCGCCGCTCCCGGGCTCAAACAGGGTTTCGGCCCAGGGAGTCGCGTTGAGGACTGCGTCGACGAGGTCGGGGCCGACTTCGAAAGAGGACTGCGTGAGGCAGGGGCCGATGCCGGCGACCATTTTCGATGGGTCGCCGCCGATCTGCTCCATGGCTTCGACGGCGGCTCCGATGACGCCGCCGACGGCGCCCTTCCAGCCAGCGTGTATTGCCGAAATGACGCCGTTGTGCGGATCGCAGATCACGATGGGGGCGCAGTCTGCCGCGAGCACACCGAGGAGAAGGCCGGGACGCTTGGTGACGAGCGCGTCGCATTCGGGTCGTTCGTTGGGGGCGTAGGCCGTCTCTGCGATCACGGCCGTGGCGGAGTGGATCTGGCGCGGGCTGGCGAGCTTGTCGTGCTCTGCGCCGAGAGCGTGGCAGACGCGGCGGCGGTTCTCGAAAACTTTCTCCGGCTCGTCGCCGGAGCCGGGGCCGCAATTGAGCGACTTGTAGACGCCGGTGGAGACGCCGCCGCGCCGGCCGAAGAAGCCATGGCGCACATGCATGCTGAAGCGCTTGAGTGCGGGGGCTTCTTCGAAGGGCGGGCGGGGGTTGGTCATGGCGCGATCGCTAGCATGGTTGGTCAGAACGCAGGAGGTGTCTTTGCGTCCGGTGATGTGATGGCGAGCACCTGGAAGCGGGCGCCCATTTCGCCGGGCTCGACCAGCCTGTTGACGGCGGCGCGGGTTTCCTGGGCGCGCTCGGGGTTGGCGCGCGAAAGTGTGTCGGCGCGTTGCAGTGCGCCGAGGCGGAGCAGGAAATCGGATTGCGGGACAGGGCCATGGATGCCAAGCCCTTGCGCTTTGCAGAGACGGACGAGGCGGGCGAAGTCGACATCAGCGGTGAGGTCGGAGGCGCCGGGATCGGCAAGAGGAGAGAGTTGTTGGCCGGAGCGGTAGGCGCGCAGCGTGTCGGCAGGGGCGTGATCGGTCGGACCGTAATCGACGATGAGCGCGCGGCCGGGATGGGCCAGCAGGCGGCGCGCAATTGCGGCGGCAAGTGTTTCGAGGGCCGGTGCGGCTTCGACTTCGTCGCCAGTGGGCGTGACATTGTCGGGCAGCGATACCGGTGTGCCGAGGCCAAAGACGAGATTGCCTGATTTGTCGAGGCCGACCTGGCGTTCGCGCCAGCCAACGCCGCTGCGCACGAACTGGCGGATCGGCAGGCAGTCGAGGAATTCGTTCGCGAGGATGATGGAGGGCCCGGAAGGCATGGCGTCGAGATCATCTGCGTGGTGGACCTCGCGCTGGAAAAGGCGGGCCGATTGTTCCTTGCGGAGGGCGGGGCTGGCTTCGATCAGGGAGACGCGTACGGCTTCGCTGAAGCCAGGGACGGAGGCGCCGGCGCGCAGTGCGTCGGACATCATCACGCCGCGGCCGGGGCCGAGTTCGATCAGATGACAGGGCGACGGCCTGCCCATGGCCAGCCATTCGTGCGCGGCCCAGAGGCCGATGAGTTCACCGAAGACCTGCGAGGTTTCGGGCGCGGTGGTGAAGTCCTGGTTGAATGCGGGGCGCGTGGCGTAATAGCCGTGCTGGGGATCGTGCAGGCACATAAGCATGTAGAGCGAGACGGGCATGGGCCCGTCGGCGCGGATGGCCTCGGCGATGCGTGAGCGAAGGCCGCTCACGATCTCACGCCGGTTCCGCTGTGCCACCGCCTGTAGGGCTCGTGCGGTTGGCGCGCCAGATCAAGTAAGCGCCGCCGATGATCATCGGGATCGACAGCAGCATGCCCATGGTGAACCATTCCGGCATTACGCCCTGGGTAAAGTTGTCGGGCTCACGGAAGTTCTCCACGAAGGTGCGCGACACAGCGTAGCCGATGAGGAAGATGCCCGCGACCATGCCGGGGCGGCGCAACAGCTTGAACTGCCAGACGGCGAGGGCGCAGACCGCGAAGAGGACGATGCCTTCGAGAGCGGCTTCGTAGATCTGGCTTGGGTGGACAAGCGGCTTGGCATCGACCGGGCCCCATTCGCGCGCCGCCCAGTTGTAGTCGGGAAAACGCATGCCCCACGGCGCATCTGTGGGGCGGCCATAAAGTTCGCCGTTGATGAAGTTGGCCATGCGCACGAGGAAGATTCCGATTGGCGCCGCGGCGCAGGCAACGTCTCCGAGACTGAGCACAGGAATCTTTCGGAGGTGGGCGGTGATGAAGACTGCGAGCACCGCGCCAATCAGACCGCCATGGAAGGACATGCCGCCCTCCCACATGCGCAGGATGAACAGCGGGTCGCCTTCCGGCCCGAAGATTTTTTCGGACTCGTAGGGAATGGTGTAGAAAAGAATGTAGCCGATGCGGCCGCCCAACAGAATCCCGATCATCGCGTAGAAGGCGAAGTCGTCGATATCGGCGCGCTGGAGCGGGCCCTTCTCCTTCATGCCCCAGAGGGTGGGCGTGGTGACAAGTCGCACCGCATACCACCAACCGAGCAGCAGGCCGAAAACATAGCCAAGGGCGTACCATCGCACCGGGAAGGGGCCGAGCTGGACCGGGCCGAGCGCCATATCGGGTAGCGGAATCGTGAAAGCCGCCGGATCAATCCTCGGAAAAGGTATTTCGAGGGGCAGAAACATGCGGAATTCCCGTGCCGTAATGCTGCCGACTTTGAAATCGGCTCACGAATGAGCCATATAGATACCGGCTCCCGCGGCGGGGTCTACCACAGAGGCGCACAATGCAGTCCCGTAACGCGTTCATGGACGACATTTCTAAGATGGCGCAGGGCGTCGCTGGCATGGCCCAGGCGGCCAATGATGAAGCGAAAGCGATGTTTCGCTCCGTGACGGAACGCGTTGTCGCGGACGCCGACCTGGCCAAGCGGGAGGAAGTGGAAGCGTTGAAGATGCTGGCGCGGACGGCGCTGGAACGCGCTGACGCTCTCGAAAAGCGCGTCGCCGAGCTTGAAGCGAAGCTGGGCGGCTAGGCCGTGCCAATGACTACCCCCTTAACCATGCTGCCATTGTTATAGGCGGCAAGGGTCTATAGCGTTTGATTCCACGACGAGCGCTTTCGTGATTCAGGGAGGACGACCAGATGTCCCAACTCGATTCCCTCGCAATGCCGCATCAGGATGGCGCCATGGATCTCGTCGAGCAGACAGTGCTCGGCGCAGGCTGGGCGTGCGAGCGCACGGAAGAAGGTATCGTGCACTGCGCGTCGATGACCAAATGGGGCGAGTTCGGTGGCATGTTTGCGTGGCGCGACGAGCCGCCCTCGCTGAATTTCACGCTGACGCTGGACTTGCGCGCGCCGCATGTGAAGCAGAGCGCGATCTCCGACCTGCTGCGCCGGATCAACGAACGACTGTGGCTCGGCCACTTCGACTACTGGGGCGAGGATGGCGTTGCGGTGTTCCGTCACACGATTCCCATGCTCGACCGCATTTCCCCCGATCCAGGCGAAGTGGCGGCAATCCTCGCGGCGGCGCTGGATGCGGCCGACCAGTTTCTGCCGGCGTTCAACTTCGTCGTTTGGGCCGGCAAGTCTCCCGAAGAGGCGGTGAATGCCGTCCTGTTCGAGACCCACGGCGAGGCTTGAGGCCATGAGCGCGACTTCCGAATTCGGAAGCGCGCGACTTCTTCACGTTGCACTGATCGGCGCGGGCCGCATGGGATCGGCGATGGCGCGCGGCTGGCTGGGCGATCTGGGCGCGGCCGGTATCGCGCGGCTGTCGGTTGTGGAGCCGCATCCGGGCGAGGACGTTGTTGCTGCGGCCGACGGTGGGCTGATTGCGCTGAATGATCCGGCGGAGATTGCGGACATTGTCGTGCTTGCGGTGAAGCCGCAGGGATTTAGCGATGCGGTGGACGCGCTGAAGGCGTGGGTGGGACCGCAGACGTTGGTTGTGTCGATCATGGCTGGCGTGACGATCGCGCGGATCGCTATGGTGCTGGGATCGTCCAAGGTCGCGCGGGCTATGCCAAATACGCCGGGTGCGATCGGCATGGGCGCGACTGGGTATACGTTGTCGGATGCTTGTGGTGACGATGAGGCGATTGCGACGGCGCGGCTGCTCGAGCCACTCGGGCTTGTGGTTGGGCCGCTGAAGGAAGTGCAGATGGATGCGGTGACGGCCGTGTCTGGGTCGGGTCCTGCGTATGTGTTTCTCCTGGTCGAGGCGCTTGGCGCCGCTGGGCGATCAGCTGGGCTTGATGAGGCGACCGCGATTGCGCTGGCGCGCGAGACGGTAATCGGCGCGGGCGCGCTGCTCAGCGATTTCGCGGAATCGCCTGCGGAATTGCGCAAGCAGGTGACGTCGCCGGGTGGGACGACGGCTGCGGCGCTTGGTGTGCTGATGGGTGAGGGCGGGATGCCGGACCTGATGACGCGCGCGGTAGATGCTGCTGTGAAACGTGGGGCGGAGTTGGCGCAAGAGGCGGAGAAGAAGGGGTAGGGGGGTGCTCCCCCCCCCCCGCTGCTTTGTGGCGATGGCAGGGCGAGCGCCTGCGGTCCAGAGCTCAGTCTTCCTCCTCGCCAAGCCCCTTCGGCCGCTCGGCATCGAGTGGCAACCGTATCGTGGCTCTGAGGCCTCCCATCTCTGATTCTCCAAGCGTGACATCACCACCGTGGGCTCTTGCGGTATCTCTGGCGATAGTGAGACCGAGGCCGACGCCTGAGACGTTCTGGTTGCGCGAGGCGTCGAGGCGGCTGAAGGGACGGAAGGCGTCTTCGAAATTCTCCTGCGGAATTCCGGGACCGTCGTCTTCGACGACAATCGCCGCTTCATTGGCAGTGGCGGAGACGGTGACGCGGACATGCTTGCCGTAGTCGGCGGCGTTGTTGGCAAGGTTGGAGATCGCGCGCTTCAGGGCGAGCGGGCGAAGTCGCATCGGGACCGGTGTTGCCGTCAGTTCGAGCTGTGAGCGCGCGGCAGCGGCGGCGACCGCTTCGCGCGTGACGCTCGCTAGGTCGGACTGCAGAGGCTGCTCGCCTTCCTCGCCGCGGGCGAAGGCGAGATAGCCGTCGAGCATGCGCTCCATCTCGAGAATATCGTTCTTTGCTGGAGCTGTGTCGAAGTCGTTCGGCGCGAGTGCCAGTTCGAGCTTGAGGCGTGACAGCGGCGTGCGGAGATCGTGGCTCACGCCAGCGAGCATAGCGGTGCGCTGATCGGCGTAGCGGCGGATTCGGTTGCGCATGCGGAGCAAGGAGCGCGCGGCCTTTCGCACCTCGATTGCGCCGGAGGGTTTGAAGTTTGGCACGTCCTCGCCACGGCCGAATGCGTCAGCGGCCCAGGACAGTTGCAGGATGGATCGGACCTGGTTGCGAAGGAAGAGGTAGGAGGTCAGCAGCAGCAGAACGCTGAACGCGACAGTCCAGACGATGAAGATGTGCGCGGTGATTATAATCACGCGCTTGCGGTCCATGCGTGCCTCATACATGCCGCGTGGGCCAATGATGCGGATGGTGAGCAGGTCGTCGGGCAGGTAGCGGAAAAGCCAAGGCTGATCGCCAAAGCGGATGCGCATTTCGTCACGAAGCTGGTCGCAGCATTCATTGCCGGGTGGCGGGGTCAGCTCCTTCACGTCCGGCGTAAAGGAGAGCGACATCAGGCCCGAAGCAGAGATTGATCGCGCCATGTCGTCGAACTGATCCGGATGTTCCTCGTGATGGTCAATGACGAAGGCCAGCTCCTCCGCGACCGCGCGAGACAGCTTTGCATTCACCTGCTCGACGTGGGTGTAGAAAAAGAACAGCGTCATCGACACGACAAAGACAATCATCGGAACGATGAGGATCAGGATGTTGCGGGCGTTGTAGCCGCGCGGGGTATAGTCGCGCAGGCGCATTCTATTCCCCGGTCAACCGATAGCCCACGCCGCGCACGGTCTGCAGGTGTACGGGTTCGCGCGGGTCGCGTTCGATCTTGCGGCGGAGGCGGGTCACCTGGACGTCCACCGAGCGCTCGACGCCGGCGGCGGTGAGCATGGCCAGGTCGTGGCGCGAGATCGCGGCGCCGGCGCGCTGGGCCAGGATGGATAGCAGTTGGGTTTCACTTTCGGTGAGACGCACGATGCGGCCGTCCTTGCGGAGTTCGCCCTTTGCGACGTGGAAGACCATGCCGGAGAGTTTGATCTCCTCGGCCGGCGCTTCAGGTACGGCGCGCTTCAGGATGGACGCGATGCGGAGGACGAGTTCTTCAGGTTCGAACGGCTTGGAGAGGTAGTCATCGGCGCCGATCTTGAGGCCTTCGATACGTTCGGCCGGCAGGCCGCGGGCGGTCAGGAGAATGATGGGCGTATCCTGCTTCTTGTCGCGCACGCTCTTGAGCAGGGACAGGCCGTCCTCGCCGGGCATCATGACGTCGAGGATGACAAGATCGAAACTCATTGTGGCCATAAGCTTGCGGGCGCTGGCGGCGTCCTTGGCGGCGGTGACGTCATGTCCCTCGCGCGTGAGAAAGCGCTTGAGCAGTTCGCGCAGGCGGTCATCGTCGTCGACGGCGAGGATGTGGGCGTGGCGCTGGCTCACGGCTCGCTCCTGGCGCGCGCGACATCGGACAGGACTCGGCGTGCGCCGGTGACGGCATCGGGTCCGGCGGAGAGGAAAGCCTGCCGGAGGGCGGCGCGGCGACGTTCGGTCGCGTCCTTTGCGAAGGTGAAGCCGGTGGGTGTGAGGGTGACGAGGCGCCGGCGGCGGTCGGCAGGGTCGGTCTCGCGTGTCACGAAGCCGCGGGCTTCGAGCTGGTTCAGGTTTCGGGCAAGCGATTGCTTCGGGGCTGCGAGCCGCGCCCGGAGATCGCCAACATCCATAGGGCCAAGGTCGAAGACTTCCTGCAACACATCCATTTCAGGGGCGGAGATGCTGACAGCAGCGCCGGCGGATTCTGCCAGCTGGGCAAGACGCCGCGCGGCGGCACGTATCAGAGCTGCGCCTTCGTTCAGGTCCTGGTCGCGCAGGTAGAGGCGTCCGTCGCCACCGGAAGTGGAGGACGGGGACGCTGGGGGCGGAGGCAGGGTTCGGTTGACAGGCATGGCCACGACCGGACAATGGAAGAGCAGGACGCGAAACTCAAGCTAAACCCAATAAAGCGCGTCTTCCGAGGACGATAGACATGGCTGCCCCTTCCGCGACCTTTGTGCCCTATGACGACCGTGACGGCTGGATCTGGCTGGACGGCGTGATGACGCCCTGGAGGGACGCCAAGATCCACGTCCTGACACATAGCCTGCACTATGGCTCCTGCGTGTTTGAGGGGGAGCGCGCGTACGAGGGCAAGGTATTCCGGTCGACTGACCATTCCAGACGCCTCCACAAGTCGGCGGAGCTGGTGGGCTACAGATGCCCGGTGCCGGTGGCCGAGCTGGATGCGATCAAGCTCGAGGTGATGGCCCGGAACGGGCTGGAGGATTGCTATATCCGGGCATTCTCCTGGCGCGGCTCCGAGATGATGGGCGTTTCGGCCCAGCAGGCGTCGATCCGGACCTGCGTGGCGGTCTGGCACTGGGGCAACTACTTCGCGGACAAGAACAAGGGCATCCGGGTGACGATGTCCGACTGGCGCCGTCCTGCGCCAGACACCATCCCATCGGCGGCGAAAGCGGCCGGCCTGTACATGATCTGCACGATGTCGAAGCACAAGGCGGAGGCGGAAGGGTTCTCCGATGCGCTGATGCTCGACTATCGCGGCTATGTGGCGGAACTGACGGGGGCGAACGTGTTCCTGATCCGCGACGGCGCAATCCACACGCCGACGCCGGACTGCTTCCTCAACGGGCTGACGCGTCAAACGGTGATCGAGCTGGCGCGTGCGCGGGGCTTCGAGGTGATCGAACGGCATATCACGCCGGACGAACTGTCGAGCTTCTCGGAATGCTTCATCACGGGGTCGGCGGCAGAAGTAACGCCGGTGGCCGAGATGGCCGGGCATCACTACACGCCAGGCAACATCACCGGCACGCTGGCGGACGATTACGCGCTGCTCGTGCGCGGGAAGATCTCGCTGGAGCAGATCCGGGCGCGGGCTGCTGAATAGTGGCTACCGCAAAGACGCGATCAGATCCTTCGACTTGATTGTGACGAACTTCACGCTCGAGTCTGCAATCGCATACGGGATCAGAAGCGAGTCGCCGACCCTCATGCCACCGCAGCTGTAGACGACGTTCGGCACGTATCCTTCGCGCGACTCGTTGATCGGGGCAAGGAAGGGCTTGTCAGAGCGCGCGAGGACTTTTGCCGGGTCATGTCTGTCAAGCAATGCAGCGCCGATGGCATACTGACGCATGGCGCCGACGCCATGGGTGAGCAGCAGCCAGCCTTCGTCGAGTTCGATCGGCGAGCCGCAATTGCCGAGCTGGACAAGCTCCCACGGATACTTGGGCGCCATGATCATACGGCCATCGTTCCAGTCGAAGCGGTCGTGGCTTTCGAGATAGAAAAGGGACTCTGAATCCAGTCGGCCGATGGCGGCGTACTTGCCGTTGATGCGACGCGGGAACAGTGCGAGGCCCTTGTGCTTTGCGGCGGCGCCGCGCATCGGCGTGAGATCGAACGACGAGAAGCGGTCCGTCGTCATCATCTCACAGCTTACTTCGCGGCCCGAGTACGCTGTGTATGTGCCGTAATAGGGTTGGCTGCCGTCTTCTTCCGTGAAGCGGACGAGGCGGAGATCCTCGAGGCCATTTGCCTGCGCGGGCGTAATCGGGAAGATGACGTTGCCTGAGAGCGGTGCAGACTCGTGGCGCCGCACCGTGACAGGGCCACCCTGACCGGAGTGTGGGTCCGCAGTTGCGGCGATGGCGAATTGCGGCTCGGGCCAGAGCGAGAAGTGGCCGCTGTCCGACGCGACGCCTTCGCGGAAGGAGATGGACGAGATGTGGCCTTCTCCGACCGTCCGCAGCGACATCACGAACTTGACCGAACCGTTGTGACAGCCACTCTGGTCGGGGTGGGGCACCATCGAAGGGTTCATGATAGCGGCTGCTGCGTAGGAATACTCGTGGCTGAAGTACGCGCCGATGAGTTTTGCAGAGTCCCCGTCCACGCTCTTCAGATCGCCCAGCAAGTGACGCATCTGTTCGAAACGTTCCATGAAGATGGCGTGGGTCTGCCAGTGCCGGCCGAAAAAGTCTGCGTCGACGTGTTCGAGCTGTTCGCGAACTTCGGGCGCGGACATTTCCATCACGGCGCGCGCGATGCGCTCGGCGCGCGTGACCACCCCGTACGCGGTGCTGCGGGGGTTAGAGATGATCACGAAAGGACGCAGCACGACACGTGAGGGATCAGCGGCCAACCATAAATCATGGTGGTGCATGTCAACGTGCGTGCAGCCGTCCTTCATTGATCACCGAGCTAGGCTGACTTCGCCGGTAGCCGGAGCATTAGCTCTCGGATGGCCAAAGCCGCAAGTTGATAGCTGAGGATTGACTCAGCGCCATGGTTCTCGTTGAGGCCGGATTGCGTAAGTCCGTCGTGGCAGATCCCTTCCTCAGGACGGGCAAGCGAAAGGGCGTGAACATTGTCGCCGCCGAACCAGCAGAAGACCTGGCGTGCGACTATGGCGTGGCGGCTATCGCCGGTGGCTTGCCACGCGGCGAGGCACGCGTCGATGGTCGCGAGCGCCTCGATCGGCTGCTGGTCGAACATCGCGTGGTCGGCGCCGGGGTCGAAGCCGCTGGTCGCAACCGGCGCGAAGCAGCCATCCGGCGCGGTCTGGACCTGCATCAGACGTTCGAGCATGTCGAGGCCGACACTGATCATGTCGGGTTCCTGCAGAATGTCACCCGCGCGGATCAACGCGCCCGGCAGGTGGGCGTTGTCATAGGACAGTAACTGCTCGAACCACTGGTGACCGTCGTTTTTTCCGGAAAATGCAGCAGTGTAGAGTTGTTCTGCCGGCGCCCGCATGCGGTCGCGCGCTTCGTCTTCCGAGATGATCGATCCGCTGGCTTGCGCCAGTGCGCGGATGATCAGCGCCTGCGCTCGAAGGGAGACCCATTCGCCGGTGTGGCTCAGCACCTGATGTGCAAGAGCAGTTGCCCAGTTGCGAATGCCTTCAGGCGCGGCGCGGGTAGCCGTGACGCACAGCGCTTCCAGCGCGCGTGCGCAGCAATCATCCGAGCCGCCGTCGTCCAGCCACTGGCGATCGAAGCTCATGAAGTTTCGGAAGCGGCCGTTTTCGGGAATCCATGCGTGTGCGAGGAAGGCCGATGTCGATACGAGCAGCTTGCTCGCCGCCGCATCCAGCCGGGTCTCGACTGACAGGCGGGCAAGCAGCATTAGCGCCCGAGCGTTGTCATCAGTGCAGTAGCCGTGGCGGCGATCGGGCACGCCGAACTGAGAATGTTGCGCAACGCCGCAGTCATCAGCCATCTGCAGCAGGCCATCGAGGCGCGGCCGGGCAAGAGCGCAGAAGCGGTTTTCGCGACGGCGCTGGTGTTCGGTACGGCCAATCGCTGCGAGGTCGACGATCGACTTCGCGACCTTGCGCCAGCGCGACGGCTCGCCCGTGCGATAGGCGCGTCGCGCGATAGCCTCACGGCGGGAATCATCTTCGAGAAGCGCGCAGATCTCGCGTGCGAAAGCCTTGTCGTCACCGAAAGGGCAAAGTACGCCGACGCCATCTGCGAGGAGTTCGCGCGCATGCCAGTACGGAGTGGACACGACCGGTTTGCCAAGCGCGACAGCATAGCTGAGCGTGCCGGAGGTGATCTGGGCTTCGGTGAGATATGGCGTGGCGTAGAGGTCGGCCGCCTGCAGCAAGTCGACAAGTTCGTCGTCATCGACGAAGCGGTTGATGAAGCGCAGATTGTCCGCAACCCCTAACGAGCTGGCGAGATCGACAAGACTCTGGCGATAGATTTCGCCCTCGCGCGCAACCAGGTGGGGGTGTGTTGCGCCGACGATCAGGTAGACTGTCTCGGGCACGCGTGCGACAACGGCAGGCAACGCACGGATGATGGTCTCGAGGCCCTTGTTGGGCGACAGCAGACCGAAACTCATGATCACCTTGTGACCTGCAAGGGCCAGCGGGCCCTTGAACAGCGCGGTCGCGGCGAATGGGCGTTCTGGCGCGCCGTGGGGCACCACATGAACCTTGGTTGGGCCGACCTTGTGGACCCGCTCAAGGATATCCGCACCCAGCTCGGTCATCACGATCACGGCGTTTGAGATACGGATGATCTCGTCCATGACGCGCTTCTGGCCCGGCGAGGGGCGCTCGAGCACGGTATGAAGCGTGGTGATGAGCGGCATGCGCAGGCGCCGGATCAGGCGCAGGATGTGCGCTCCGTCATCGCCTCCGAAGATGCCGAACTCGTGCTGAAGGAACACGACTTCGACGCCAGTGCGGTTCAGTTCGTCGGCGAGACGGTCGTACGCGACCGGGTCATCGTGGTGAAGGACGTCACTTACTTCGTCTGGATATTCATGCGTATGCGAGCCGTCTTCCATAACGGCCAGGCGCCATTTGGCGCGCGGAAGTTCGTTGCGCAGGCTTGCGAAGGTGTCGCGCGTGAACGTCGCGATCCCGCAGCGACGTGGCGGGAAGTTCCCGATCATTGCCGCGCTGCGGATATCCTGACGAATACTGGATTTGGCCTCGACCGGTCGGAGCGCGTGTACAATCGCAGTCGAGGAATCAAATCCCATGTGCGCTATTCCTGTGACTCTGGAGGTCCCAGGCGTTCAACGCTCGCAGTTGCAGCGGGTTCCCGCTGCGCTCGCGCGCGGTGAACCCAAGCTGCCGGGCCTAACTCCGGTTATGTAAGGTCGCTAGAGGGCCGCCGCAATGCGAGCAGCCTGCTCCCGCAAGACTGCCGCATCCGCTGGCTTGCCGCCGTGATGGGGTTGAAGCGGAAGGTTCGCATAGCGGGGGATAACATGGACATGCAGGTGAAAAACTGTCTGGCCCGCAGGGGCGCCATTGAACTGGGTAACGATAACGCCGTCACATGACAGCGCCTTGATCACCGCGCGGGTCAGTTTCTGGACGGCCGTGAAGCAGACGCCGATCTTCTCCGTCGGGAAGTCAGTGAGATTGCGGGACGTGACGTTCTTGGGGATCAAAAGGCAATGGCCCTGGCTCTGGGGGAAGATGTCCATGAAGGCGAGGACGTCGTCGTCCTCGAAAACCTTGATGCATGGCGCTTCGCCGCGCAGGATTTTCGCGAAGATGTTTGCGCTGTCGTAGGTTCCTTCGAGGCTCATCAGAAGCCCTCCTCATCCTGATCTTCAGCGCGTGGCGCCAGGTCGCCCTTCCGGAAGGGCGAGTATGCCTGCAATTCGTCCAGCCCTTCCTCGACCGCCGCTCGCTCGGAGTCGAGATAGTGAGCCACCGCGGATCGCAATCCGCTGTGGGCAATCCAGTGGGCGGAGCGGGTAAGCCGGGGCTCGTAGCCGCGGGCGAGCTTGTGATCTCCCTGGGCGCCGGCTTCGACACAGGCGAGGCCCCGTTCGATGGCGAAGTCGATGGCCTGATAGTAACAAACCTCGAAATGGAGGAAGGGCCGCTCCTGATTGCGGCCCCAATAGCGCCCGTAGAGCGTGTCCGAGCCAATCATGTTGAGCGCCCCGGCGACTGGCTCACCGTCCTCCATCGCAAGGATCAGCAGGCATTTGTCGGCCATGCGCTGGTTCAGGACCGAGAAGAAGCGGCGGTTGAGGTAGGGGGAGCCCCATTTGCGGCCGCCTGTGTCCATGTAGAATTCGAAGAAGGCGTCCCAGTGGGCTTCCGTGAGATCGGCGCCGGTGACGCGGATGATGTCGAGCCCTTCCTGCGCATCGCGGCGTTCGCGGCGAAGCGTCTTTCGTTTGCGAGACGAAAGCGCGCCGAGGAAGTCATCGAACGTCTTGTAGCCCCGGTTCATCCAGTGGAACTGCTGGTCCTCGCGCAGGAGCAGCCCGGACTGGCCCAGCTTGTGCCAGGTCGCCTCGTCAAGGAAGTTGAAGTGGGCGGAAGACGCACGGAGTTGCTTTGCGACTTCGACAACGGCGCCGCTCAACGCTTGCTGGATGCTCGCGGCGTGTTGACCGCCGGCAAGCAGGCGTCGGCCGGTGACGGGGGTGAAGGGGACGGCACAGAGGAGCTTCGGATAGTAGCGACCGCCGGCCCGGTGGAGGGCGTCTGCCCAGGCGTGATCGAACACGAACTCGCCGCGTGAGTGCATCTTCACATAGACCGGGGCGGCGCCCACGAGGCGGCCAGCGGCGTCGTGTGCGAGGACATGCCGGGGCGTCCAGCCTGTTTCCGGAGTGGCGCAACCGGAAGATTCAACGGCTTCGAGAAAATCCCAATCGAGGAAGGGGTCGTAGCGTTCGCCTTGCGGGTTGGCGACGGCATTCCATGAGTCGCGATCAACGTCGGCAAGCCTTTCGGCCACCGACAGGGTTAGATCGATCTGTTCTGCGGAATCGTCGGCCAATGGCGCCTCGGGATTGCTTCTCCAGTTGAAGCTGCATCGGCGACTATATCGGGGTTCGCGGCGACAAGGCGAGGGCCGCGAGCTGTGAGGCTGGAAAGCCCTCGAAAATCGGTGCGGCGCTGTAATCGCGGGCGAGCTGAAGCTCGTCCTGCGTACGGATCGTCCACGTCACCAGCGGCAGTCCGCCAGATGCAGACGCGACAGGCCCCAGCACGGAGTGGTGCGGGGCGATATAGTCGCAACCGAGCGCGCGAGCGGTGGCGGCCTTGGCGATCAGGTCTTCCTCAACCTGATTGTCGCCAATGCACAGCAGGCCAATGGGGCGGTCTGACACAAGCCGGCAGAGGCGGGCGACGGTGGGCTCGTCAAAGCTCATTACGGCCATGGGACTGTCCCGATCCGCAATAATCTCGGCGACGCGGTCGGCGATTTCTTCCGCGACGCCATCAACCTTGATCTCTATCAGCACCGGCAGGCCGGCCATGACGTCCAGCACGGCTTCGAGCGTGGGAATGGTGGAGCCATCGGGAAGGGGCCAGCGCGGGAGGTCGGCGACGGCAATGCGTTCGATACGCTCGCGGTGGTTGCACATGCGCTGCAGGCTAGCGTCGTGGAAGACGAGCGGGCGGCCGTCGAAGCTGAGGCGGACGTCGAGCTCGGCGCCGATCCCTGCTGCAGCGGCGGCGCGCAAAGCGGCAATCGAGTTTTCCGGCGTTGAGGCGTCCCAAAGCCCGCGGTGGGCGTAGGTGAAGTCAGCAACATCGAAAAAACGATCGATCATGTCAGCGTCATGCGAATTCTACGACGGCGTCGACTTCCACCGCAGCGCCCATCGGCAGGACAGGGCAGGCGACGGCGGCGCGGGCGTGGCGGCCCTTGTCGCCGAAGATCTCGACCATCAGGTCCGAGCACCCGTTCACGACCTTCGGGATGTCGGTGAAGTCGCCTGCGGCGTTGACGAAGCCGCCGAGTTTCACGATGCGGGTCACACGCTCAAGGTCTCCGAGCGCCGATTTCATCTGGGTGATCAGGTTGATAGCGCAAGCGCGCGCGGCCTGCTGGCCCTGTTCGAGCGTCATGTCCTCGCCCAGCCGGCCCTTGATCAAGCCCTCAGGGGTGATGCTGACCTGGCCTGAGATGAAGAGCAGGTTGCCGGTGATGACGAACGGCACGTAGTTCGCCACGGGAGGACGAGCGTCAGGCAAGGTGACGCCAGCGGCCTTGAGGCGGTCGGAAACGGACATGGTGGAACTCCCTCGTTGAGGGGTTCTATGGCCAGCCGGGCCGGCTTGTCATCCGTGAAGCGTAGCGGAAAAGCTGGCGGCAATCATCCCTTTCTGCGCCATGGCGTGGATGTGGCGGGGCAGGATGGCGATCCGTTCAGCGAGATCACGCTGCGCTTCGCGATCAAGCGACCCAACCGTTTTGGCGATGGATTTGCGGCAAGCGGCGGGTTCGAGGGCGCTTTCGGCGCGCGCTATACGAGCGTAAATTGGGAGTCCTTCGGGTATGGGGCCATCAGGGAAGCAGCGCTTCGGGGCCATAAACGGATTGTAACGGGGTCTGTTCCGAGCAGCGCTCAGTGCGCGCGACAGCTGACCTGCATACAGTCTCGCATGACGGTGGGAATACCGCCGAAGGGGCGATGCGTGGCGTTGATCATGCGGACCTCCTCTGCCGCGTTGACTTCAGTAAGGTAGGGAAGCCACTACCGGGCGCCGATGGAAGAATTCTCATGCCTGATGCGAGCGGGTCGTCAGTCCTTGCGGCGTGTTAGCGATATCCGGACGCCGCGGCCTGTCATCACGGCGTCGGCGCCGAAGCGTTCCCGCGCCTTGTCTGATGCGCGCTCGGCCTTTGCGCGTTTGAGGGATTTCGGGTCGGCAAGATCGAGAGCATCGGCCTTGGCGTCGACCAGTTCCGAGATGCCGACGCCGAGAAGCCGATAACGCTCGCCCAAGGCTTCGCGCGACAGCATGGGCTTGGCTGCGCGGAAGATTGTCTGCGCGAGCTGGGTCGGTTCGTTGAGCGAGACGCGGCGGGTGAAGCTCTTGAAGTCGTGGGTCTTGAGCTTCAGCGTGACGACGCGGCCTTCGACGTCGGAATGCTTTGCACGGTCGGCGGTGCGTTGCGAGAGGCGCCAGAGGATGTCCTCAAGCAGTTTCGGGTCGGAGATGTCCTCGTTGAAGGTGGTCTCAGAGGAGACGCTCTTGCGCTCGCTGGCGGGATCCACTTTGTGCTCGTGACGGCCGAAGGCGCAGTTGTGGAGCCAGAGCCCGGTTTCGCCGTAGCGGAGGGCCAGCGTCTTGGCGTCGATCTTCTGGATGTCCGCGACCGTGCGGATGCCGTCCGCGTTCAGCTTCTTCTCGAACTGCGCGCCGACGCCGCCGATAATGCGGACGGACTTTTCGGCCAGATAGGTGGGCGCCTCGTCGATGGAGAGCGCAAAAAATCCGCGCGGCTTGTCGGCCTCACTTGCGGTTTTGGCGAGGAATTTGTTACTGGCGAGTCCGACGGATATGGTGAGACCGAGTTCAGTCTCCACCTGCTTCTGCAGCTGCATCAGGCTGATCACGGGAGGTGCATGGTGCAGCGCCTCGGTGCCCGACAGGTCGAGGTAGGCTTCATCGATCGAGACAGGCTCGACCAGCGGGGTCAGGGTCTGCATCATCTCGCGGATGCGACGGCCTTCCTTAACGTAAAGGTCCATGCGACCCTTGATGACCACCGCGTTGGGGCAGAGCTTCAGCGCCTTGAACATTGGCATGGCGGAGCGAACACCATAGGTCCGCGCGACATAGCAGCAGGTCGAAACCACGCCGCGCTTGCCTCCGCCAACAATAACAGGCTGAGCGATCAGCTCCGGGCGATCGCGTTTCTCGATCGAGGCGTAGAAGGCGTCGCAATCGATGTGGGCGATACTCAGTTCAAGGAGCTTCGGATGCGAGACGATCCGTACCGATCGGCACCGCGGACAGCGCTGCCCGCCGCCATTCGACGCCTGAAGGCAGTCCCGGCAGGCGGTGTTAAAACATTCAGTCGTTCCGGCGACATGTCCGGCCAAGATCCGATTCCAGCTGGAAGTGTTTGTATCGGCACCAATTTCCAAAAACAGTTTGGCTTAACACGCTGTCCCTAGAACTGCAGTTGAAAATCGCCGGTTAACACTCTCAAGTCTATCAAAGACAGGCGTCAGCCGGGAATCAGCCCGCGCTGTGCCTTTCGTGAGACCTGATGGCGACGCCCCCCGCCAAGAAAGTCCTCGTCGTTGAAGACAACGAGCTCAACATGAAGCTCTTCTGCGACCTGTTGGACGCTTTCGGATTTCAGACCGTCGAAAGTCGCGACGGTCTGAAGGCCGTGGATCTTGCGCGCCAGCACAAGCCTGACCTTATCATAATGGACATCCAGCTGCCGGAAGTGTCTGGGCTGGACCTGACCCGCTGGATCAAGGACGACACCACGATAAAGGATATTCCCATCATGGCGGTGACCGCGTTCGCCATGCGCCAGGACGAGCGGCTCGTGCGTGAAGCAGGCTGTGAAGCCTACATGTCGAAGCCGATCCAGATGAGCGCCTTCATCAACGAGGTGAAGAAGCTCACCGGCCCGCGTGGACCGGGCGGCCAGCCGACGCGCAGCGCGGCGCCGCCTTCGACGCGGAGGTCCTACAGATGAGCGCGCGCGTGCTTGTCGTCGACGACATCGAGCAGAACAGGAAGCTGCTCTCTGACAAGCTCAAGAACGAATACTTCCACGTCATCACGGCGGTGGACGGGGAGGATGGCGTCGAGAAGGCGCTGGCCGAGGAGCCGGACGTCATCCTGATGGACATCATGATGCCGAAGCTGAACGGCATCGATGCATGCCGGAAGCTGAAAAACGATCCACGTACCGAGCATATTCCAATCGTGCTTGTGACGGCTCTGAACGAGCGCGAGGATCGCCTGCGCGGCCTTGGGGCCGGGGCGGACGATTTTCTCACCAAGCCGGTGAGCGACCTGCATTTGCTGTCGCGCGTCCGTGCTCTGACCAAGTACAAGATGGTCGCCGATGAGCTGCGCAAGCGCGAAGCCTCTGGAAAGCGCATGGGCGCGGTCGATATCGTGAATTCGGGCCGCGCCACTGAGCCAGCGCGCATTCTTGTGGTCGACGAGAACGAACGGCAGGCGCGCCGTATTTGCCGCTATCTGGAAGGCCTGCACCGGCCGATCAGCCATGTCGAGGCGGGCCAGCTCGGCATATCCGGTTCGATGGTCGACCTTATGATCGTGTCACTGTCGAACGAGAAACTGGATGGCCTGCGGCTTTGCGCATACTTCCGGTCGCTCGAATCCACCAGGGACTTGCCTATCCTCGTGGTCGCGGAACCGGACGACGAGAAGAAGGCGGTGCGAGCGCTCGATCTCGGCGCCTCGGACATCGTGATCAAGCCGATCGACTCGGAAGAGCTGTGTGCGCGGGTCAAAACGCAGGTGCGCAAGAAGCGGTATCTGGACGCGCTGCGGGCGCGGCTTGATCAATCCATGGAGTTGGCGGTCACGGATCAACTCACCGGTCTGCACAATCGCCGCTACATGCGTGTTCAGCTGGAGAGCTTCCTCAATCGTTCGCTTATGGGTGGCGGTCCCGTGTCGATCCTGCTGTGCGACATCGACCACTTCAAGAGGGTCAACGACATCCACGGCCACGCCGCCGGCGACGATGTCCTGCGTGAGTTCGGACGCCGGTTGAGCGAGAATATCCGGCCTGCTGATCTTGCCTGCCGTTATGGCGGGGAAGAGTTCGTTGTCATCATGCCGGACACCAGCCAGGCCCTGGCGCAGGCGGCCGGTGAGCGCTTGCGACAGATCATAAGCGATGAAGGTTTCCGCATCAATCGCGGGGACGAGCTCAGGGTCACGATGTCGGGGGGCGTTTCCACCGTGGTGCCGGAAGACACGATCGACGTGCTGCTCAAGAGAGCTGACGATGCCCTTTACCGGGCCAAATCAAGCGGCCGGAACCGTGTCGAGATGGAATTACTTGGCGCAGCCTGGGCCCGACAAACGTCTGATCGGCAGCCTTAACTTTGTTCCGCAATGCGTGCATATAGCGCTTCATGGACACGTTTACTCCAGGTTCTCTCCCGGGCGAGGCCCGCCTGCGCTACCTCGACAACGATTTCGAGGTGCTGAAGGCTGGCAGGTTCGTCACGTGCTCAGTGACCAAGCGCAAGATTGCGCTCGAGGACCTGCGTTATTGGAATGTTGACACACAGGAAGCCTACTTCGACTCGGAAACGGCGTTGACGAGATGGAAGCAGCTAACGGGTCGGGACTAGTTGCTGCACTTTTCGCAGGGCTGCTCGCGGCATGCGCGGGCCCCTCTGCTTCGGCCATTGTCGAGATACCAGTGGTCCCGTCTTCGCCCGTGATCCCTGTGGCGCCTCTCGAACCGCCAAGGCCGGCGCTGGCCTGTACCGGACCTGCGAAGCAAGGTGGGGCGATCCTGTGTCTGGCGCTGCCTGGCTCGACGATCACGCTGGATGGCAAGCCTGTCGCGATTGCAGATGCCGGTGGTGCGGCGGTGATCGGTCTGACCAGCACGCAGGCGTCTCCGGCGAAGATTGTGATGCTTCCTGTCGCGACGGCGGCAACCACGCAGTCTGAGGTGTCGGCTTCGACCGAGGTCGAAGTGCTGCCGCGCAAGGACACGGTCTCTAAGTTCGAGATGGAGTGCCGCCGCATAGCCCCGCAGTCACCAGAGCAAAAGCGCCACGCCGAGGTGTCGTGGGCTCGCAAGGACAAAGCGATGAAGGCATTCAACACGCCGCTCGCGCCGGTCGGTTTCGTGAAGCCCGCGGATGGCCCTTATTCGAGCGCCTATGGCGTCACGCGTACCTATGTTCCGAAGACGAAGGACTGCGAGGGATCGACCAGCGTCCACAACGGCCAGGACATTGCGATCGCCACAGGTACCGAGATCCGCGCGCCGATGGCTGGGACGGTGCTGCTGGCTGATCCAGACCTCTTCTACGAGGGGGGCGCGGTCTTTGTTGATCTCGGCCGCGGGCTCGTTTCGATCACGATGCATATGAGCCGGATCGACGTTAAGGATGGCGAGACTGTTGCACAGGGCCAGGTTCTGGGCCTGTCGGGCGCCACGGGACGGGTCACGGGGCCGCACCTGCACTGGGCGATCAAGTATCGCAACGTTCTGTCCGACGACCGGGGAACGGACATCTGGCTTGATCCGCTGCTTATGCTGGGCCTCGAGCCGCCGGGCTGAAGCAGCCGGTGGACGGCTGAAGCAACTTCGCCTAGTTGCCCGGTCATGACCGATTTTCCGCGCCTGCATGCCTTCGAGGGACTCACCAATTTCCGCGATTATGGTGGCTATCGTGCGGGCGACCGGCGGATGGTGTCGGGGCGCTTTTTCCGCTCGGCCAACCATGCATTGGCGACGGATGCCGATCTCTCGCGCCTGCGCGATATGGGGATCGCGGCGGTTGTGGACCTGCGCCGCCCGCAGGAGCGTGAGCGCTCGCCATCACGGCGGTGGCAGGGGTTCGCGGCGCAGGTGATCGAGAACCACGATCATGATGAGGGGGCCGAGAGCTGGGACGACTTCATGTCGGCATGGGACATGGAGCCCGAATCCTACCAGCAGTTCCTTCTGCGCTATTACGCTGCCGCGCCCCACCTGCCGCGTCTGGTCGACCTCTTCACCCGCTATTTCGATACGCTCGCGAGCAGCGATGGCGCGCTGGTGGTGCACTGTGCTGCGGGCAAGGATCGCACGGGTCTGGTTGTGGCGCTGACACACATGCTCGCTGGGGTGCATCGTGACGACATCGTTGCGGACTACATGCTGACCAACACGTCTGGCCGGTTTGAGCAGCATGGCGCCGCGTGGCGCAACGCCATACTGCAGCAGTTCGGCCGGGCGCCGACGCTGGACACGATGCGCGTGATCATGGGCGTGTCGCCCGAATTTCTTGAGCGCTCTCTGGCGGTGATCGACCAGCGCAATGGCGGCGTGGAGGGGTACCTGCGCGACGTGCTCGGCATCGATGCGCGCAAGCGCGAGCTGATCGAGCAGCGGCTGTTCGGCTGAGGGGGCAAGCCTTCGCAATCAGCACGGTGTACACCGCCTGTGATGCTGTTGCTCGGGGTCTCCAGTTCGACGAAGCGCCCGGGGACACCCCACGTGGTTTGACGTCTCCACTTGTGGCGCTGCCGGTAGACAAGAGTTTCGCGGATCCCGCGTCCCGGGCAGGCGCTGGACGGCCGCCCGCGCACCGTGGCCCGCATGTCATCGGCTTGGCGCCGTTGAGGCTGCCGGCGTGCGGGCCAGCCTGTTCAGGGCCAGTTCCCTCAAAAGCGCCTCGTCTCGTCGGCTTGAGAGGCTCTTCACGCTCGCCTGCATCTACCCCGCGCCGTGAAACGGTGGTCGTCCGGCCTCCATGCGGGATGGATGCGGGCGGTATCTCACAGCTCCGGTGGTTGGTGCGCACCCGTCGGGAGCCGGCGGAAATGATCTGTGCAAGGTGTTGAGGCTATTCGGACCGAGGCCAGCAACGCATGTCCAGAATCGGCCGGTTCTGGGTGCCTAGAACGGCCGCGAGACTTCCTTGCGGCATGCGAGAAGCGGCACGCATGACGCCCCCGATCGCGTCGCGATCCAGTGAGGATGGAGTGCAGTGAGCTCCTCAGAGCTAGTGCGCCTGGGTGGACCGTTTTCGGTAGGCGCCGTGGTCGTCGATCTCGAAAATTTCCGGGATCTGCGGATGGTTCACGGGATCGGGCGCGTCGTCCGGCAGCAGGTTCTGCTCCGAGACGTAGGCCACGTAGTAAGACGAGTCATTCTCGGCGAGGAGGTGGTAGAAAGGCTGGTTCTTGACCGGCCGGATCTCTTCCGGGATCGACTCCCACCATTCTTCCGTGTTCGCGAATTGCGGGTCCACGTCGTAGATAATTCCCCTGAACGGGAAGAGACGGTGACGCACCTGCTGGCCAATTCCGAACTTGGCCGCCTTGTTGATATCCATCTGTCGCGATGCCCCTGGTCTTGCTCGCGCGAAATTGCCCAGCCGGCGCAAGCGATTCTCGGTTGCGCCGCCATGCAGCGCGGAGTCCGCCCTTGCCTTCGGCGTCATTAGACGCAGGAAAACACCGCCGGCAACAGGCCATGACAGTAAACACAGGATGGCGCGTGCTATCGCCTGCGGAACGGGCTATGGCTGTCGCAACAAGATCACGGACCATTCCATGGCGAAGCCCACCCGATCCCGGCGCGGAAAGCCGCCGGGCCGGTCTGGCGGCGCTGCTCAGACTTATGCGGCGCTGGACCTCGGTACGAACAATTGTCGCCTGCTGATTGCCGAGAAGTCGGCGTCTGGCGGGCTGCGTATTGTCGACTCCTATTCGCAGATCGTTGCACTTGGCGAAGGGCTGGCGGCCTCTGGTCGGCTTTCCGATCTGGCGATGAACCGCGCGATGGATGCGCTCAAGAAGTGTTCGGACAAGGTGAAGAAGCACAAGCCTGCGCAGGCCCGATTCATCGCGACGCAGGCGTGCCGCCAGGCGAGCAATGGCCGGGCGTTCGTGAGTGAAGTGCGGCGGCGCGTTGGTCTCAACATGGAGACGATCTCGCCGAAGGAAGAAGCCAAGTTCGCGCTGCTTGGCTCGCTCGATCTGGTTGATCCGGAATCAGACTTTGCGCTGGTGATCGATATTGGCGGCGGATCCACGGAGCTGTCATGGATCGATGCGAGGTCGGCATCGGCGCGTGGCGTGAAGGGATGTGCGCTGCGTGCGCCTATCCTTGGCTGGGCGTCCTTTCCGGTGGGCGTGGTGACGCTTAGCGAAAGCTTCGCGGGCGAGGATCGCTATGCGCGCATGAAGGAGCATGTCTCGGGGCTGATGCGCGCCAATGATGCGGCGTCGCGGTTCGGGCCGCTGTTCAGGGCGGGTCGTGGTCAGGTGATCGGTAACTCTGGGACGGTAACGAGCCTCGCTGCCGTGCACATGGGCCTCGATCGCTATCTGCGGGCGGCAGTCGATGGCGCATGGCTGGATCGGATGGCGTTGCTGCAAACGATGGCGCGGCTCCGCGACGCCACGCCTGAGCAGCGCGCGGCCGAGCCTTGCCTAGCCGGTGGGCGATCCGAGTTGATGCTGCCTGGCATCGCGATCCTGACGGCGATTTTCGACATCTGGCCATCCGATCGCCTGCGTGTGGGCGACCGTGGTCTGCGTGAAGGCATCCTGCTGTCGATGATGCATGGCGCGAACACTGACCAGCGTAGCCGGAGCCGCCGTCGTGGCGGTCGTGCGCAAAGGGCGAAGTCGCCCTCGAATGCGGGAGCTGCGGAATGACCGTCGAGGAAGACGCCGAGGGCAAGCGCCGCTGGAAAGCGCCGATGGACGCGCGCACGGATTCAAGCGGGCGCTCGATGACGAAGAAGGAGAAGGTGCGCAAGAAGACGCTCTCCAAATCTTCGCGCGAATGGGTCGACCGGCAGCTGCGAGATCCTTATGTGCGCAAGGCGCAGGATGCGGGATATCGCGCGCGGGCGGCTTACAAGATCAAGGAAATCGACGAGAAGTTTCACGTGTTGAAGCGCGGCGCGCGGGTTGTCGATCTGGGATCGGCGCCGGGCGGGTGGCTGCAGGTCATGATCGAGATGGGCGCGGCACGGGTTGTAGGGATTGACCTGTTGCCGGTGACGCCGATCGGCGAGGCGACGATCTTCATGGCAGACTTCACCGAGCCGGGGATGACGGAGAAGCTGATTGCTGCGCTGGGCGACAAGCCGACGCTGGTCCTCTCCGACATGGCGGCGAACACGGTGGGGCACAAGCAGACTGACCATGTCCGCACGGTGGGGTTGGCTGAGGCGGCGGCGCAGTTTGCGGTCGAGAACCTGGTCAAGGGCGGCACCTTCGTGGCGAAAGTTTTCCAGGGCGGTGCGCAGGGCGCGTTGCTGGAACAGTTGAAGGCGAACTTCGATGATGTGCGGCACTGGAAGCCACCCTCGAGCCGGAGCGAGAGCCCGGAGACGTTCGTAATTGCGCGTGGTTTTCGTGGGTAAGGTGTCCTGGCGCGAGGGCGAAGCGGGGATGGTCGCTACGCGTGATCGTTCAGGCGGGCAAATGTCGCCTCCACATTCCACTCCGCAATCGTCTTGAACTGTTCGTCTGCGCCGAGCGGATCTTCACCGATTCCGACCGTGTAGAGGCCCGCCGCGCGGAGGTTGGCGATCATGGGTGCGCCGTCCTCGATGCAGACGGCGTGCCGTGGCAGGGCTCCGAGGGCGGCGCAGGCCATACCGTAAATTTCGGCGCTGGGTTTGGACTCGGCGCGGCTGGGGTCAGCGACGAAGTCGACGAGGCGCAGGAGGCCGAGGCGGTCCAGCACTTCGCGGGCATTGAGGCTGGCGGAAGCTACTGCAGTGCGGGCGCCGAGCGCGCGGCAGCGTTCGAGGGCTTCGCGGGCGCCCCAGAAGGCGTCTGTCGGCTGGAGGCCGGCGATGAGTTCCTTGTAGCGCTGGTTCTTGAACGCCATGACGGCGTCGCGGTCTGTCTGGGTCAGGGGGACGCCGGCGTGGGCGAGCAGGGCGGCGAGGCTGGAGGCGCGGGGGATGCTGCGCGTGCCGCGGAGTGCGGCGTCGGTGACGGGGATGTTGAAGACGCGGGCGGCGTCTGCCCATGACTGTTCGTGCCGGGCCGAGGTGGAGGTCAACACGCCGTCGAGGTCGAAAATGGCTGTGTAGACGCCGGACGGCATGGAGGATTTCCGCGGGGCGCGTTGGCCCTGATACGCACTGGTGGCGCGTCAGCTCGCAGTCGGCAAGTGCGTTGTTCGAGGCCACTTCCCAAGGGGGGAGAGAATCGATAGACGGGTCTATGGAACAGCACCCCCCTTCAATTCGTATCCGCCAAGCCATCACGTTCGACGATGTGTTGCTGGAGCCGGGCCCGTCCGAAGTCATTCCCGGAGAAGTGGATATTCGCTCGCGCCTGACGCGGGAGATCGCCATCAACGTGCCGATCGTCTCGGCCGCGATGGACACCGTGACGGAGGCGGGGCTCGCCATCGCCATGGCGCAGTTCGGCGGGATCGGCGTCATTCACCGAAATCTTTCTGTTGAAGAGCAGGCCGAGCAGGTGCGCAGGGTCAAGCGGTTCGAGAGCGGGATGGTGATCAATCCCGTGACGGTGACGCCGGACGTGACGCTTCGCCAGCTGCGCGTGCTGAAGGAGCGGTTACGGGTGTCGGGCATCCCGGTTGTCGAGCCGGGGCCGGAGGGCGTGCCGCGTAAGCTGCTGGGCATCGTGACCAATCGGGATGTGCGGTTCGCAGAAGATGATAACATGCCCGTGTCGCAGCTCATGACAACGAAGGTTGTCACCATCCGCGTTGGTGCGGACCCGGCGGAGGCGCGGCGACTGTTGCACAAGCATCGGATCGAACGGCTGATCGTTGTAGACGAAGACGGGCGCTGCGTCGGACTGCTGACCGTCAAGGACATGGAGAAGAGCCAGACCAACCCCAACGCCTGCAAGGACGAGCAGGGGCGGCTGCGCGTGGCAGCAGCGTCGACCGTGGGCGATGCAGGGTTCGAACGCAGCCAGGCGCTGATCGATGCGGGCGTGGATGCGTTGGTGATCGACACGGCGCATGGGCATTCGAGGGCCGTGCTGATGGCCGTGGAACGGGTGAAGAAGCTGTCGAACCGGGTTCAGGTGGTCGCGGGCAACGTCGCCACGGGCGATGGTTGCAAGGCGCTGATCGATGCGGGCGCGGATGCGGTGAAGGTGGGGATCGGGCCGGGCTCGATCTGCACGACGCGGATCGTCGCGGGTGTGGGTGTGCCGCAGCTGACGGCGATTGCCGACTGTGCAAAGGCTGCTGAATCGACGCGAACGCCAGTGATCGCGGATGGCGGCATCAAGTTCTCGGGTGACTTCGCCAAGGCGCTGGCGGCAGGCGCCTCGTCGGCGATGATGGGATCGATGTTGGCGGGGACGGAGGAGGCGCCAGGCGAGGTGTTCCTCTATGAGGGGCGTCCTTACAAGGATTATCGCGGCATGGGATCGCTGGGCGCGATGGGGCGCGGGTCGGCGGATCGCTATTTCCAGAAGGACGTCGCACAGCAGAAGCTGGTGCCGGAAGGCATTGAAGGGCAGGTGCCGTTCAAGGGACCGGTCGGGCCGATCCTGCACCAGATGGCTGGCGGCCTGCGCGCCGCGATGGGTTATGTCGGCGCAAAGACGGTATCCGAGCTGCACGAGAAGGCGCAATTCATCCAGATCACCAATGCCGGTCTGCGCGAGAGCCATGTCCACGACGTGAAGATGACGCGCGAGGCGCCGAACTACTCGCTGCAGAATGGCTAGGCTGAAAATCGGGAGAACGCACCTTGAGTATTGAGCTGACGGTCCTTGCATGGACGCTGGTGCTGGCATTTGTGCAGATCCTGTTGTTCGACTTTGCCCGGACGGGTCAGTACGGGCTCAAGTGGAACATGAGCGCGCGCGACGGGGCGACGCCGCCGCTGTCGCCGGTCGCCGAGCGGCTGAAGCGCGCGCAGGACAACCTGTTCGAGACCTTGCCCATCTTCATAGCTGCCGTACTGATCGCGCATGTGGCGGGACGCGAAAGCGCACAGACAGCGCTTGGCGCGCAAATCTTTCTGGCAGGTCGCATCGTTTATGTGCCGCTTTATGCATTCGGCGTACCCGTGCTGCGATCGGTGGTGTGGGTCGTCAGCATTGCCGGGCTCGGCATGATTGTGACGCCCTTGCTCACCGGGTGATCTTCGGCGGGCGCAAAGAACTGGCCGGCCTGCAAGGTTACGCAAAAGCCCATTGTCAGTCAGGCCGGTTCAGCCTCGGCTGAGGGGTAGGGGCCCGTAACGCGTCCATGTTCGTTTTCATTGCCCATGCCGATGCTGACGAGGCGGCGGCTGGCCACCTGAAGGCTTTCCTGAAGAAGCAGGGGCTGGTCGCGGATACGGAGACCGGCGCGCAAGGATTTCGGCATCGGCAGGACAGCGATGTTGTGGTCGCGCTGTGGTTGCAGAAAAGCGTGTTTGGCACGCATCGCATGATGATGGAAAAACTGATGCTGGACGCATGGGCCGACGGGCGGCTTGTGCTGGTCAAGCTCGATCACGCCATTCTGCCGTTCGCAACGCTCGACCTTACGGCAACAGATGCGAGCTTCGAAAGCGGGCGGACGCTCGGTCTCTGGCCCCACGTGGCGTGCGCGGGGAAGGAGGCGATGAACGCGGCGCTGGTCGCGCGAAGCGAGGCGTTCTGGAAGTCTCCGCAGCCGCCATAAGAACGCGCGCGGGAAGGAACCAAGTTCGGCGTTCGGAAGGCGAAGAAGGCCGCCCGGTCTGCGGCTGAGGCGGCGAGCGAGCAGGTGCTTACCCCTGCCGCCCCCGGCGCAGCCACCTCGCCCGCCGCGGCCGTGCTCTTCATCTCGTTCGCCCGCGCGGACAGTGCATCCGTCAAGCGGGTCGTGCAGGTGGTGAAGGGCGCGGGCCGTGAGGTCAGGATCGACAAGGGCGGGATTGCGCCCGGTGAGAACTGGGCGGGCGAGATCGTGCGCGGCATCAAGGGGGCGACCGGCGTCATGGTCATATGCAGCCCAAACGCGGTCGAGAGCGATCACATCAAGCGGGAGGTCTACCTGGCCGGCAGTTACAAGAAGCCGATGCTGCGGGTGTTCATCGCGGAAGCGCAGTCGCCTGAAGATTTCGAGTATTTCTTCGCTGGCGTAAAGTGGCTGGAGCTGTTCAAGCTCGCCGAGGCAGACCGGCCTGCGGCGATCGTGAAGGCGCTGCTGGTGGTGTAGGCGGGGGAGACAGGACGGCCGTCCGGAGTTAAGACGGCGCCATGAAAGACACCCTGTTCATCCTCGCCGCGCCTTTTCAGGATGGCGGCTTCGAGTGGTACTGCAATGACTGCGCGACCCTTGAGGGCGCCCTGCTGGTCAATCCGCACTGGGACGAGAAGATCGAGGTGCGGCGGATCGGCTTCCCGCGACCGCGAAAGGAGATTGTCGATCTGGTGGGGCCGGACTGGCAGGGGTGTCCCATGTTGGTGATGGCGAAGGAGCGCGCGCCCGGGGACGCAATCATCGTGGGGGAGCTTGCGATCCTGCAGGATGTGCGGGCGATCGGCCGGGCGCTGACCAGCAGGCATGGCGGCGTGGGACCACATCCTTGAGAGACGGCGGGAAGATCCAGGCGGCGATAGAGGTGCTGCGCGATGTGCTGGAGAGGCGCACGCCGGTGAAGGAGGCCGTGCGCGACTGGGGGAAGAAGTCGCGGTTTGCGGGCGCGCGGGACAGGGCGTGGATTTCGGGGCTGGTGGTTGATGCGCTGCGCCGCAAGAATTCGATCGAGCATGCGATGGAGGCGACAGGCGCCCGTGTGCTGGCGCTGGGTGCGCTGAAACATGCGTGGGGATGGGATGTCCGCAAGATCGAGGAGGCGCTTAAGGACGATCATGCGCCGCCGCCGCTGCAGGGCAGGGAACGCGAAAACTTGCTGATGGCGCCGAACCCGGCTGCGCCGCCGCATGTGCAGGGTGATTACCCTGAATGGCTGTCGCCGCATCTGGCGCGGGCGTTCGGGCCGGATGCGGTGGTCGAGGGTATGGCCATGGCGGCGCGTGCGCCGGTCGACCTGCGGGTTAACACGCTGAAGTCCGATGCGGAGAAGGCGGGGCGCGCGCTTGAGGGCGTGAAGGCGAAGCAGATGCCGGAGCTGAAGAATGGCTTCCGGATTCCGACGGCGGATTCGATAGAGCGCGGCGAGAGTGTCGAGGCGATCCCGGCTTATTCGAAGGGCTGGGTCGAGGTGCAGGACATGGGCAGCCAGATCGCGGCGGCAGTCTCGTGTGCGGCGCCGGGCGAGCAGGTGCTGGATTATTGTGCGGGCGGGGGCGGCAAGACGATCGCCATGGCCGCCATGATGCAGAACAAGGGACAGATCTTCAGCCACGATATCGACGGTAAGCGCCTCTCAGCATTGATCCCGCGGATTGAGCGGGCGGGCATCCGCAATGTGCAGCTCAGGCATCCCAAGGAGAATGCATCGCTGGACGATCTTGACCTGAAGATGGACCTCGTGATGATCGATGCTCCGTGCACGGGCGTGGGCACGTGGCGACGCAAGCCTGATGCGAAGTGGCGGGTGCAGCCGAACGCACTGGCAAAACGAATTCAGGATCAGGCGATCATCCTGCGCACGGCGTGCAACTATGTGAAGCCGGGCGGGCGGCTGGTCTATGTGACGTGCTCCTTCCTTATGGAGGAGAACGAGGACCAGGTGACGAGCTTTCTTGCTGATCGGCCCGATTTTATCCCGGATGATGCTGCGGATGCAGCTGTGCGGTCGGGGCAGCTGACAGAGGCTGGGGCGAAGCTGGTGCGGAAGTGCCGGCGGCCCGACGGCTCGGTTCGCCTGACGCCGCGCACGGCGGGGACGGACGGCTTCTACATGGCCGTTATGCGGAGGGCAGGGTGAGCGATCTGGCGGAGATGATGACGCTGCGCCCAAGTCGCACGCGGTGGCTGGCGCTTCTGGTGGTGGCGGTGACACTTTCATCGGCCGCAATGTGGGCGATGGAGGATTTCTTTCCGGCGATGCGCTGGGTGGTCGGCATCTTCTTCGGCGTGGCGGCGATTATCGCGCTGCTGAACGTGATCGGCATTGCGTCGCGGCTCGATCTGGGCCGTGACGCGTTCACGTGCGTGACGCTGTTCCGAAGCTTCACACGGAAGTGGAAGGATTGTTCGACCTTCGACCCTGTACGGGTCGGGGTGAACAAGTTCGTCGGATTCAGCTCGGCGGAAGATGACGCGGCAAAGCCCAAGCTGGCGGCAGCCAACAAGCACATGATCGGGCATAGTGGCATGCTGCCTGATACGTACGGGCTCTCGGCCGATGAGCTTGCGTCTCTGATGAACCGGTTCCGCGCGCGGGCGATGGGGTGAGCGCCTGTCTTCCAGCGGAAGGTAACGCGACAGGATTGACGCCCGGCCTGAACCCCTTCTATTTCCGCCATGGCGATCAACACACCCACCCCTCACAGCTATGATTCCAACGGTCACGAACGTGCGCTGATCATCGATTTCGGCAGCCAGGTGACGCAGCTGATCGCGCGGCGGCTGCGGGAGACGGGGATCTACTGCGAGGTTCACCCCTACAATCGGGCCGAGGCGGTGATCAGGGCCGGGTTTAATCCCAAGGCGGTGATCTTTTCCGGTGGGCCCGACAGCGTGACGCGCGAAAAGTCGCCGCGGGCGCCGCAGATTGCATTCGAGCTGGGCGTGCCGATCCTGGCCATCTGCTACGGTCAGCAGACGATGGCTGTTCAGCAGGGAGGCATTGTGGAAGGCGGGCACGCGGCAGAGTTCGGACGCGCGGACGTGGAGATCCAGGAAGACTCGCCACTGTTCGACGGGTTCTGGGAAGTCGGCAAGCGCTATCCGGTTTGGATGAGCCATGGCGACCGCGTGACGAAGCTGCCGGAGGGCTTCAAGGTTGTAGGCACTTCGGAGAACGCACCGTTTGCGATCGCGGTGGATGAGGCGAGGCGCTACTACACGACGATGTTCCACCCGGAAGTGGTGCACACGCCGGACGGAGCGAAGCTCCTCTCGAACTTCGTGAAGAAGATCGCCGGCATGAAGGGCGACTGGAGCATGGCGGCGTTGCGCGCCGAACAGGTCGCTAAGATCAAGGCGCAAGTCGGCAAGGGGCGCGTGATTTGCGGGCTTTCAGGCGGGGTCGATTCATCGGTGGCGGCCGTGCTGGTCCACGAGGCGATCGGCGACCAGCTGACATGCGTGTTTGTCGATACCGGGCTGATGCGTGCGAACGAAGCCGATGAGGTCGTGAAGCTGTTCCGCGGACACTACAACATTCCGCTGGTGCACGTGGATGCAGGCGAGACCTTTCTTGGCGGGCTCGCAGGCATGACAGACCCGGAAGCCAAGCGGAAGTTCATCGGCAAGACGTTCATAGACATATTCGAGGCGCAAGCGAAGAAGGTGGAGGGAGCGCAGTTCCTGGCGCAGGGCACGCTTTATCCTGACGTGATCGAGAGCGTGTCGTTCGATGGCGGGCCGTCTGTGACGATCAAGTCGCACCACAATGTTGGCGGGCTACCCGAGAAGATGAACCTTAAGCTGGTGGAACCGTTGCGAGAGCTGTTCAAGGACGAGGTGCGCGCGCTGGGGCGGGAGCTAGGCATGCCGGAGACGCTGGTGGGGCGACATCCGTTCCCAGGGCCGGGGTTGGCGATCCGCATTCCCGGCGAGATCACGCCGGAGCGTGTGGCGATCCTGCAGAAGGCAGATGCAATCTATCTCGACGAGATCCGCAAGGCCGGGCTGTACGACAAGATCTGGCAGGCATTCGCCGTGCTTCTTCCCGTACGTTCAGTGGGCGTGATGGGGGATGCGCGCACGTATGAGAGCGTGCTGGCGCTGCGGGCGGTGACATCGACCGACGGGATGACGGCGGACTTCTATCCGTTCGACATGAGCTTCCTCGGCCGGTGCGCGACGCGCATCATCAACGAGGTGAAGGGCGTCTCTCGCGTGGTGTACGACGTCACGAGCAAGCCGCCGGGAACGATTGAGTGGGAATGATTCAGAGCTCTTCCCGGTAGTTCGCCGCTCAGTCGGTGATCCAGCCTAGGGCTCTGAAACTCCAGCAGAAATCCAATCGACATCTATCGCAACCGTTCGCCGAGCAGCGTGACGACCTGGCGGTATGCGCGACGGCGTGGTGGCATCGGCGCAAGCCGAATGAGCCCGCACCGTCACGACCCTTTCCCGCCATTTCCGCACGTTCAGATCGAAATACACTGTGAAATCAAGCGGATAGGTGAGTTTTGACGGTATTTTGGCTGACGGTCTTTCAGCCCCGTTTTTCTGCCTCGCCGCATCCAAAAAGGAGCGGAAAATGCTGACCGACACTGCACTCAAGAACCTGAAATCAAAGGACAAAACGTACAAAGTCTCGGACCGTGACGGTATGTATGCCCTGGTCAAAACCACGGGCACGATCGTCTTCCGGCTCGACTACCGGCTGCACGGGAGACGCGAGACGCTCACCATTGGGCAATACGGTCGCGATGGGATCACGCTGGCGGAGGCCCGCGAGCGATGCATTGAAGCCCGCAAAGCGGCCAAGGCTGGCCGCTCTCCCGCCCAGGAAAAGCAGCGCGAGAAGCGCCGCGTCTCAACCGCGCTCTCTCTTGGGGAGTGGGGAGACTACTACTTCAGGGAAGCGAAGATCGCCCAGTCGACCCGGGACATGCGGCGGCACATCTATGACCGGGATATCGCCCCGGCATGGAAGAGCCGGCTCATGACCGAAATCACGCCCGACGATCTGCGGGCGCTGTGCAACAAGGTCAAAAGCCGCGGGGCGCCGGCTACGGCGATCCACGTGCGTGATATCGTGAAGCAGATTTTCGGCTTTGCGGTCCTTCAAGGCGAGATGATCGCCAACCCGGCGGACGCGGTCGCTCCTTCATCCATCGCAACGTTTCAGATCAGAGACAGGTCCCTCTCGCCAAGCGAGATCAGAATTGCCTTCAGGCTGATCGAGCGGGTCGCAACCATGCCAACAATCCGCCTCGGGATGAAACTCCTTCTGCTCACCATGGTCCGCAAGAGCGAGTTATTGGAAGCAACGTGGAACGAATTTGATTTCGAGAATCGGGTTTGGTCCATTCCGAAGGAACGCATGAAGAAGTCCAAGCCGCATAACGTCTACCTGTCTGAACAAGCGATCGACATTCTGATCGCGCTGAAAACCTGCGCGGGCAATTCTCGGTATCTACTGCCTTCGCGTTACGAGGCTGCCGAGCCGATGTGCCGGGTTGTCTTCAACCGCGTCACCGCTGCTATCGCGAAGATCGCGAAGGACGATGATCTGCCCCTCGCGCCGTTTACGGTACACGACCTGCGGCGGACCGCCTCCACCTTGCTCAACGAGGTCGGCTTCAACAGCGACTGGATCGAGAAATGCCTGGCGCATGAGCACGGGCGAACGGTCCGCGGTGTGTACAACAAGGCTGAGTACGAGCCGCAGCGTCGTCACATGATGCAGGAATGGGCCAACATGGTCGACGCCTGGATCAAGGGCGAGAAGTACATCGCCGTATTCATGCCGCCAGCCGTTGCGCTGGTTGCGCATGACCCACACGCCTAGGCGCGTACAGGACGTGACTTCCGCCGCCGCACATCCGGATGCGGCGGCGGAGCTAGGCCGGCAGCCGCCCGTCGTGAGGCGACCCAATGGTTGATTTCTCCCAGATCCCAGACTGGGCAACGCGGCGTCAGGTAGAAGCGTTTCGGGAACTCGCCACGCTGTTCCATCTCGTAGATCGTGGTGTCGGCTAGCGGCACGAGGTCACGAAGTTGTTGGCGACGAATAGCGGGTTTGGCTTCGACTATTTCAACGGGCAGATGGGCAAGCATAATCAATCTCCTGAATGCGGGTGCTGATTCTTCCATCGCCCAAGCAAAGCGGGAATCGCGCCGGAAATGCTCGGAAATGGCCGGAAAGCCAGCGCTCGCGCGGCACGCGAGACAGTGGTGGAACGGGCCGACGAGAGCATAGTCAGGGCGCTAGAGACGCTTTGGCGCACTCGGATATGCGAAGCTGAAGAGCGACGAGCACGCCGTCAAGGTTGGCGAGGCATTGGCACGAACAGGCTGATTCCGGACCTGGTGGTTACGCCTGTGCGTGCGGGCAGGTTTGAGTTGACTGGCTCGGGAGGAGTTGCGGTCGCGGCCGAGTAGAGATCGCGCCGTCGGAGCCACGAGGATCGGCCAGAGATTTGGCCCGCCCTTTCTTTGCGGGGGGTACCTGAGCAGCAAGACCGAAGGCCGCTGCCCTCACATGTGACGCGGTGGAGGCGGCGATCTCCAACTCAGTCCAAGGTGAAATCCTGCGAACCTGGCCGTATTCCTCTGGCCGGATTACCCCCCGTCTTTGGACAGTGGGACCAAACATTACCTACGGCGTTACTGGGGCCCATACCGGCCATTGCTCAGTAAGACGCGGTAAGCTGGTGAGAGCCATGGGAGCCCGGAGCAGCCCGGCTATTCTTTTGGGTGAAAAGCTGCCGAAAGCCTTTCGGCTTCTGCGATCTGCGCTTGAGTCATCTTCGCGGACAAATTCTCCCTCGCCGCGATAGCGTCTTGGTCGCCGGTCGCCGCGGCAAGGTCACTCCATTTGTACGCCTCGACATTGTTCTCGGCCACGCCTTCGCCGTGCGCATACATGTATCCGAGGACGCGCTGCGCCTGCGCATGGCCTTGCTCGGCAGCAAGCCGATACCAGTGCGCCGCCTCAGCATAGTTCTGAGCTACTCCTCTGCCACTGTCGTACATGGATCCAAGAGCGCCTTGCGCTGGCGCATGACCCTGCTCGGCGGCATTTCGATAAAAACGTACGGCCTCGATTTCGTTCTTCGCGACGCCTTTGCCTTCGGCATAAGCGTAGCCGAGATTGTACTGCGCCGGCACATTGCCCTTCTCGGATGCCAGCCGATACAAACGGACAGCCTCGACGTCGTTCTGGGCTACACCTTCGCCGTTGGCGTACTTGATGCCGAGATTGGACTGCGCCATCGCATCGCCCTGCGCCGCGGCCAGCGCATACCAACGAACCGACTCGACGTCGCTCTTGGGCACGCCTTCGCCACGCTCGTACAGGTATCCGAGGTTATACTGGGCCCGCACGTCACCCTTATCAGCGGCAAGGCGCAACAGTCGCGCGGCTTCCCCATAGTCCTTTCGGATATAAGCCGCGTCACCCTCTGCAAAGTAATCGGGCTCTTGTGAGCCCATGCAAGACGGCGCGAGAAGCACCGCTGCCAGCGCCAAGAAGGCCGTCCTAGCCGCTGCGCGCACCTTTGGCCCCTCGTTAGCTGCTGCAGCTATTCTCGTCCTCCATGTCGGAAAGGCAAGTCGCCAGCATGAACAACTGGGCTCGCTAGGGCACGACGACTGGCAGCTCTTGGGCGAAGTCCGGCCTGATCAGCAGGGCAGAAGCGACCGGCAACTTCTGAGCGCGGCAGCCATTGGTAACCTAGACCAGGCCGTGAAGTTGGGGCCCAAAACTGCCGGTCGCCATTCAAGCTTGCGAAGGCCCGAAAATCGTGTGGCAGGTCATCGGCACGGCAGAGTCCCCGTCTCTGGCTTAGCGTGCGATTGTGACCGCGTAGGTTTCTCTCGACATCGGTATGATGTTGGTCGTTGTTGGCTGCCCGGACATGTCCCAGGCCTTAAGCTGGGCGATCTCGCCGGGTGACCCACTTGCAATAACTTCGACAAAGTTCGTCCCAGAAACCGTCATCTTCGGATACTCTGCAGCGGCCAGCCCGATAAATGTTTCAGCTTCGGTCGTTCTACCGGCAATCCAAAAGGAATTGGCGCTCTTCCAGGTCAATTCGTTTCTGGCCGTCGCGCCGATGACGCGGGCATCACCAGGCGTGGCCAGGGGACGCGGAATGATTTCAGCGGTCGCCTGAGTTGGCTTGTCAAACTCGAGATAGAGGGAGGCGTTCTTTGGAATTGCGAGGCCAAATGTTTTGGTCGTCCTGTTAAAGCCCGTTCCAGTCAGCTTGCTCTGCAGACATCGTATATCTCGGGTCAAGATGTCGGCCGACTCGGCGACAATGCCGGATGTGCTTCCGCGTTCGTATGGCGCGAACTGGGCTGGAATTTCAAACACCAGAGGAAGTAGCTCCTCGACGGGGCAGGTAGCAGCTCCGGTATCCAGTTGCTTGGCAAGAAACTTCAGCGACTCGGCGGTGCTAATGGTCGAGGCAGCGTAGAGCGTGACATCGGAACTGGGGGCTGCCGCACCATCGAAATGCCAGCCTGGCAAATGATCTAGCGTTCCCCAGTAAAGGAGCTCCCGGTCGCGCTGTGTGAATCTCGGGAAAAAGAACGCACGTTCCGCGTTGGCGCCAATGGAGCGCGCAGACCCATCCCGGGTCGAGATTAGGAGGAGTTCGGACGGATTGTGCGCCGGACGGCCGCCAACCGGGGGCTCGGCTCGCGCAATTGCCGCAAGGAACTCGCCATTCAAGGAGATCGCGATATCGCCGCGATCCACGAATAGTGGAGCCGGTAGAACGTACCGAGCCGTTGTGCCCAAGGTTTTGTCGAAGAGGAAGATCTCGTTTGGCCGCGCCTCTGCGCGCACGAACATTGTCTGAACCCCGTTCGAATCGAAAGCGAAATACGACCGCTCAGCTGGCACTTGAGGTTGTGATGGGGTTTCCAATGAAACTGAAGATTGCCGGTCATCGCTTGTCGACTGACGACAGGATGAGAGAAGCGGAAAGAGGCAGACCCCCAGAACACCAAGAACAACGCAGAGCGGTGGTCTCCAGCTCGTCATGCGTCGGGCACCATAGGTGGGCAATTCACGGGATGGGTCGATTTTGACCTGCCGCAACATATTCGGAGCAGGCGCAGCGCGTCCATGGCAACTTTTGGGCGAACTCCCGCGAGCGCCAGGAGACTGGCAAGGAGTAGGTGGTGCAAGTCCACTGCGATGAAGGAGTAGCAAACCACATCGGCCCCGAGCCGTGCGTGGGCGCGCGCGAGCGCGCCAGCGAAGCGTCGGCAGGGGAGATCGTAGGCCGGGCATTGAGCCGCGAAATTCGTCTCATCCTGGGCGCCGACGCTTTGCGGGAAGCGGAAGGCAATATGGGAGGGCGCGCCATCTGCGAGCGCCCGTCCAGCCCGGCGTGGTCGTCGAACCTGGCATGCGAAGACGCTCTTTGTGCAGGAACTGGGAGATCTCATGGCTGACCATGGGCGATGGCAGAACGCATCGTCTCTGGCCCGCATCGGGAAGGCGAGGAGCCGAAGCCGATGATGCACGGCCGTGAGAAGTCTGACGCTGTCGTAGTAGCTGCGAAGCCGACGAACAAAGCCGGGAAACCGGGGGCGGAGTTGGTGGAGCCAAGGACAGCGCGCGAGAGGAACGCGAACGAGCAAAGCACGCACCGGACTCTGAGCCGGGCGCGCGTGTCACAGGCGCTCGAGCGCGTACGGCAAAGCATCACTTCGCTTTGACGTCATCCACTCTCGCGAGGAGCCGGATGCGGGAATTCCGCACGTCCGGATCTGTGCGGGGGGCGGCCAGCAATGGCCGTCC
>CAIMMO010000221.1 GCA_903842595.1 uncultured Alphaproteobacteria bacterium
ACTATCCTTTTCGCGCACGAGGATGTCAATTCCGTTGTCGCTGGAATTCTTCAGGTCAAAGATCTTCTCGCCCGCCGGACTGAAGTCGCCGAGCGTCACCTCGCTGAACAAGCGTGAGGCGTGGAACACTGCCTTCACCGCTAACTCAGCGCCAGCGCCCGTCCCGATGCCTTCCAGTAGCCGTCCAGTCCGCCTCAGGTAGGAGGCAAGGACCCCTTGCCCTGCCTGCTCTACCCTGAGGCCCATCTGAACTGCCTCGCCAAGCACCGTGCGTACCAGGGGATTGCTTGGACTGCGATCGCCCTTGATGTCGCCCAGCCGGTCAAGGAGATCGGGAATCTCGGTCGCGTTGGCTGCGGCACGCACCATGCCTGATGCCGTCGCCACCGGAGTGGCCAGAATCTCCGCTGCGTTGAGCGGCCCATCGCGTCCCAACCAATCGTTTGCAGTCGTCGCAAGATGGGCAGCGAGCGTCTTGATCGTCGTCGGATCACTCGCAGCGAAGTCGACTGCGAGGTCTCTGATCGCCGCGATGCCCTCGTTGTACTTGCCTACCGCTATGCCTCTACCCGCGTCGAGGCCATTGGAGAGTCCCAGAGCAAGCTCTCGCAGTTTCTGAAGGGGCTCGCTACTCAGAATTCGCCGCCCGAGACTCGGGCTACCGTTGCTGGCGACCAATACGGGGCGCGATTGTTCGTCAACGAAGCTGTTCACTCTGTCGACAAAGTTCGCCAGTTCGTCCCGCCGGTGAATCGCTTGAACGGTCTCACCCGCTGACAGCTCGGACATCGTTCGTTCAGCGGCTTCTTGGTCAGCTGCCCAGCTAGGGCGCCAAGCCGCCGTAGCCGAGTCGAACAGTCGCCCGCCGTTGGCAGAGCCGTTGATGCCCGTCCCTGCCGATTGCTGGTCGGTGTCCAGTGACATATTCGCGCCGGCGAATTGCGGCCCGAAGGCCTGGACCTGCGACTCGCGCAGGCGGATGCCTTGCTGCTCTGTCCTGGCGAACTGAGCTGCAAGGGCATTGCCCAGCATATTCCCGAACACATCGCCCGCGACCTGGGCGAAGTTCACCCGTCCGCGGTTGGCCACCGCCTGGGAGACGATGTTGCGCCCGACCTGCTCACCGACGCGCGCCATCGAGGTTTCACCGAGCGCGCTGCCCAGCGCACTTCCTGCGGCGCCGCCTACGGCGGCTGCGGCCACCGCGCGCCAGTCGAATCGCTGCTGTGCGCCGACCAGGATCGCCGCACCCTGTCCGAGGAGGCTGCCGGCGGCGGCATTGAACGCAGCCCCGGCGAATCCTGTCGCCAGGCTCCCGGGCAATAGCCTGTCCGCGAGGCTCTTCGCGCCCGGCGCCCCGCCGCCGGAGATGCCGTAGCCGATCCCCGCCGAGGCGACGCTCATGGCCAGGGAGCGGAAGTTGAAGCCCTTCTGCACGCCGGCGATGTTGCCCACGACCTGTCCGGCGACGTTGCCGACGGCGGCGCCGACCAGCGTACCGGTTATGCCCTGGAGCGCCGGCGCCACCGCAGGCATCGCCGCGGCCACCGCAATACTCACCACCATCACCAGCACCTGCCCGAACCCGCCACACCCCCCTCGTCCCTGGGGCGGGGGAGGCGGGGGCGGGGGATCGGGCAAGGTGGGGGTGGTATCGCCGACGATCTCCCCTGGCGAGTACGGTCTGACCGTCTGCGCCGAGGCGTAGAGGTTGGTGACCCGATTGGGCACGTTCAGCGTCTGCCCGGCTCTGAGGTCCGCGTCGCTGGAGAGCCCGTTGGCCTGCGCGATCAGGAACTATGGGTCACCTCGGAAGAATGTTTTTTGCATCAAGCAAATGTGCTTGAGAATCCAGCGGGCGTGCTTTAGCATTTCAAGCACTTGCGATGCAGAGTCGTGCATGCAAGCGCCGATTTCCCTGCGCAAATGCGGCACCATGGCTCGATCGAACACCGTTTTGGTGGCTGGAGTGCTGGATATGGCTGAGACGCTGGAAGGCTTCGCGCAGCGGCTGCGCGAGCTGCGCAAGAGCAAGAACCTGTCGCAGACCGAGCTGGGGCAACTGGCCGGGCTGCACTACACCCACATCGGGCGTTTTGAGCGCGAGGCCTCACGCCCCAGCGGAGACACGCTGATGCGCCTGGCCGATGCGTTGGGCGTGACCAGCGACTACCTGCTCGATGGCGCCACCCATGAGGCCGCCAAGGCGCGCTTCGAGGATCGGGAACTGTTGAAGCAGTTTCAGGAGGTCGAGCAACTGCCCGACGAAGACAAGAACGTGGTCAAGAAGCTGCTCGATGCCTTCCTGACCAAGAAGCAGCTTCAGGCGCTGGCGCGCTGACCGCCGGCCAGGAGAGCGACCATGAATGCAACCGTCGAACAGAGCTTGCTGTCGAAGATCCGCACGCTGTCGCCGCAGCAGGTGGCCGAGGTGGAAGACTTCGTGGAGTTCCTGGCCACCAAGGCCAGGAAGCGCAGTGCGCTCGATCGCCTGCTGGCCATCGCGCCGGCATTGGAAGCGGCCGGCGCGGCGCCGATGAGCGAGGACGAGATCGCCGCCGAGATCGATGCGGCACGGGCAGAACGCCGGGCGCGGCAAGCTGCATCAACCAGCAAGGGTTCGGGTGCGGATCGTTCTTGATACCAACGTGGTGTTGTCGGCGCTGCTGTGGCGCGGTACGCCGCATCACTTGCTGGCCACCATCGGCCAGCGCTCCAGCATCCAGCTCTACAGCAGCACGGCGCTGCTCGAAGAACTGGCCGATGTGCTCACCCGGCCGTCAGCCACCAAGCGGCTGGCCTTGATCGGCCGATCAGCGCGCGAGGTGCTGGCCGATTTCGTCGAGGCCATCGAACTGGTGGAGCCGGCAAGCGTGCCGCGCGTGGTGGCTGGCGATGTCGATGATGATCAGGTCATTGCCGCCGCTATCGCAGCGCGCGCTGATCTGATCGTCTCGGGGGATCGCAAGCATCTGCTGCCCCTGGGCAGCCATCAGGGCATCGACATCGTCGATGCGGCTGAGGCGGTCAGGCGCATCGCAGCGGGCTCATAGAACAACGCCCGCGCAGGGCGGGCGTCGCAAGCGGCAGGAGTCGATCAGCTACCCAGCGTCGCGGCCATGGCCGATCGGATGTCTTCCTCGGTGTGAAGGTACTGCCCGGGGGCCTCCATGGTGTCAATTCCATAGAGATACATGACACCCTCCCAGATGCGATCTTTCGCGTTCACAGGCGAGAACGTTAG
>CAIMMO010000222.1 GCA_903842595.1 uncultured Alphaproteobacteria bacterium
CGGCTGGAACCTGTTCAATGCGAACAGCGACATCTACCGCAAGCTGCGCAACACGATGCGTTACCTTCTGGGCGCGCTGGATGGCTTCAACGAGTCAGAGCGTGTCGCGCATGCCGACATGCCCGGGCTGGAGCGCTGGGTACTGCACCGGCTGGCCGAACTCGACAAGGTGGTGCGCGATGCGTACGCGGCCTACGACTTCAAGAAGGCCTTCCACGAGCTGGTGAATTTCTGCGTCGTCGACCTGTCTGCGGTGTATTTCGATATCCGCAAGGACAGCCTGTATTGTGACGCGCCATCCTCGCTGCGCCGGCGTGCGTGCCGGACGGTGATGGATGAGGTGTTCAGGCGCCTGACGATCTGGTTCGCGCCGGTGATGGTGTTCACTTGCGAGGAGGCGTGGGAGCAGCGCTATCCGGGCAACGGGTCGGTGCACCTGCAGCTGTTCCCGGAGACGCCGTCGGGCTGGCTCGATGCGGCCCACGCAGCGCGTTGGGATGGCGTGTTCCGCGTACGCAAGGCAGTGACGGAAGCACTCGAAATCGAGCGGCGCGAGAAGCGCATCGGGTCGTCGCTGGAAGCTTCGGTTTCGGTGATGGTCGGTGAGCCTGAGCTGCTTAAGACGTTTGACGGCGAGGATGCAGCCGAGATCTTCATCACATCGCAGGCGGAGCTGGTTGCAGGTGGTGATGGCATCTCGGTGACAAGCAGCCGCGCGCCCGGTGTGAAGTGCGCACGGTCCTGGAAGTACTTCGATCCCGCGACGGCTGATCCCTCCTATCCCGACATCACCCCGAGGGACGCGGCGGCCGTTCGTGAGTATCGTGGCGTTTGAGGTAGTTGGATGGCTTTGACGATGGACTGGCTTTCGCGCGAGAAGATGACCACGGCCTGGCGCTGGGGCATTCCCCTTGTGATCGCGATCGTGGTGGTGGACCAGCTGACCAAGGCATGGGTGCTGGGCACGCCGGAATTCCGGGCGATCGACTGCCTGACAGCAGCCGCGCCATGCGGCCGGATCGAGTTGTCGCCCCTGATGGATTTCTCGATGATCTGGAACCGGGGAGTAAGCTTCGGGGCCATGCAGGCCGAGGGGCTCGCCCGCTGGGGGCTCTTCGCCGTGATCTCCTGCATCGCCATCGGGTTCACGATCTGGCTGCTTCGGGCGGAGCGGAAGCTGACGGCGCTGGCGCTGTCGTTGGTGATTGGCGGGGCGGTCGGCAACCTGATCGACCGGGCGATCTTTGGTGCGGTCGTTGATTTCATTGATTTTCAGGGGCCCTGGTTCGGCTGGAACATCGGCGGCTGGGATGTTGGGTTCCCGTGGATCTTCAATGTCGCAGATGCTGCGATTTCCATTGGAGCGGGCGTTTTGCTGCTGGATCAGCTTCTGGCCGGGCGCAAGCAGTCGCGCTAGAAGCGGTAGGAGTCGACCCTTGCCAGCCTGATACGGGCGGCACGATAGGAGAGTTCAGTGAAGCGCAAGACCACATTCGGCCTCGTGGCCCTTACGGCAATCACACTCGCGGGTTGCGCGTCCACCAGTGGACCCGATGAGTTCCGGGTGGTTCGCAAGGCCCCGCTGACTGTGCCGCCCGAATACAACCTTCGTCCGCCGACGCTCGGTCAGGCGCGGCCGCAGGAATTGTCGCCAGAAGCGCAGGCCCGTGTGGCGGTGTTCGGGGTCGATCTCGGCGCCAACGCTAGCGAAGGCGAGAAGGCATTTGTGCGCGCCGCGGGCGGCGACGCGGTGGAGCGCACGGTTCGCGCTCAGGTCGATTTCGATAACTCGCAGGCGGTCCGCAAGAGCCGCAGCTTTGCCGACACGATCCTGAACTGGGGAGGCCCGGCGGGGGAGCCGGTGATCGACCCTGCGGCTGAGGCGGCGCGTCTGAAGGCGGAGTCCGAGGCGGTGAAGGACATCACCGGCGGCGGCACTGTGCTGATCCAGCCGAAGCAGACCAGCAAGCTGCCGGGTCTTTGAAGCGAGGCGGGAACGCGCCGATGTTTCGCTGGGCGAAAGCCTTGCCCATCCTGACGGTAGTTGCGCTGCTGTCGGCCGCGCCTGCGTCGGCCCAGTCCGACAACTGGTCGCCCCAGACTTTCACGCTGTCGAACGGCTTGCAGGCCGTCGTTCTGCCGGATCATCGTGCGCCGGTGGTGACGCACATGATGTGGTACCGCGTCGGCTCGGCTGACGAGGCGCCGGGCAAGGCGGGGCTAGCGCATTTTCTCGAACATCTGATGTTCAAGGCGACGAAGACGCTGCCCGCAGGCGAATACTTCCGCACGATCTCGCGCAATGGCGGACAGGCCAATGCCGGCACGTCATACGATTTCACGAACTACCATTTCCGTATCGCGAAGGACCGGCTGCCGCAGATGATGCGGATGGAAGCTGATCGCATGGTGAACCTGCAACTTGCCGAGGACGAGGTCACGCCGGAACGGAACGTCGTGCTCGGCGAGCGTCGGCAGAGCGTGGACAGCCAGCCTGCGGCAGTGTTGGACGAGATGGTGTGGGCGAGACTTTATCCCGGGCATCCCTACGCGATCCCGGTGATCGGTCCAGAGAACGAGATCGCTGCACTGTCGCGCGAAGACGCGCTCGGCTGGTCTCGCGAATGGTATGGGCCCGAGAACGCTATCCTCGTGGTTGCTGGCGACATAACGGCGGCGGAGCTGGAGCCGCTGGCGAAGGACGCCTACGGCGCCATTGCGCCACGTAGCGACCTGAAGCGGCGGGTCCTCCCTGAGGTGAAGCCGCTCGCCGCCTCCGGCGAGGTTCGGCACAGCGACCCGAAAGTGCGGCAGGTAGTTTGGCAGCGGACCTGGATCGGCGCGGCGCTTGGCCAGCCGGATGCCGCTGCGCTGCGGGTGGGGATGCAGGTGCTTGGCGGCGGACGGACGAGCCGGCTCTATCGCGAACTGGTCGAAGGCGGCGAGGCGGTGAGCGTCCACGCCTGGAGTCACGAGATGGAGGCGCGGGGGCCTGCCGGCCTTACCGTGGAGCCGGCGCAGGGTGTGCCGCTGGAGGTCCTCAAGTCGCGAGCGGTGGCGATCGTCGATGCGTTCATCGCCGGAGGCCCCACGGAGGAGGAGCTTGCGCGTGCGAAAAAGACGCTCGCCGCAGACGGGGTGTTTCGAAGGGATAACCAGGTCGAGATGGCGAACTGGTATGGTGTCCAGCTGACGGCGGGACTGACGCTGGAGGAAATAGCGGCGCGGGAAGCAAAGATTGCGGATGTCAGCGCAGCCGATGTGCGAGCCGCGATGAAGCGGTATCTGTCGGGCGTGAACAATGTCGACGCCCTGCTGCTGCCGGAGGCGCCGTGATCCGCGCCCTCGCCGGCCTTGCGATGGCGGCGCTGGTTGCTGCCTGCCAGACGGTTACGGCTGCGAAATACGCCTCGCTCGCCGATGTGCAGGTCGTGACATCGCCAGGCGGCGTGACGGCGTGGCTGGTGTCTGAATCACATGTGCCGATCATCGCAATGGAGATGGCGTGGCGCGGCGGAGCGACAAACGAGCCGCGTGGGCGCGACGGCGCGGGCTGGGTGCTGGCCTACTTGATGAACGAGGGCGCGGGCAAGCTCGACACCACGACATATGGTGCGCGCATGCAGGATCTCAACATGACGTTCGCCTGCGGAGTCTCGATTGACTGGACATCGTGCAGCCTGACGACGTTGCAGGAGACGGCGGACGAAAGCTTCGACATGGTGCGCATGGCGCTCTCCGAACCGCGCTTTGACCGCGAGCCGCTCGAGCGCGCCAAGCGCGAGCTGACTGTTTCGCTGAAGCAGGGGGAAGCCGACCCGAAGATGCTGGCGAGCCGGGCGATGAATGACGCGCTGATCCCCGGCCATCCGTATGCGCGTCAAGCAACGCCCGATACCGTCGCTCGCGTGTCACGCAGCGACATCGCAATGCTGAAGCAGACGCTGATGACGAAGGACCGCCTGCTTGTTATCGTGGTCGGCGACATGACGGCGGAAGAGTTGAAGCCCAAGCTGGACCAGATGTTCGGCGCCTTGCCTGCGGGTACGCCTCTGGCGCCGCTTGCGGATGCGGACGCGCGTCCGGCGCTGTCGGAGCCGATCGCGAAGCAACTCGCCCAGCCTCAGACGCTGGTGATGTTCTCGGGACCGGGCGTGCGCCGCGAGGACCCGGACTTCTTCGCGGCCTATCTGCTGAACTACATTCTTGGCGGCGGCGCGCTGTCGTCCCGTTTGGGCGATGATCTGCGCGAGAGGCGCGGTCTGACATATGGCGTCGGCACGGGCCTCAGCCTGCAGACGCATTTCTGGCGCTGGACGGGTTCGACCTCCGTCCAGAACGACAAGGCGGACGAGGCCGTGACGCTGATCCGGGAGAATATCGGGCGGCTGGGGCGCGAGGGACCAACACAGGCGGAGCTTGACGACGCCAAGGCCTATGTGACGGGCGCGTTTCCGCTCGCCTTCGATTCCAATGCCAGGATCGCGCGGAACCTGCTGGGGTTCCGGCAGGACAATCTGGCGGCAGATTATGTCCAGCGCCGCAACGCATACTTCGAGGCCGTCACGCTGACGGACCTGAACCGGGTTGCGGCGGAATACATGAAGCCTGAACAGTTCACCTTCGTGCTGGTGGGCCAGCCGGCGCTGCATTGACCGGTTTTGTGCGGCAGAAAGCTGTGTAGGCGCTGTCGCGCTGTCCTGCCAATCCGCGCCGCTGGCGTTAGAGTGCCCGTATGGCCGAATCAGCCCTGAGACCGCCTGAGGGACGCATCCGCCGCCTGCCGCCGGATGCGGTGAACCGCATTGCCGCGGGCGAGGTGGTGGAGCGCCCGGCGGCTGCTGCGAAGGAGCTGATCGAGAATGCGCTTGATGCCGGCGCAAGGTCTATCCGCGTGCGCATCGAGGGCGGCGGGCTGACGCGCCTGCTTGTCGAGGATGACGGGCTCGGCATGAGCGCGGACGAGCTGCCGGTGGCGATCGAGCGGCACGCGACGTCCAAGCTGGCGGCTGATGAAGACGGCCATGTGGACCTGCTCGACATCCGCACGATGGGGTTCAGGGGCGAAGCGTTGCCGTCGATCGGATCGGTCTCGCGGCTGGCCATTCTGAGCAAGGCCGTCGGAGCCGATGCGGCCTTCGAGATCATCGTGGATGCGGGGCGGATCGACGGACCGAACCCGGCGCCGTGGAGCGGGCTGACCAGCAACGGTACGCGTGTGGATGTACGCGATCTTTTCTATGCGACGCCGGCGCGGCTGAAGTTCATGAAGACGGAGCGATCGGAGGCGCAGGCGATTGCGGACACGATGCGTCGCCTCGCGCTGGCGCGGCCGGACGTGGCCTTCCATCTCGAGACGGACGAGCGAACCGTCATCAAGCTGCTGGCGGAGCATGGCGAGGCGAGCGAGACGCGGCTGAGGCGCCTGGGCGCCGTGCTGGGCAAGGAGTTTCGCGAGAATGCCGTGGAGATCGGCGCTGAGCGCGAGGGCGTGCGTGTGTCTGGCTTTGCAGGATTGCCGACCTTCAATCGCGGCAGTGCGCAGCACCAATACCTGTTCGTCAATGGGCGGCCGGTGAAGGACAAGCTGATGGTCGGCGTGATCCGCGCGGCCTATCAGGATTTTCTCGCGCGTGACCGGCATCCAATGGCGGTGCTGTTTCTCGATCTCGATCCGATGCAGGTTGATGTGAACGTTCATCCGGCAAAGACCGAAGTGCGCTTTCGCGATTCCGGGAATGTGCGCGGGCTGATGATCGGTGCGCTGCGGCATGCCCTCGCGGCGGCTGGGCATCGCGCGAGCACGACGGTGGCGGGTGCGGCGCTTGGCGCGGCGACAAGCCATGTGGCTCCGTCTCTGCCGTGGACTTCGGGACAGGCTCGCTGGTCTCCGGCACGGCCTGTGGTGGAAACGCCTCGCTATGCCGGCATGTCCGATACCAGGCCCGCGACCTTTGAGGCGTTCGCTAGCGCGCCGAGTGCGCGGGTTGAGCCTGCCCCGCAACCTTCCACCGACACACCGCCGCTCGGCGTGGCGCGAGCGCAGGTGCACGAGACTTACATCATCGCGCAAACGGCGGATGGCATGGTGATCGTCGACCAGCACGCCGCGCACGAGCGTCTGGTTTATGAGCGCATGAAGGCGCAGATGGCGGGCGAGGGCGTGCGGCGCCAGGCCCTGCTGATACCGGAGATCGTCGAGCTGTCAGAGGAGGAGGCGCTGCGCGTGCTTGATCGCGTGGATGAGTTGCTGGTGATGGGGCTGGAGGTCGAACCGTTCGGCCGTGGAGCTGTGGCCGTGCGCGCGACGCCCGCGATCTTCGGCGAGATGGATGTGAAGGGTCTGATCCGCGATCTTGCGGATGACTTCGCTGAGTATGAGGCGGGGCTGGCGCTGAAGGAGCGTATGGAAGAGGTCATGGGCAACATGGCCTGCCGCGGCTCGGTGCGGTCGGGGCGCAGGCTCACGGCCGAGGAAATGAACGCGCTGCTGAGGCAGATGGAAGTCACACCGCACTCGGGCCAGTGCAACCACGGGCGGCCGACTTACGTCGAGCTGAAGCTGGCCGATATCGAGAAGCTGTTCGGGCGGCGTTAGCCCACCGTCACATCTGGTAGCGGCAACTGTCGCGCGACGTTCAGCTCATTCACGATACCCAGCGCCTGGCGCACGGGCCGGAAGCTTCGGCGATGGACAGGGCACGGGCCGAGACGCCTGAGCGCCTCCAGATGCGCGGCGACCCCGTAGCCCTTGTGCTGCGAGAAGCCGTAACCGGGGTAGCGCGCGCAAAGGTCGACCATCATCGCGTCGCGCGTCGTCTTGGCGAGGATGGAGGCGGCGGAGATGGAGGCTTCCAGCGCATCGCCGCCGACGATGCAGGTGATCTTGCAGGGAATGGGCGGCGGGTCGTTGCCATCGACGAGCACATGGGTCGGCGTCATGCCCAGCTGGTCGAATGCGCGGCGCATCGCAAGGAAATTTGCCTGCCGGATGTTGACAGCGTCGATTTCCGCGACTGTTGCGACGCCGACGCCCCAGGCAATGGCGCGCTCCTTGATGCGGGCGGCGAGAATCTCGCGGCGTTCCTCGGTCAGCTGTTTGGAATCGTTGAGGCCATTGATGCGGCGCTTCTTGTCGAGCACGACGGCGGCCGCAACAACTGGGCCGGCGAGGGGGCCGCGCCCGGCTTCGTCGATGCCGCAGATAATCTCAACCAGGTCCATGCTCGTGTCTCGGCTCAGGACGGGTTAGACATGAGTCCGAAGCCTCACCGCAACCCCACGGACAGCCCATGGCCACATCCTCCACAGCCGACGTCATCCGCATCCACAGCCATGGCGGGCCGGAGCAGATGAAGTTCGAAACGATCGACCTGAGCCCGCCGGATGCGGGGCAGGTGCAGCTGCGGCAGACGGCCGTCGGGCTCAACTTCATCGATGTCTACACGCGGACCGGGCTTTATCCCGGGCCAACGCCGGCGGTTCTGGGCGTCGAGGCGGCTGGGGTGATCGAGGCGGTCGGCGAGGGTGTGGAGGGGCTGAAGGTGGGCGACCGGGTCGTCTACAACGGTCTCCCCGGGTCTTATGCGTCGCGCCGTAACGCGCCGGCGGAAAAGATGGTGCTCATCCCCGACGCGGTGAGCGACGAGGATGCGGCCGCGGTTTTCCTGAAGGGGCTGACGGTGTGGATGCTCACCTTCGAGATCCGCCGCATCCAGCCCGGCGAAACGATTGTTGTGTGGGCGGCGGCTGGCGGCGTTGGGTCGATCCTCGTGCCGTGGGCCAATGCCCAGGGCGCGCGCGTCATCGGTGTGGTGTCGACGCCGGAGAAGGCGGAACTGGCGACGGCATATGGCTGCTGGGAGACGATCCTTGCCGGTGAAGACGTGGCGGCGCGCGTGAAGCAGCTCAACGGCGGGAAGGGCGTGCCGGTCGTCTATGACAGCGTCGGCAAGACGTCTGCCGAGGCCAGTCTGAAATCGCTGGCGCCGCGCGGCTGGTTCATCACCTATGGCAATGCGTCGGGACCGGCCGATCCAATTGCGCCGGCGCGGCTCAACCAGGGCGGCTCGCTTATCATGACGCGGCCGGGCCTGTTCCACTTCACCCATCAACGCGCCGACCTTGAACGCGGCGCTGCGGCCCTGTGGGGCGCGATGCGGTCGGGTGCGGTGAAGGCGGATGTTCGCCAGCGCTTTGCGTTGAAGGATGCGGCGGAGGCTCACCGTGCGCTCGAAGGACGCAAGACGATCGGCGCCACCATCCTGAAGCCCTGAGGCGAAAGACGTGGAGCATCCCTTCCAGCGTTGGGTCGACCTTGCGCGTCCGCGTGCGCAACTGTTGCGGACCGCCATTGGCAGCGTGCTTGTGGTCGTGGCGTGGCTGGCGTGGACGATGGCATTTGGCCTCGTCGCGATCGGGGGAGGTCTGGTCAACCCTGATGCGTTGGGCGCGGCCATGGGTCAGGGCGGAGCTAGCCTGACCTATCTCGATGCCGTCATGGCGATGGGTGTCTTGCTGGCGACGTTCTGGGGCCTGTGGCTTGGCGTCTGGCTGGTCGCCAAGCTGCTGCACAAGCGCGATCTGTCGACGGTGCTTGCTCACGACCGGCGGATAAGGCTCGACTATTTTCTTGTCGGTATGGCGTTGGCCGCCGGATATCTGGCCCTGAGCCTCGGGTCGATATGGCTGTCGGGCCCACCGCCCGCGCGTTCGAGTCTGCCGATAGAGCATTGGCTGATCGCGTTTGCGCCGCTCGTTGTACTGATCCTCTTTCAGACGGCGGGCGAAGAATTGTTCTTCCGCGGCTACCTGACACAGCAACTTGCTGCGCGGATCCCGCATCCGCTGGTGTGGGGCCTTCTGCCATCTCTGGCGTTTGGGCTGGCGCATACGGCGAACGGCGGCGGGGACGCACAGTTCACGGTGTACTACGTGGCCGTTGCAACGCTGCTCGGCCTGGTGATGACGGCGCTTGTCTGGCGCACGGGTGGGCTGGCGGCGGCGATGGGGTTCCACCTGATGAACAATATCGGCGCGATGCTGCTGGTCGGAATCGCAGGCGTGACGCCGCCTATCGCCCTGTTTGTCATGGACTTCGGCACGATTATGGGATCGGCATCGACAGACGTGCTGGTGCTTGGCTTGCTGCTCGCCTTCGTTCTGTCGCCATTCGCGCCGCTGCCGCGGGGTCAGCCCCTGCGGAGGAAGTAGACGCGCGCCGCTCCATAGGTGCGTTCGTCGAGGATTGACCAGCCCGGCGCCTCAAGCGCCGCTTCGTCTGAACCGGTTTCGGCGATAACCAATGCCTCGGGCGATAGCCACTGGCCGCTCACCAGCTGGTCGAGCGCGAGGGGAACGAGGCCCTGCGCGTAGGGCGGGTCCATGAAGACAAGATCGAAGTGTGCGCCAAGACCTGCGGGTTTGAGGCCCAGGTCTGTGGCCGAGCGGCGGTGGATGCGTGTGTTGCCAAAGAGCTGGAAGGCCTCGACATTGTCGCGGATGCATCCACGCGCGGATGCATCGGTCTCCACAAAAAGACAGAAAGCGGCGCCGCGCGAGATGGCTTCGAAGCCCAGCGCGCCGGACCCGGCAAAAGCGTCAATGACGCGTACCCCTTCAAGCCCCGGCGCCCAGGCTGCGTGGGCGAGGACGTTGAAGAGGGACTCGCGCGCCCTATCCGAGGTGGGGCGCGTGTTGCGGCCCTCCGGCGTGCGGATGGCGCGACCCTTTAGCATGCCGGCGATGATGCGCATCGTTGCAGCGTCTAGCATCCCTCTAGCGAAATGCTATGGGGCGGGATGGGCGAGGTGTTCGACCTTGAAATGATGTGCCGCGCGATGGCGCAGGCGCAGGCGGCCGCCGATGCGGGCGAGGCGCCGATCGGGGCTGTGCTGGTCGATCCGGCGACGGGCGATGTCGTGGCCGAGGCGCACAATCAGCCGATTGGCCTGCACGATCCGACGGCGCATGCCGAGGTGCTGGCAATGCGCGCGGCTGCGCAGAAGCTGGGCAACTACCGGCTGACGGGGCTTACGCTCTACGTGACACTGGAGCCGTGTGCGATGTGCGCCGGCGCGATCAGCCATGCGCGGATTGGCCGGGTCGTCTACGGCGCGGCGGATGAGAAGGGCGGCGCCGTCGCGCATGGTCCGCGCTTCTTCGAGCAGCCAACCTGCCACTCGCGTCCGGCCGTGACGGCCGGGCTGATGGCGGAGGAGTCGTCGGCGCTGCTGAAGGGTTTCTTCAGGGCGCGGCGTTGAGGGCGTTCAGATTGCAAGCGCGCCCTGCCTACGGCTCCCCAGCAAGCTTCCCGCCAAACCGCGCCTTGTATTCCGGCCGCAGGTCTTCCATGAAGATCTCGTGCGGCAGGGCGAGCGCGTAGCTGCCTTCAGCGTACGAGCCGACCGCATAGGCGTCGTAGTACACGAACACGCCCCCGAATTTGTTGGACTCGGTCGATGGCGCGAGGCCGACCTTTGCTTCTTCGAGCTTGATGTTGGTCTGCGCGCCAGCGCAGACGATCGGCTCATCGTAGATCGTGGCTGAGCCGATCCTCTCGAGCTTCACCTTCTTGAGAGCCTCACACACGCCAATGACAATGGCGGGCGAGATGGCGCCCGAAGCGAGCATCGACTCGATCGCAATCTGCTCGCCTGTTGCGGCCTTGGCGATGTGAGTGTCGGTGTAGGTCATGCCGTGTGCGCCGCCGGTAAACTCATAGGCTGTACCGACGAGGCTGACGATGTCGCTGGTCTTCGCTGTGTACTTCCACTCGATCTGCACTTCCCATGGGATTGCCACGCCGCCCTCGCTCTTGCGGACTTCCGCATCGTTGCGAGCGTCGGCCTTGTATTTCGCGAAGTAGGCCAGAGCGTCCGTTCGCAGGTAGGTCAGGATGGGATCATTCTCGGGCCCGGGCGGAATGGCGGCGCTGAAGGAAATCGTGTCGTCGGCAAAGGCGAGCGCGCCCTGGGCGTTGGCGACCGGCGCGCCGGGATCAGGCGTGGCGGGCGCCGGCGGTGGTGTGGTCTGGCCGTTCTGGCCGAACTGGACTTGCGCCGTCTGGTCGTCGGCAGGATCGGCTGCTGCGGCCTCCGCGGGAGGGGGCGTCTCATCCTTGTCGTGATTGCTTGTGGTGATGAAGACCGTCAGCAGCGATGCGCCGATGGCCACACCTGCGCCGATCATGGCGCCCGGCGGTACCTTCTTGCCTTCCGGCTTTGGTTCTTCGGTCAATCTCGTCTCCCGCATAGGGCCTTGCCGGCGAGTATCCGCTAGAATGGCGCGGCAATGAAGGCCCATCCTGCAAGCAACAGCATCCCGGCCTCGCGGTTGGCGCGAAACAGCATCAACGCGCGAGCGCCATCAGCGGGATCAAGGCGGACAACCTGAAGTGCAAGGTGGAGCGCGAAAGGCGCGGTCAACGCCACGCCCATCCAGCCGTCGGCGACGTAGGCGGCAGCTGCACACAGTGCGCTGCAGCAGGCGTAGATGATAAAAACGGCAGGACGTATCCTTCCGCCAAAGCGCCGCGCGGTTGAGCGCACACCGATGAGGGCGTCATCCTCGCGATCCTGGATAGCGTAGATTGTATCGTAGCCGAGCGTCCACAGAACAAGGCCTCCGTAAAGGAGCCAGTCGGCTAGGGTGATTTCGCCACGGACCGCCGCCGGAGCAACGAGAGCCCCCCAGTTGAAGGTGAGGCCGAGCCAGACCTGCGGCCACCATGTGATGCGCTTCATCAGCGGATAGAGCGCAACCATCGGTATGGCGCAGAGCGCGACGAGCTTTGCAATATCCGGCAAGGCGATCAGGACGCCGAGGCCGATCAGACACTGGATCAGCAGCCACGCCCAAGCCTGTTTCAGCGAGACGGCCCCAGAGGGTAGCGGCCGCAGCGCCGTGCGCGCGACCTTGGCGTCAATGTCGTGGTCGAGGATGTCGTTGTATGTGCAGCCCGCGCCACGCATGGCGACAGCGCCGATCGCGAAAATCAGGGTGAGCCAGGCGTCCTCAACCACCAGCCCGTCCGGAATGCGTGCGAGAACCAGCCCGATGATGCAGGGTAGGCCCAGCAGCCAGAAGCCTGCCGGACGATCGTAGCGAGACAGCTGCAGGAAGGGGCGGGCGAACCCCGGCGCGTGCGTCACCCATGAGCCACGAACGGCGTCGGCGGGGGCGGTGTGGGCGGTGGGCTCGGTCATGGGGTCCTTGGCAGGAGGTTCAGGCCGATATAGCGCAGGGTAATGAGCGCGACACCCCGTCTCTATGTCGCTCCGGACCTCGCGCCGGGCGGCCGACTGGTCCTCGATGGAGACCAGGCGCATTACCTGACACGTGTCCTGCGGCTGGGCGCTGGCGATCCGGTTCGGGTCTTCAACGGCAGGGATGGCGAGCTTGATGCACGAATCGCCGGCAGTACCAAGGCAACGGCGACGCTGGATCTTGGGGAGCGGGAGCGCGAGCAGGCGGCAACGCCAGATCTGTGGCTGCTCTTCGCGCCACTGAAGAAAGCGCGGACTGACTTTGTCGTCGAGAAGGCGGTGGAACTTGGCGCTGCCGAGATCCGCCCAGTCCTCACCGAGCGGACGGATGCGGAGACTGTTCGCGTCGATCGGCTTCAGCGCATTGCCGTCGAGGCTGCAGAGCAAACCGAACGGCTGGACGTGCCACCGGTTCGCGAAGCGGAGAAGCTGGCGGCCGTTCTGTCGAATTGGGATGCGAGGCGCCTCCTGATCTTCGCGGACGAGGCAGGGGACGATCTGGGACGGCCATGGGGCGGCGATGCCGGCAGGGCGGCTTCGATTCTCGACGTGTTGCAGAGCATCGCAGATGGTCCAGCCGCGGTTCTCGTCGGTCCCGAAGGCGGCTTCTCTCCGGCAGAGCGCGCGCGCCTTCGTTCGTTAACCTCCGTCCGGCCCGTAGGCCTTGGTCCGCGAATTCTTCGCGCTGAGACGGCTGCTGTCGCCACCCTGTCGCTGTGGCAGGCCGTGCGCGGCGACTGGCGGGGATAGGCGATCTCTCCGACGGAATAGTTTTCCTTCACAATTCGAACATTTGACGGACACCGCTGGCGTCCCTAAGCGGGCATACCTATCTGGCTGGTGAGGACCAGCTCCGGACACACCCTGCATGACGACTCCCACGCGCGACATCGACGAGTCCGCGCCGCGGATCCGAGGCAAGCGGGAGCTTGTCGAGCGGCTGGCCGGCGGCGCGAAGCCGAAAGCTGACTGGCGTATCGGCACCGAGCACGAGAAATTCGGGTTCATCGAAGGTTCGTTGCGGCCCGTGCCTTACGAGGGCGCGGCCTCGATCCGCGGCCTGCTTGAAGGTCTCGCGCGCGACTATGGCTGGGCCCCGATCATCGAGAGCGGACATATCATCGGCCTCAAGAAGGGGCTGGCGAGCGTGAGCCTCGAGCCCGGCGGGCAGTTCGAACTTTCCGGTGCACCGCTCGAAAACATTCATCAGACCTGTGAAGAGATCAGCGAGCACCTGCGCGAGACGCGGGCGCTTTCGAAGCCGATGAACATCGATTTCCTCGGCCTCGGCTTCTCGCCACTGTGGTCATTCGACGAGACGCCGATGATGCCAAAAGGGCGCTACGGCATCATGAAGGCCTACATGGAAAAGGTCGGCAGGCTGGGGCGGCAGATGATGTTCCGTTCGTGCACCGTACAGACCAATCTCGATTTCGGCTCCGAGGCCGACATGGTGAAGAAGCTGCGCGTGAGCCTTGCGCTGCAGCCCATCGCGACGGCGCTGTTCGCGAACTCGCCCTTTGCTGAGGGACGTACGAACGGTTTCCTTTCCTATCGCTCGCATGTGTGGACGGATACAGATCCTGATCGTTCGGGCATGCTGCCCTTCGCGTTCGAGCAAGGCTTCGGGTACGAGCAGTATGTCGACTATGCGCTCGACGTGCCGATGTATTTCGTGCGTCGCGAGGGGAAGTACATCGATGCATCGGGTCTCTCATTTCGCGATTTCATGGCGGGCAAGCTGCCGGTGTTGCCCGGCGAGTTGCCGGCGATGGATGATTTCGACGACCATCTTTCGACAATCTTCCCCGAAGTGCGGCTGAAGACCTTTCTCGAAATGCGTGGGGCCGATGCGGGTTCGCACGACATGCTGTGCGCGCTGTCAGCATTCTGGGTCGGCATCCTTTACGACCAGCAGGCTCTGGATGGCGCATGGGAGCTGGTGAAGGGCTTCACCGCTGCCGAGCGCCAGGCCTTGCGGTCTGCTGTGCCGATGCAGGCGCTCGCCGCTCCGATCCGAAACACGACGGCGCAGGCCCTGGCCATCGAGGCCGTGAAGCTTGCCGCTGGCGGTCTCTCCCGTCGCGCGAACCTGAACGCCAAGGGGCGCGACGAAACGGTCTTCCTGATGGAATTGCAGGAAATCGCAGAAACGGGCCTGACCCAGGCGCACAGTCTGCTGGAGAAGTACCACGGCTCCTGGAAGCGCGACATCACGCGCGCATTTGCCGAGACCCGCGTTTAGCCGCATGATTTGCGGGCTGTTCATGTCTTAAGGTGCGGTCTTGCGCGTCTCTGACGATTCCGGGGCTTGAGCCTGTCGCCGTCGCGTGATGAACATCGCCCATACCCGTAAAGGGATTTGGCCTGCTAAGGGCTTTTGGGCGAGGACTTGATGGATATCGTTGTTGCGATCGGCATAGTGATCACACTGGTCACGGGGCTCCCGGTCTTCCTGCAGCTGCGCAAGCAGCCCAAGGGCCTGCACATCATCTTTTTCACCGAGATGTGGGAGCGGTTCTCCTATTACGGGATGCGCACGATTCTTTTCGTGTACATGACGCAGCATTTTCTGTTCTCGGACGAAGCGGCTTCCGGTCAGTACGGGGCCTACACGTCACTGGTGTACCTGCTTCCGCTGATCGGCGGCATGCTGGCTGACCGCTATCTCGGCACCACCAAGGCGGTCGCGTTTGGCGCTCTGCTGCTTGTGGCGGGTCACCTGACGATGGCAGTTGAGCAGGCGCCTGCACGCAATGTGCTGGTCTATAACGGCCAGAACTACAACATCGAGTCCGAAGGACGCCAGGATCAGCGCAAGGCCTGGGTCGTCGTTGATGGCCAGCGCTACGAGTTCGGTCCGGCAGCCAATGGCGGCATGGAGATCAAGGACTATACCGGCACGGCCGCGTTACCGAACATCCTGCCTGTCGATGATCCGGAAACAGCCGAGGTCGAAGGCTACCAGATGATCGTCGAGGGGCAGCAGCCCTTCTACATGGGTGCGTTCTTCCTTGCGCTGTCGCTGATCATCATGGGGGTTGGCTTCCTGAAGGCGAACCTCGCGACGCAGGTCGGCCAGCTCTACACGAAGGACGATCCGCGCCGGGACGGCGGGTTTTCGCTCTACTATTACGGGATCAACCTCGGTGCGTTCTGGGCGCAGGTGCTCTGCGCGCTGGTTGGCGCCCAGGTGGGATGGTGGGCGGGCTTCGGCCTTGCCGGCGTCGGCATGCTCCTGGGCTGGCTGGTTTTCGTGCGCCGCCGCATCCTGTTCTTCACGCCTGGCCCGGCGCAGCTTCCGCCAGAACTCGGCCTGCCGCCGAACCCGGAGCTTCTCAGGAAGCCGCTCATCGGCCCCCTCAACCGCGAATGGCTTATCTACATTCTGGCGCTTCTGGGCGTCGGACTGGTCTGGCTGCTCGTCCAGCGAGAGCCGATCGTGAACACGGCGCTGACGATCGCGTCGATCGGAATGCTGATTTTCTTCGCATACTACATGTTCACGAAAGCAACGCTGGCAGAGAGCGGCAAGCTGATCCTTGCGCTGATACTGGTTCTTGCGTCAGTCGCGTTCTTCACGTTGTTCGAACTCGGCGGATCCGCCCTGTCGCAATTCTCCGAACGATCGACACAGCTGCCCAATGATGGCTTCTTCACCATCACATCCGGTCAGACACAGAGCTTCAATGGCGGGTTCATTCTGATCTTCGCGCCGATGTTTGCGGCGATGTGGACATGGCTGGGGCGGCACAAGAAGGACCCAGGCGATGCGTTCAAGTTCGCGCTCGGCCTGATCCAGGTCGGCGCAGGGTTCCTCGTGCTTGTGTGGGGCGTGCAGTACGCCGACGAAAACTTCAAGGTTCCCCTGATCTTCCTTGTCGGCCTCTACCTGCTGCACACCACGGGCGAGCTGTTCCTGTCTCCTGTTGGCCTCTCAGCGATGACCAAGCTGACGCCAGCGCCGATCGCTGCGACCATGATGGCGACTTGGTATCTGGGATCGTCAATCGCGCAGGCGGTGCAGGCGCAGATCACCAAGCTGACAGCGCAGCAGACGGTGGGCGGGCAGGTGCTCGACCCTGAACTCGCTCTCAAAACCTATGGCGAGGTGTTCACGAATGTCGGTCTCGCCGGCATCGGCATTGGCATCCTGATGGGGATTGCGAGCCCGTTCCTCAACAAGCTCGCGCATCTCAAGGACAAGCCGAAGGACGGCGCGACGCCTGCACAACAACCGGCCGAGTGAGCGAACGGCGCGCGGGCTGCCGTCAGCCCGCGCCGCCGACCGTTATCCTATCGATCCGCAGCGATGGCTGACCGACGCCGACGGGTACTGACTGGCCGCCCTTGCCGCATGTGCCGACGCCGTCGTCCATGGCGAAGTCGTTGCCGACCATCGAGATGTTGTTCATCACGGTCGGTCCGTGCCCGATCAACGTCGCGTTCTTTACCGGGGCCCCGACCTTGCCATTCTCGACGAGGTAAGCCTCGGTGCACTGGAACACGAACTGGCCGTTCGTGATGTCCACCTGGCCGCCGCCGAAATCGACAGCCCAGATGCCCTTCTTGATCGACCGGACAATCTCGTCCGGTTCGTGGGTGCCGCCCGTCATGAAGGTGTTGGTCATGCGCGGCATCGGCGTCGCAGCGTAGCTCTCGCGGCGTCCATTGCCCGTGGGGGCAACGCCCATCAGGCGCGCATTCTGGCGATCTTGTATGTAGCCGACGAGACGGCCATCCTCGACCAGCACGGTGCGTTGGGTCTGCGTTCCTTCATCGTCGAAGGAAAGCGAACCGCGGCGGTTGGCGATCGTGCCGTCGTCAACGATCGTCACGCCTTTCGCCATCACCTGCTCGCCGATGCGATCGGAATAGACCGACGACCCCTTGCGGTTGAAGTCGCCCTCAAGACCGTGGCCTACGGCTTCGTGCAGCAGCACGCCTGTCCAGCCCGGCCCAAGCGCCACTTCCATCTCGCCCGCAGGGGCAGGCACGGCCTCGAGATTGATTTCCGCCTTCCGCAATGCCCGCGCGGCAAGCGCCTTCCAGCGATCCGGCTGGATCCATTCCTCGTAGCCTGCGCGCCCGCCTGCGCCGGCCGAGCCCGTTTCGCGGCGGCCATCCTTCTCCATCGTCACCGCGATGTTGACGCGCACCAGCGGCCGCGCCTCGGCGACGCTCGCCCCGCCCGAGCGGATGATCTCGACGGCGGTGCGTGATCCGGCGAGCGACACCGACACCTGCACGACGCGCGGATCGCTCGCGCGGCACCATGCGTCGATTTCCGCGAGCAGTCCCGTCTTGGTCACGAAGTCAGGGGAGGCGGTGGGGTCGACGTCCGCATAGAGTCGGCGGTTCACCGGCGTGGGTCCCATCGCGAGCTTGCTCGTCCGCCCGCGCTTGGCGGCGGCGGCGGATGTCGCTGCGCGTTGGAGTGATGCCTCTGTAATCTCGCTGGCGTGAGCGTAGCCTGTGGTTTCGCCCGAAACGACGCGAAGGCCGAAGCCTTGACCGCTATCGTAGGACGCGGATTTCAGCCTGCCATCATCGAACAGGAAGCTCTCGGAGCGGACAGATTCGACGTAGATCTCTCCGTCCTCCGCCCCGGCCAGAGCCTCGTCGAGTATGCTTGCCGCCTTCGACACGCCAATGCCGGCCTCTTCGATCAAGCTACGGTCGGTCATGGCATGCCTTTCAACAAAACGTCTCGGTCCACCCAGGATAGGGTGGCGTGGCCTTCGGTGACAACGCAGGGTCTGCGTCAGCCTCCAGCCGGAACAACGGTGAACCGGGCGATCTGATCCTGCGCCCGCTTGAAGTCTGGCTTCATCCTCAGGGCCTGGCGGTAGTCCTCGTACGCAGACTGGAGATTGCCCAGCTTTTCATGCGTGAGTCCGCGGTTATAGAAGCCGATCGTGCGGGCGTTCTCCGATTCCGAGCCAACACCCTCGTTCAGGGCGGCGAGGGCTTCCGGATAGCGCGCGAGATTATAGAGCGCAGCGCCGAGATTGACCTTCGCTTCCTTCAGGTCGGGCATCAGACGCAGGCTGTTCTCGTAATCCCACATGGCCTTTGTGTTGTTTCCGACGCGCATGTGTAGGATGCCACGATTGGTATAGGTTGCTGCCTTGTCGCGGCGTTTGAGTGTCTCGTTCGTGAGGGCGAGGTTGCAGATTTCCATTGCCTTCTGCGGGGCGACTCGCTGGTCGTCCGCCGCCTCGTAACAGGCCTGTCCAAGCCCACCGCCGATCACCGTTACGGCGCCCTGAGCGATCGCAGCAGGAGATACCAACAGGCTCGCTGCGATAGCCGAAATTCCTAGTGCAAACCGGGTGTTCATCTTTCCAACTCCTTGGGCCTCTGATAGCGACCACACGCCATCTCACCGATTCGGTGCCCCTGCGACACTATGCATGCCGACGGGCCGAAGCGGAGTGGTGGCGGAGGGCAGCATATCACGCTAAAGCCCGGTTTTCACGCATCTGGCTGGAGGATGTGCGCAACATGCTGCGAGGAGCTTGGAAACTCGGGGTGCTCGGCGCCGCCAGCCTCGTGGCTGCGGGGCAGTCATGGGCTACGCCAACGCCTGGAGGCATCGACTTCCAGACGCCGGCCACGGAGACCGCAAGGCGCGTGCAGGCGTTCCATTTCGAGGTCCTGATCATCATCACGGTGATCACGGCGTTTGTCACGGCGTTGCTCATCTGGGTGATGATCCGCTACAATCGCAAGGCCAGCCCGACCCCGAAAAAGTTCAGCCACAACACCGCTGTCGAGATCGTCTGGACCGTTCTGCCCGTGCTGATTCTCGTCTGGATCGCCAAAGGCTCCTTCCCGCTGCTTTACGAACAGGACGTGATGTTCAACGGCGAGCAGGTGCCGGAAGAGCAGGTCGTGGACATCAAGATCTACGGCAACATGTGGTACTGGGATTACACGTACAATCAGAACACGGACCAGGAATTCGTCGTCGAAAGCCGGATGCTGCGCGCCGGGGACGCGGACCGTCCGCTCGACACAGCGCGCGGCGACATTCCCCAGCTGTCGGTCGACTACCCGATGGTGGCGCCGGTTGGCCGCCACGTCCGTCTCAAGATCACCGCGCGTGACGTCATCCACTCCTGGGCGATGCCCCAGTTCGCTTTGAAGGTCGACGCTGTGCCGGGTCGCCTGAACCAGCTTTGGTTCAAGGTCGACCAGCCGGGGATCTACTACGGACAGTGCTCCGAGCTCTGCGGCAAGGACCATTCGAACATGCCGATCGAGCTCTGGGCTCTGCCCCAGCAACAATACGACCAGTGGCTGGTCGCCGCGCAGGCCGACCCGGCGAACGGGGGGCGTGCGTATCTGGACAGCCTTCCGCGTCCGGGCGTGACCCAGCTCGCCGCCGCCGAATAAGATCAGGGAGCCGTTCGATGTCCAGCGATGCAAAACACGCGGCGGACCACGGTCATGGGCATGATCACGCCCACGACCACCAGGATCCGAAATGGTACAGCCCAGCGCGCTGGCTGTTCTCAACCAACCACAAGGATATCGGGACGCTATACCTCGTCTTCGCGCTGATCGCGGGTGTCGTCGGGTTTGTGTTCTCTGGCTTCATGCGGGCCGAACTTGCTGAACCCGGCCTGCAGCTGTTCAACGGAACGGCCTTCGGCGGCTTCTTCGGCGACGAGCACAATTACAACGTCATAACGACCATGCACGGCCTGATCATGATCTTCTTCATGGTCATGCCAGCTCTGATCGGCGGCTTCGGCAACTGGTTCGTGCCGCTGATGATCGGCGCGCCGGACATGGCTATGCCGCGCATGAACAACATCTCGTTCTGGCTCGTCCCGGTCTCCTTCTTCCTTCTTATTCTGTCGATGTTCGTGCCGGGTCCCCCGGGCAACAACGGCTTCGGCGGCGGCTGGGTTCTGTATCCCCCGCTGTCGGGTACGACTGGCCACCCGGGCCTCGCGATGGATCTCGTGATCTTCTCGCTGCACCTCGCCGGCATGTCGTCGATCCTCGGGGCCATCAACTTCATCGTGACGATCCTCAACATGCGCGCTCCGGGCATGACGCTGCACAAGATGCCGCTGTTCGCCTGGTCGGTGCTGGTCACGGCCTTCCTGCTGGTTCTCGCGCTCCCGGTTCTCGCTGGCGCGCTCACCATGCTGCTTACCGACCGCAACTTCGGCTCGAAATTCTTCGAAGTCGCCGGCGGCGGCGACCCGATCATGTTCCAGCATCTGTTCTGGTTCTTCGGCCACCCCGAAGTCTACATCATGATCCTGCCTGGCTTCGGCATCGTCAGCCACGTCATCTCGACCTTCTCGAGGAAGCCGGTGTTCGGTTATCTCGCCATGGCCTACGCCATGGTCGCGATCGGCGTCATCGGCTTCATCGTGTGGGCGCACCACATGTACACCGTGGGCATGGACGTGAACCTCAAGGCCTACTTCGTCGCCGCCACGATGATCATTGCCGTGCCAACGGGCATCAAGATCTTCTCGTGGATCGCCACGATGTGGGGCGGCTCGATCGAGTTCAAGGTCCCGATGCTCTGGGCGATCGGTTTCATCTTCCTCTTCACCGTGGGCGGCGTTACGGGCGTCGTGCTCGCCAACGCTGGCGTCGATCACTCGCTGCACGACACCTACTATGTCGTGGCGCACTTCCATTATGTGCTGTCGCTGGGCGCTGTGTTCACGCTGTTCTGTGGCTGGTACTACTGGTTCGAGAAGATGTGGGGCGTGAAGTATAACGGCATGATCGCCGGCGCGCACTTCTGGCTGATGTTCATCGGCTCCAACCTGATCTTCTTCCCGCAGCACTTCCTCGGGATGCAGGGCATGCCGCGCCGATACGTCGACTACACCCCGGCTTTCGAGCAGTGGCATCAGTGGTCGACCTACGGCTACTGGATCGCCGCTGCCGCCACGATCGTCTTCTTCATCGGTCTGTTCGAGGCAATGGTTCGCCGCCGGAAGGCCGAGGCAAATCCCTGGGGCGAAGGGGCGACGACGCTGGAATGGACTCTGTCCTCTCCGCCGCCCTTCCACCAGTACAACGACCTTCCGCGGGTCAGGTAACAGGACGCAGGCAGGCCGGACCGATTGGTTCGGCCTGCGGCGCTAGACAAGATGTCCGACGCGAACATCGCCACGCTCTCGCCAACGACCACCCCCGCTGTGCAGGGGCAGGCGACTGCGATGGACTATGTGCAGCTGATGAAGCCGCGCGTGATGTCGCTGGTCATCTTCACCGCTCTCGCAGGCCTGGTTGCGGCGCCGGTCGCCATGCATCCGATTGCTGCCGCCTGCGCCGTTCTGGCGCTCGCTCTGGGCTCCGGCGCGGCTGGCGCGCTTAACATGTGGTACGATGCCGACATCGACGCGATGATGGCGCGCACGGTTACCCGACCCGTGCCATCGGGGATGGTTCGTTCCGAAGACGCGCTCGCCTTCGGGCTGATCATGTCGCTGATTTCGGTCACCTTGATGGCGCTGGCCGCGACGCCTCTGGCTGCCGGGTTGCTGGCCTTCTCGATCTTCTTCTACGCCGTGATCTACACGATGTGGCTCAAGCGCTCGACTGCGCAGAACATCGTCATTGGCGGCGCAGCTGGCGCTTTCCCGCCAGTGATAGGCTGGGCCGCCGCCACGGGTGACGCGCCGACCGACGCCTGGATCCTTTTCGGGCTGATCTTCCTCTGGACCCCACCGCACTTCTGGGCGCTCGCGCTCTGGACCTCGAAGGAATACGCCCGCGCCGGCGTGCCGATGCTTCCCGTGACGCGCGGCGCAAAGGAAACGCGGCTGCAGATCCTCATCTACACGCTCGTTGTTGCGCCATTCGGGCTGCTGCCTGCCTTCACCGGTCTTGGTGGCTGGATCTACCTGGCTGTATCGGCGATCGGCGGCACAGCCTTTCTCTGGTGCGCCATCCGCGTGTTCTTCAGCCGCGCTGGCGACGACGATGCTCCTGCCGACATGCGGCACGCAAAGAAGATGTTCGCGATTTCTATCTTCTACCTCTTCGCGCTTTTCGGCGCGCTACTCGCCGAGCGCGTGCTTCCGCTGCACTTCCCTCTCTTCGGAGGCGCGTGATGCTCGACAAGGAACAGGTCAAGGACTGGGACGGTGAGCCTGAAGCGAAGGTCCAGCCGGCCGCGACTACGGGCATCGAGCCGCCTGCGCCCGGCCGCCCCGACATTGGTGCCATCCTTATGGCGTCGCGCGAAGCCATTCCCACGGGCGAGTACGTCATCCTGACGCCCGCCGAAGTCTCTGCCCGCAAGAAGCGCAACAACTGGATCGCGCTCGCGCTCGGCGGCTTCGTGATTCTCGTCTTCGTTCTCACCATGGCCAAGGTTGGCGGAGGCGCTGGCGTGCCCGAGGTCTACCGCATCCCGTCGAGTTCCTCGCAATGAGGACGCGTTCGCGCATCACGACTCTTGTCCTTTCTGGCGTCGCCGTCGGCATGCTGGGCCTCGCCTACGCCGCCGAGCCGCTTTACAAGGCGTTTTGCGCCGTCACCGGATTCGGCGGCACAACCCAGGTCGCGACGGAGCGTCCGAAGGAAATCCTCGACCGTGTTGTGCGCGTCTACTTCGACACCAATGTCGAGCCGGGCGCCCCGCTGCAGTTCCGCCCATCCCAGCCATACGTAGACGTCCGTATCGGCGAGACGATGATGACGACGTTCGAACTGACCAACACGTCGGATGAGCCTGTTCGCGCAATGGCAAGCAAGAATGTCGTGCCGCACAAGGCCGGCGTCTATTTCGAGAAGATCGAATGCTTCTGCTTCGAAGAACAAACGTATGAGCCTGGCAAGGCTGTGAAGCTGCCCGTCGTGTTCTTCATCTCGCCGGAAATGGCAAAAAATCCGAACACTGCCGACGTTAATGGAATCACGTTGTCATACACATACTACCGCGCAACCGGCCCTGAGACGGTTGCGCGGCTTGAGGACGCATCCGCGGTCAACTAGACCGGCGGTAGGAAAGACTGGGTCTGCGGCAAGGCTTTGTGGCCAGGCTGCGCAATGTAGGGACTGAAGCCATGGCGGGCGACGTCAAGCACGACTATCACCTGGTGAAGCCGAGCCCATGGCCGCTGCTGGCCTCGCTCTCGCTCCTGATGCTGGCGCTGGGAACGGCCGGCTTCATGAAGGGCCTGTGGTTCATCCCCGCGGGCGCTCTCTGGGCGTTCTTGCCCGGCTTTGTCTGCCTCGTCTTCGTGCTCATCGGCTGGTGGGGCGACGTCATCAAGGAAAGCCGTGGAGGCGACCATAGCGAGGTCGTCCAGATTTCCCTGCGCTACGGCATGGTGCTCTTCATCGCCTCCGAAGTGATGTTCTTCGTGGCGTGGTTCTGGTCGTTCTTCGAGATGACCATCTTCCACTCCTTCCGCGCCAACGCTGCGCATATGGATCTCGCCAACCCCGCGCTCGAGCCGCTGCTCAAATGGTCGAGCTGGCCCGTCATGCAGGTCGACGGCCATCAGGTTGTAACGTTCGATCCCTTCCATCTGCCGCTGATCAACACGCTGATCCTGCTTCTCTCTGGCACGACCGTCACTTGGGCTCACCACGCGCTGCAGGTCGGCGACCGCAAGAGCGCCATCACGGGCCTCACGCTCACCGTGATTCTCGGCATGGCCTTCACGGCTCTTCAGGTCATCGAATACGCCGAGGCCGGATTCTCCTTCGATGGCTCGACCTACGGTTCGGCCTTCTTCATGGCGACCGGCTTCCACGGCGCGCACGTCGTCATCGGCACGATCTTTCTCATGGTTTGCCTCGGTCGCCTGCTGGCGGGCGGCATGAAGCCGGAGAAGCATCTCGGCTTCGAATTCGCCGCCTGGTACTGGCACTTCGTCGACGTGGTGTGGCTCTTCCTCTTCGCTTTCGTCTACGTGACGCCGCACCTCGTGTGGGGCGCAGGCCCGCCAGGCTCGGGCCACTAGCGAGACCAGATGATGGCAAGGAAGACGGCGCTATTCGGCTTCCTCGCGATCCAGGCTGTGACGATCGCCTTGTGGCTGTCGGCTCTGGTGCCTTTCCTCACCAACGGTCGCCCGCTGATTGATGGCGCTCAGCAGATCTGGAGCGGCGGCGGCTTCTCGACGCTCGACTCATCGTTTCGCTCGGGCCGCGACGTCGTCCTCGCGCCGCGGTTCAATCCATATGGTGTTCTGCTGACCGGCACGTTGTTGATGCTGGCCGCTGGCGCAGCGGCCGTTGCCGGCATCATGCTGTGGCGCAGGTCGAAAGTCTGGTACGCGGTCGGCGCAGCCATTGCGGCGCTGCTGTTGGGCGCGGCCGGCAACTGGTTCATCGCCACGCAATGGCAGGGCGATTCGGCGTTCCCGCCCGGCTATCTCAACGCCGATCTTCTCTATGCCCTCTCGAAGACCTTCAACACGCTGTTCTATATTTGCTTCGTACTGTTCGCCGTCTCCACGGTTCTGGTTATCGCCGGCGTCGCCACCTGCGAGAAGCCGCTCGGCTTCCAGGTCGTGGCGATCAACTGGGTCCTGCTTGCGGCATCGTGGCTGCTCATCTTCATCGTTGTGTTCGTGATCCCATATCCCGGAGGGGATTGAGGAATACACATGGCCGTCTCAGCACTTTCCGCGGGCCTGCGCTGTCGCTGCCCGAACTGCGGGGAGGGGCCTGTATTCCGCGGCTTTCTCAAGTTCAAGGAGCGCTGCGAAGCCTGCGGCGCTGATCTGACGGTCGCCGATGCCGGCGATGGCCCCGCCTTCTTCGTGATGTTCGCAGCGCTGATCTTCATCGTGCCGCTGGCGATGTTCTTCGAGTTTGGCGTCCGCCCGCCAGGATGGGTGCACGTCCTCATCTGGCCACCCGTCACCATCGCGTTCTGCCTGACGCTGCTGCGTCCCATCAAGGCGCTGATGTTCGCGCTGCAATGGAAGCACAAGGCTGGCGAGGCGCGCCTGGTCGACGAACCCAAGCAGGAGTAGCGCGCAGGCCGCTTGCCGGGCTACACCACACCCATGCACTTCCGCCCCTATCCACTGCTCACGGCGTTCGCCATCCCGACGCTTGTCCTGCTCGTGTGGCTGGGCGTGTGGCAAGCCCAGCGCGCCGGCTGGAAAGCTGCGGAGATCGCCAGCTTTTCCGAGCGTCTTGCTGCGCCGGCCATGCAGATCGATGCAATCTGCACAGCGGGCTTGGCCGAACAGCAGATCATGATGACCCCGCCCTCCGGCGGCGCCGCCATCCGCATGTTCGGCATGCGAGCCTCGGGCAAGCCGGGCTGGAAGGTGTTCCAGGCGGCAGACATTTGCGGCAGTCCCATCCTGGTCCAGAAAGACTTCGAGGAACTCGTGATCGGCGGCCCCGGCGGCGTCTCGCCGGCCCCGCCGCCGCCCTGGCCGGACCGCTACATCGTCGCGCCCTGGCCCGAGAAGCCGGCCATGGCTAGCGAGAATGACCCCTCCGCGAATGAATGGCACTGGATGGATGGCCCCGCCATCGCCACCGTCCTGGACCAGCCCCTCCTTGATACCCGCTTTGTCGTGCTGCCCCTCGACGGCATGCCGGACTTCCTCGTCCGCACGCCTCCCGAGACGCATGTCGGGTATTCGGTCACCTGGTTCGGGATGGCGATTGCCTTCGTGGTGATATACGGGCTTTTCCACATGAGGGCCGGACGCCTGCGGTTCGGCAAAGCCCAAAGAGAGGCGAAAGAGTGAAATACGTCTCGACCCGCGGGTATTCCGAAGCAGTGGATTTCCTCGCCGCCAGCCTTGCGGGTCTCGCTCCCGACGGCGGTCTCTACACGCCTGTCAGCTGGCCACAGATCGAGCGTCCGAAGGCGGGCGACAGCTATGTCGAAACCGCCACGCGTGTTCTCTCCGCCTTCGCGGGCGGCACGCTCTCGGACGAAGTGATCTGCACTTTGGCCGAGCGCGCCTACGCCCCCTTCGCGCACCAGTCCGTTGCGCCGCTTGTGGAGGTTGGCCCCAATCGCTGGATGCTGGAACTGCATCATGGCCCGACGCTGGCCTTCAAGGATGTGGCGATGCGCCTGATCGCCCAACTGTACGACTACGTCCTCGAACAGCGTGGCGAGCGGATGACGATTCTCTGCGCGACATCCGGAGACACTGGCGGCGCGGCCGCATCCGCCTTCGCGGGGTCCAAGCGCGTCGATATGGTGATCCTGCACCCGCACAATCGCGTATCGCCGGTACAGCGGCTTTTCATGACGGCGACTGGCTCGGACAACGTCCACAACCTGGCGCTCGAAGGTGACTTTGACGGCACGCAGGCCATCCTTAAACAGCTGATCGGCGACGAACACTTCAGGCGCCGCGTCGGTCTCGCCGCGGTGAACTCCATCAACTGGACGCGCGTCGCGGCCCAGAGCGTCTACTTCGCGCAGGCGCAGGCGCAACTCGGCGGCGATCGCCCCATCCACTTCGTCGTGCCAACCGGAAATTTCGGCGATGCGCTCGCCGGCTATGTCGCTGCACGCTCGGGCCTGCTGAACAGCTTCCGCATCACCGCCGCAGTCAACGCGAACGACGCCATGGCGCGCCTCCTGTCTGGACAACCGCTGACCCGGGGCGACACCGCCCCGACAATCAGCCCCGCCATGGACATTCAGCTCCCCAGCAATTTCGAGCGCCTGTTCTACGAAGCCACCAGCGCCAACGGTGATCCGGCTGTCCGCAATGGGGCCATCGTCGCGAAGGCCTACGCCGAACTTGCAGCGAAGGGGCAGGGCGGCATTCCGCCCGACGTATCCGCGCGCCTCGCCTCCATGGGGCTCGACGGCCACCGCGTCAGCGACGACGAAACGCGCGAGGAGATGAAACGCACGCTCACTGAAACCGGCTGGGCCGTCTGCCCCCACACAGCCGTTGGCCTCGCTGCCGCCCGTCGCGTGAGGCATGAAGGCCCGATCGTCACTCTTGCGACCGCCCACGCTGCAAAATTCCCCGAAACAGTCCGCGAAGTCCTTGGCGTGGACGCACCGCTCCCGGCGCGCGCGCAGCCCTTCGCCTCGCGCCCAGAGAAGTTCGACACTGGTCCGATGAGCGCTGACTTCGTACGCGAGCGCATCCTCTCGATCGCCATGAAATCCTGATGGACCATAGACAAGTCATCACCCTGCCTAACGGCGCGCGCATCGTGTTCGACGCGATGCCCGGACTGCGCACAGTGTCCGTCGGCGTCTATCTCGGCGCCGGGGCACGCCACGAACCGGCAGACCGCAACGGCCTCGCGCACTTCCTTGAGCACATGGCCTTCAAGGGTGCAGGCGGCCTTACTGCCCGTGCCATTGCGGAAGCTGTCGAAGCCCGTGGCGCGTCGATGAACGCCGCCACCGACTACGAGCGCACGAGCTACTTCGTCCGCTGTCTCTCCGCCGACGCGCCGCAGATGCTGGACATCGCCCTCTCGCTGGTATTTGCTACCGACCTGCCGCTCGAAGAGATCGAGCGCGAAAAGTTCGTCGTCCTGCAGGAAATTGGCGAAGCGACGGACCAACCCGACGATCTCGTGATGGAGCTTGCTCAGGCCGCCAGCTTTCCCGACCACCCGCTCGGCCGCCCCATCCTCGGCGTTGAAGCGACGCTGAAGCCGATCACGCGCGAGGACCTGATTAGTTTCGCCGCCAATGCCTACGTCCCCCGGCGCACCGTCATCTCGGTAGCCGGCGCCTTTGACCAGGCCGCAGTCGAAGCCGTCGCGCGCCGCTGGCTTGAACCACGCGCGGCCCTGCCGCCCCTCGCATCAATTGCGCCAACCGTGCCGCGCCGCCATGCCGCAACCGTCGCGCGCAAGCTCGAACAGACGCACCTCGTGCTGGCGCATCCCGCGCCACACGCTCAGTCCGACGAGCGCTTCGCCGCCCGCATCTTCGCCGAGATTTTCGGCGGCGGCATGGCCTCGCGTCTCTTCCAGGACGTGCGTGAGAGCAGGGGCCTCGCTTACACGATCGACGCCTCGGCCGAACAGTACAGTGACGCCGGCCGCATCTCCGTTTTCGCTGGTTGCGCACCCGCAGACGCCGCCGAAGTTGTGCAGATCACGCGCGCCATCTGGGCCGACATGGCGGCGATGGGCCCAACCGACGCCGAACTCTCCCGCGCTCGCGCCATCGCCGCGACCAGTTACGCCATGGCCGCCGAAGCCCCCGCCGCCCGCGCCGGCAGTGCTGCGTACGAACTTCTCGCCTTTGACCGCCTCGTCCCCATCGAGGAGGTCCTGCGGCGCATTGACTCAGTGACTTCGGAAGACGTGCGCCGCGTCGCCGCCGACGCGCTCGCAGCCCCGCCGATCGCCGCGGCGGTCGGACCCAAGGCTGGACTTGCCGCTGCTGAAACGTTTGTCTCGCACGCTACCTGAGTCGCTCATTCCAGCAGCAGGACGATGCCCCACTTCTCAGCCAAAAGTTCAGCTGCCTCCGCTCGCGCGGCGCTCTGGTCGTGGCATGCTGGTGATGGCGTCCTCGTCATCCGCGCCGAGCCGGGAAGCTCGCTCGCCCGACTTGATGGCCGCTGGACCCTGCAAGCGCTGCTCGAACAGTTCGACGGCCTCGCGCGCCTGCGGATCGCGAGCCCTCTGAAATCCGGCCGCCCGGGTGATCCCGTCGACATCCGCGTCACGCTGCTCGATGGCGCGCCTGCGCATTTCTTCGGCGCCTTCCATGACCTCGGAGTCGCGCGCGGCCTTATCGTCTCTGCCGCCGCCAGCGAGCGCCTCGTCCATGGCGAGAGCAACGTCGAACCCGTCTTCCAACCCATCCGTCGCCTCGACACGCTGGAGGTCGCCGGTTTCGAAGCACTCGCTCGCTTCCGCGCGCCTGATGGCAAGCTCGTTGGCGCCGATACGCTGGTCGGCCTCGGCGCTGACACGGACTGGACCGCCATAGCCCCCGTCATGTTGGCGCAATCTGCCGCCGCGCTGGCAGCACTACGCGCCGAGGGTCACAACGTCTTCATGCAGGTGAACCTCTCTGCCGCCGAGATCGCGCGGCCCGAACTAGTGGAGGAAGTTGCCGCCATCATACGCGAAGCAGACCTGCCGCATGGCGTCCTAAGGGTTGAACTCACCGAGCAGGCGGCCCTGCGCGATTTCGAAGGCGCCCTCGGCGCGCTGGCGGCCTTCCGTGCGGCGGGCGCAGGCATCGTGCTCGACGACTTTGGTGCGGGGCATTCGTCGTTCGCCTGGCTTGCCGAAATTCCGGCCGACGGGGTCAAGCTCGATCCCAAGCTCTGCCGCATGATCAACCAGCCACGCGCCTGTCGCATTGTCACGGCGCTCACTGGCCTCATTCGCGGCCTCGGCATGACGGTCACCGCCGAAGGCATCGAGGACAAGGTTGTCGCTGACGAACTGCATGCGATCGGCTGTGACTTCGTCCAGGGCTACGCCTACGACCTGCCGCTGCGCCTGCAGGACATCATGGTGGCGTTTGATCCGTTCGCAGACCGACCATGACCGCAACCATCCTCTCGGTCAGCCGCGCCGGCGGCCACCACTTCATCAAGCAAGCCAAACCAGAAATTTGCCTGATCGAAGGTCTCGGCGTCGAAGGTGACGCGCATGCTGGCGCTACCGTCCAGCACCTCTCTCGCATCGCGAAGAACCCGGACCAGCCTAATCTCCGTCAGGTCCACCTCATTCACGCCGAACTGCATGACGAGCTCAACGCTGCTGGGTTCGACATCCATCCCGGCGACATGGGTGAGAACATTCTCACGCGTGGGCTGGATCTCCTGGCGCTCCCGCAACGCACGCTGCTCCAGATCGGCGCCGTTGCGATCGTAGAGGTCACCGGCCTGCGCAATCCCTGTTCGCAACTCGAAAGGTTTCGCCCCGGTCTGCTCAAGGCATGCCTCTGTCGGACGCCCGACGGCCAGCTGTTGCGGAAGGCAGGCATAATGGCAATCGTCCGCCGCGGCGGTCTGGTTCGCCCGGGCGACGCAATTCAATCCGAGCACCCGCAAGGCCCGCATCTGTCGCTCCAACCGGTCTAACCGGGCAAGGTGAGTGTGCGCGCCCCGACATTTAAAGCGTAAATGATCCATGTCCTGCCGCATGATCCGTCAACCGCGTCCCGAAGTGCGAAGGGGATGACGGATTGTTGTCCGCCTCACGCCTTGCGCTTGGCAGACATTCTTAAACAGCTTGCCCCGTGTTCTGGACACGTCGGAGGATTTCCCTTGTCGCGCCACACCCATGTACTTTTTCCAGCCGTCGTCCTCCTCCTGGGTGCGTTTGCGCCGGGTGCTCTCGCTCAGGCCCCCACCATCCCCCGAACGGCGGAAGGTCGCCCGGACTTCCAGGGCGTCTGGTCGAGCCAGTGGCTTTCGCCCGTGGAGCGGCCTACCGGTGTCACAAAGCTGGTGCTCGACGAGACTGAAGCAGCTCTGTTGACCAGGGACATCCTCGTGCGAGCCGAAAAGAACAATCCGCTTGACCCCGAACTGGCGGAACCCGACGCCACATCGCTTGCCATTGTTCGTGGCGAATTCAGGTCATCGCTCATCATCGATCCACCCGACGGCAAACTGCCCTACACCGCTGTGGGGCGTTCGGCTGCACGGGCATACATCGGTGGGCTCGATGGACCCGAGCAGCGCATGACAACCGAACGCTGCATCGGCGGCGTCGGCTGGGCGCCGCTGCAGATCCGCAGCGCATCGATGCTGCACCGGATCGTGCAGACCCCTGGCTTTGTCGTCGTGCAGACGGAGGCTTACGACGATACGCGCATCATCCCGGTTGGTATGGAGCCCAGGCCTGCTGCGCTGAAGCTTCATGGCGGCGATTCGATCTCACGCTGGGAAGGTGATGTGCTTGTCGTCGAGACGCGCAATCCCAACCCGGCAACATCGACGCATGGTATCGTCACGGTGAAAAGCCCCGACGCCGTCATCGTAGAACGGTTTGAGCTGACAGCGCCTGATGAGCTTGGCTACCGCTACACAGTTACCGATCCCGCCTACTATTCGGCGCCGTGGACAGCCGAGTATTCGTTCGTGCGCTCGCGCGACCAGATGTTCGAATTCGCCTGCCATGAGGGAAATCACTCGATGCGGGGCATGCTCGCCGGAGCCCGGCAGGAACAGCTTCTGGCAGTAAAATAGGGTCAGCGCGCCGGGCAGGTGACGCCCCCGCCAAACCCCGCTAGAAGGCCGGCTCCACCCCCTTCGAGGAAGCCATGGCAGACCGCAAGCCCTATCTGATTTCAGGCCGCACCGGCGACTGGGAAGTCGTCATGGGGCTTGAAGTCCACGCGCAGGTGGCCTCGAACTCCAAGCTCTTCTCCGGCGCCGCCACCGCCTTCGGCAATGACCCGAACACCAACGTCTCGCTGGTCGACGCTGCCATGCCGGGCATGCTGCCCGTGATCAACGCATTCTGCGTGGAGCAGGCGGTGAAGACCGGCCTTGGGCTCAACGCCGAGATCAACCTCGTCTCGCGGTTCGACCGGAAGAACTATTTCTATCCCGACCTGCCGCAGGGCTATCAGATCTCGCAGTTCAAATCGCCCATCGTCGGCGAGGGCAAGATCGATGTGGAAGCCGAAGAGGGCTACACCTTCACTGTTGGCGTCGAGCGCCTTCACCTCGAACAGGACGCGGGCAAGTCGATCCACGACCTCGACCCCAACGCCACCTATGTCGATCTGAATCGATCGGGCGTCGCCCTGATGGAGATTGTCTCGCGCCCGGATATCCGCTCGCCGGCGGAAGCCGCCGCCTACGTGAAGAAGCTTCGCTCGATCCTCATCGCGCTCGGCACATGCGATGGTGACATGGAGAAGGGCAATCTCCGCGCCGACGTGAACGTCTCGGTCTGCAAACCGGGCGGCTATGATCATTACAAGAAGACCGGCAGCTTCGAGAAGCTCGGCACGCGCTGCGAGATCAAGAACGTCAACTCTTTCCGCTTCATACAGATGGCCGCCGAATACGAAGCACGCCGCCAGATCGAGATCCTCGAAGACGGCGGCACGATCGACCAGGAGACACGCCTTTACAACGCCGAGAAGGACGAGACGCGCTCCATGCGCTCGAAGGAGGACGCGCACGATTACCGCTACTTCCCCGATCCCGATCTGCTGCCGCTCGAACTCTCGGGCGACTACGTCGCCAGCATCAAGGCAAAGCTGCCGGAACTGCCCGACCAGAAGCGCGCGCGCTTCGTGAAGGAATATGGTCTGAAAGAGTACGATGCCGGCGTCGTCGCGGGAGACGCTGAAAAGGCCGCCTATTTCGAAGCCGTCGCCAAGGGCAGGGATGCGCGTCTCGCCGCCAACTGGGTAACGCAGGACCTGTTCGGCTACCTCAACAAGGAAGGCCTTGAGCTTTCCCAGTCGCCCATCAGCGCCGACCAGCTCGGCGGCCTGATCGCGCTGATCGCCGACAACACGATTAGCGGCAAGATCGCAAAAGACGTCTTCCTGAAGATGATCGCGACCGGCGATACCGCCGGCGCGATCGTCGAACGCGAAGGCCTGAAGCAGGTCACCGACACCGGCGCCATCGAGAAAGTCGTCGCTGACGTGCTCGCCGCCAACCCGGCGCAGGTCGAAGAGATCAAGGCCCAACGCGCCGCCGGCCACGAAAAGCCCAAGACCCTCGGCTGGATGGTGGGCCAGATCATGAAAGCCAGCGGCGGCAAGGCGAACCCCGCCGCCGTCAACGAGATCCTGATGAAGAAGCTCGGCCTTTAGGTCGGAGGTACAGGCGGGGTTGCCGGAGCCAGCTGGTCATCGATCGCCGATTTCTTCGGCTCCGGCCAGTCGCGATCGACGCCCACGCAGTCGCGGGTGAATATGCCATCCACCTCATCGACCATGCCCTTGTCGGCGGTCGAGGCGATCTCCCAGTCCATCTGGCAGGCGCGCGTCGCAAAGCTGCGGCTACAGACTGCCATGGGCTCTGGGTAATCCTCATGCGCCTCGCCATAGGTGCATTCGAACCCGGCGCCCGTGATCGCGCCGATGGCGTCCGGCCGGCTCATCTTGCTGAGCAGGGCTTTCACCCCGGCATCCCAGCTGGCGTTCAGATTGGCGCCGTCGCCATACGGCCAGTCATGGGCCGCTTCCAGTGATTTCAGGTTCACCGGGGCGGCAAGCTCGGCGGCTGCCGGTACAGGCAGGGCCTCGGGCCCCGGGCCTGAGGCCGGAGAGCAGGCGGCTGATGCCAGGACAAAGACAGACAAGACGCGGATCATGATGCGGGCCTCCCGGATGCACCCTACCACAAATCCCGGCTTATCCGCGGCGGGCTGGCGCCGGACCGCGTTCCCCGCTATGCGCCCGGCCATGAAGCTGTCGGACTTCGATTTCCACCTGCCCGAGGAGCTGATCGCCCTCCGCCCGGCCAATCCCCGCGATTCCGCGCGGCTGCTGGTCGTACGTGGACGCGACGGGAAACTCGAGGATCGCAGTGTCCGCGATCTCCCGGACCTGCTGAAATCTGGCGACATCCTCGTCGCCAACGACACAAAGGTCATCCGCGCCGCCTTGCTCGGCCATCGCCCGTCACGCGGCGAGGGCGCTGATATAGTGGTCGAGGTGAATCTCAACTCACGCCTGTCTCCCGACAGCTGGTCCGCCTTCGCTCGTCCTGGAAAACGCTTGAAGGAAGGCGACACGATCGTCTTTGCCAATGGCCTCGCGGCCCGCGTCGCGACCAAGTCGGAAGCCGAAGTACATCTCGCGTTCAATCGCTCCAGCACAGATCTCGACGCGGCCATCGAAGCCGCGGGCAATATGCCGATCCCGCCCTACATCGCTTCAAAGCGCGCAGCAGATGCGAGCGATACGAGCGACTACCAGACACTCTTCGCCGACAGGTCAGGCTCGGTAGCGGCGCCGACTGCCGGCTTGCACTTCACGCCTAATCTTCTTGCCCGCCTCCAGGCAGAAGGGGTCCAACTGACCAACGTCACACTCCACGTCAACGCGGGTACATTCCTGCCCGTGAAAGTCGACGACATCAGCGAACACCGCATGCACGCTGAACACGCCGAACTTTCACCGGAAGCGAGCAGCTCCATTGTCTCCGCGCGCGCGGCGGGCGGACGTTGCATTCCCATCGGCACGACTGCCTTGCGTACGCTCGAAAGCGCAGCTGTATCCGGCGAGCTGAAGCCCATGAACGCCGCCACCTCCATCTTCATCACGCCCGGTTATCGCTTCCGCGTCGCCAATGGCTTGATAACCAACTTCCACCTTCCGAAATCCACGCTCTTCATGCTCGTTAGCGCAATGATGGGGCTCGACGTCATGAAGCGTGCCTATGCCCACGCGGTGGACGAGCGATATCGCTTCTTCTCCTATGGCGATGCGTGCCTGTTGCTCCCCGGTGAAGACTGATGGCCGAGTTTCCGTTTCACGTCGCCGCATCTGACGGCGACGCTCGCACCGGTCGCCTCGTCACCCCGCGTGGCGATATCCCCACGCCCGCCTTCATGCCCGTCGGCACCGCCGGCACGGTCAAGGCGATGTTCCTCGATGATGTCCGCTCCACCGGCACGGACATCATCCTTGGCAACACCTACCACCTGATGCTGCGCCCCAGCGCCGAACGCGTGGCGAGGCTTGGTGGCCTTCACCGCTTCATGGGCTGGAGTCATCCGATCCTCACGGACAGCGGGGGCTTCCAGGTCTTCTCGCTGTCCGACCTGCGCAAGATGAAGGAGGAGGGCGTCGAATTCCGCTCGCACATCGACGGGTCGTCGCACTTCCTCTCGCCCGAACGCTCGATCGAGATCCAGTCGGACCTGCTTGGTTCCGACATCGCCATGCAGCTCGATGAATGCGTTGCCAATCCCTGTGAGCGCGCACCGGCAAGAGCCGCCATGCTTCTCTCTGCCCGCTGGGGCGAACGCTCGAAAGTGTATTTCGGCCAGCGGGACCGACAGGCTCTCTTCGGTATCGTGCAGGGCTCTACCTACGCCGATCTGCGCACCGAGAGTGCTCACCGCGTCGTGGAAACCGGTTTCGACGGCTACGCCATCGGCGGCCTCGCAGTTGGGGAAGGGCACGAAGCCATGTGCGACACGATCAGCCTCACTGCGCCGCTGCTGCCCCAGCATCGCCCGCGCTATCTGATGGGAGTCGGCAAGCCGATCGACATTCTCGAAGCCGTCGCGCGCGGTATAGATATGTTCGACTGCGTTCTACCCACACGCTCAGGCCGTCACGGACAGGCATGGACCTGGGATGGTCCGATCAATCTGAAGAACGCCAAGTGGGCCGAGGACGACACGCCGATCGATGTAACTTCGGCCTGTCCCGCCAGCCGGGGCTATTCGAAGGCCTACCTGAACCACCTCTTCAAGGCCGGCGAGTATCTCGGCCCTATGCTGCTGTCCTGGCACAACATCGCGTTTTTCCAAGCGATGATGGCGGCGATGCGCAGTGCAATCGCCGAAGGCCGTTTCGCCGCGTTCCGCGCAGACATGCGCGGCCGCTGGAGCGCGAAAGATCAGCCCGGTTGAGGCTTGCTGCGATACTCGATCTGGGTCGGCGCCGCGATCCCGGCATTGGGCTCTGGGGCCGCAGGCGGCGCACATCCCAGCTGAGCGCCCACACCCTTGAGATACGCCCGCCGCGTCACGCCGCGTTCATAGGCCGCCCGCAGCCGCCGCTCATGCGCCGATGCGCCCGTCGCCTCGCGGACCAGCGACCGGAACGGGATGAAGTCCGACATGGTGGAAGAAACGGCCCCTAGAGTCATGTCGGCCGCGCCTTCGCCAGCCACCTCGCCAAGCGACCTTTCGGGCAGCGGCGGCGCGTCCGTGTCCCGGCCGAGGATCGCCGTCAGGTCTGCTACCATCTTGGCGATGGACGTGCAGCTGACATCCGGAATCGGTTCATAGGCCGACCTGATCGCCGCAAGCAGAGGGGGCACCTCGTCCCGCCTCATATTGAGATCGTTGAGGGGCGACATGGCGGCGTCACTGAACCCGGCCGACGTCCTGCTGGTGGCGGTCTCGCAACCGGCCAGGGCAAGTGCCAGCATCGATATTGCGAGCTTATCCCGTGTTTTCATGGCTTTTGCCCCCGCCAACAGCCCAATCCCACCTCATGTTTGGAGCGCGTTTCGATGTTCGGCAAGCCAAAGCGTCACAGCATGATTTCAGCCGGATTCCGGCGTTGACCGGAGCGGAATCGAACACTAGGTTCCGCCCCTCTTGAGAGAGCCCGTAGCTCAGTCGGTAGAGCAGCTGACTTTTAATCAGCGGGTCGCAAGTTCGATTCTTGCCGGGCTCACCAAGTCTTTCAATCACTTGCCGCTCTGAGCCGCCGCAGCGCGCAAAGCCGGGTAAGCGCCGGGTAAGCTTCCGCTGATCCTCCTCCTGCGTCATGATCATCCGCAGCGAAAGCATCGGGGCCAAGGGGGGCCGCGCGCATGGGGCATGTCCGGCTCGGCAACCTGCCGCACTCAAAGCGATGGGAAGAGGTCGTCGCCCAACTCGGCGCCGGGTTCGATGCCGCCGCTATTGCCGCCGCCGCCGGCCACGCCGCCGAAACCCAGCTTGTGCGTGGCAGCGCCGACCCCGCCTTCCAGCGCGCCTTCTGGTTGCTGACACAGATCCCGCTCGCCGCCCGCGGACCTGACTTTGCCGCCGACCTCGCCCGCCTCGGCATCACCGTTCCCGCACAGCCAGGCCTGCTCGACGTGGTAGCCGGCCTCACCACCGCGCTCGACAACAGCGTCAGGGTCTCAGGCAGACGATCCGATTTCGGCGAAATGGCGCAGCTCGCCGCCGCAGAAACGCTCGCCGACCTCGCTGGCCGCGAGCTGCCCTCCCTGTTCGGCGCCAGTCCCGCCGATGCAAAGCGCGCCATCGGGCGATATGCCTCGGGCCAGGAGTTCAGCCGCCTCGCCCGTTCGTTCTTCGCACGTCTGCTCCAGCGCAGCCTCGACTATTATCTCAGCCGCGAACTGAACCGACATGTCGGCGTCCGGTTTGCCAACGACCGAGCCCGCGCCGCCTTTGACGAGGGCCTGCGCCGCCACTGCCATGAGACGACTCGGATCATCGGGGAGTTTGCCGGCGGCTGGTATGGCAAGCGCGTCTACCAGGGGCCAGGGATCCGCCAGGCCGACATCGAGGACTTCGCCGGCGTCGCATTCCGAAAACTTCGCGCAGAACTGGTGAAGCGTCGCGATGCCTGAGCGCGTCACCACCGTGCTGTGTAGAGGCGCTGCGGGGCAACCGGGCCGCCAGAAACACACGCTGCATTTCAATCTGGCCGGCCCCCAGGCCAATCCCGTCCTGCGCCTCGAGCACATTTCGCGGCTCGCCGCTGGCAACCTGTCCGATACGCTGATCGATCTCCTCGAGATCGCAGCCTACGTCTATGCGGCGGACGCATCGGTTAATAGGGGCGGGACGACCGACCCCGAGATGGGGAAACACTGGCGGCGGAACTTCGAATTTGTGATCCCGGTGCGCAATCCGGACCTGTGGCGCTCGGCCCCGGTCATGACCGCGCTGACCGAGACACTCGGCTTTCTGTCCGACGACGACTACTCATTCCGGTTTGACCCTATCCTCAGCCGTGACGGCGTCGAACAGTATTTCGAATTTGGCGATGATGCGGGCCAGGCCTTCAGGCCCGATGTCGCAATCCTGTTCTCCGGCGGGCTGGACTCTCTCTCGGGCGCCGTCGACATCCTTGCCGGGTCGGACCGCTCCGTCGTCCTTGTCAGCCATCGCTCGGCCACCAAGATCACCAGCGTCCAGAACGATCTTGTCGAACAGCTCCAGGACCGTTTCGGCGCGCATCGCGTGAAGCACGTGCCGGTGCTGGCGACCCTTAAGGATGGCCAGACGAAGGAGACGACGCACCGCAGCCGCTCCTTCCTGTTTGCGGCGCTCGGCGCCGCAACTGCGCAGCTGTTCGGTCTCGATGACATCTTCTTCTTCGAGAATGGGGTCGTCAGTCTCAACTTGCCTCCCGCCAGCCAGGTTGTCGGCGCCCGCGCCACAAGGACGACCCACCCGCAGGTGCTCGCAGGTCTCCGCCGGCTGCTGACCGCGATCACCGGGCATCGCTTTGGCGTGGAGAACCCGTTCATCTGGAAGACCAAGACCGAAGTGACAGCGGTTCTCGCCGCTCACGGCCAGGCGGACCTCATCCCATGGACGCGCAGCTGCACTCGCGTCCATGAGATGACGCGCCTGCATACTCATTGCGGGCGCTGCTCCCAGTGCCTCGACCGCCGCTTCGGCATCCTTGCAGCGGGACTGGACCGTTACGACCCTGCCGAGAGCTACGGCACGGACCTGTTCACGGGCGAACGACCCGCCGGGCCGGACCGGGAAATGGCGCTGGCCTATGTCCGCTCGGCGACCGCGATCAGGGACATGCCGGATGCCGGATTCTTCGCCAGGTTCGGGGAGACCAGCCGCGTCATCGGCTGTTTCGAGGAAACCGCCAACGTGACCGGCGAGCGGATCTTCGACATGCACCAGCGTCATGCCCGCAGCGTGTGTGATGCATTCGATGCTGGCGTCGGCCGGTATGCATCCCAGCTGCGCGAGGGGGTTCTGGATGCGGCCTGCCTGCTGCGCCTTGTGGCGTCCGGCGATCTGATCGGAGAAGCGGATGCAGGCGAGCAGGACTTGCCGCGCGTCGAGCTGGTGATTGACCGCTCGCTCAAGACGGTCGCTGTCGGTGGATGGGGCGAGCTCAAGGGTGTGTCAGCAAGGCTGATCATCGCGCTGTCGCAGGCAATCACGCATCCTCCCGCTCAAGGCGGGCCAATTGATGCATCCTTTGTCAAATCTGGTGTTTTGGCGGAGCAGACCGGTGCCCCGTCTGGCGAGGCCCTGCGTCGACAAATCCAGAGGTGCCGGGAGGCAATCACGGAGCTGGCCCGCGACGCAGGCGCGCCCCCGCCCGAGCCGGGCGACATCGTCGAGAACCTGCCATGGCATGGGTACCGGCTGAATCCCGATCGGGTCAGCGTCACCTTCGCGGAGTGATGCGGCGTGAGCGGGTGCGGGCCGCGCGGTGAAACGTGGTTTCCTCACGCTAGAATCTGTGAGCCGCAGTCGGTCAGGCTGGCAGATCGCCCCTAACTGGGGCTCAGTGAAGCAGGCCTTACACGGACACTAGCGTCGTTGATGGTTGTGCCGATTTCGTGCCTGTTGGGTTGAGAGTACTTGGCTGACCTCCACGACATCCAGACCGTCAGCGCCCGGGAGGTCAGTGGCGGGTTTCGGGAGCGGAATCGGAAGCCTCGGGGCCAAGATTACGAACTCACGATATCGGGTGCATTCCTGCCGGATGGCCCAATGATTACGAATGCACGTTCATCGCCCAAATGCGGTCACTGCGGTTTGACCGTTGTTGGCGAAGGTTTAGGCAACGCCCTCGGTCAAACGCTGCAGGCCGATGAATTTGGCATCCTCAAGAAATTTCTCCCGAAGGTGCGCCGGCAAGAACCACCGCGCCGCGCCCGGCAGATATTCATCCAGCAGGTGAAGTTCCGCCGTGAATTGATTGGCGCGGATGCGCAGGAGATCTTCGATCAGCGCCTGCATCAGCCTCAGCTCTCGGGGGCGCAATTCCGAACGGTGCAGGTCGAGATTCCACTGGAGTCGTTCCAGCGAGGGCCAGCCCTGCAGCGAACTCGGGGGCAGTTCTTCAAGGCTCGGCGCGTCGTTTTTTCGCGAACGAAAGAGCCTCATGCCGAACACGCGACAGAGTTGCTCCGCTATCTGCTCTCTTGCAAGTCGCCGCTCACGAGCCCGTCCGAGCGACAACAACCACGCAACGACGGCTCCGACCAGGATTGCGTCGAAAACTCTCCAGGCAAAACCGGTCAGAGTTTCGATGGAGATAGGGGGCAGGAGACCTGAAAGGTCAGACATGGCCTATCCCCCTGCATCTTCCCCTCATTATCCTAATCATCCAGCTTCGACACCGCAATCATTCTGGACTCGCAGCCGAGGACGTCGCTTCGGGCCCCTCAACGCTCCGAGATCGCAATCTTACGAATGGCGGGCGCGACCCGAACTTGCCGTTCCCCAGCCTCACGCGGCTAAGGCAGGAGCTCGATCCAATCGGGCCGCTGCCAACCTCACCGACTGAACAGCACGCCTTCGCCGACCTCGCCCTGCAATAACTACACGCCGGTATCAGTCGGGCCGTTGCCTGAGCTGACCATCGATTGCCATCGGTGAGCCAGGCATTGCAGAGCTTCTCAAACGACAACGCGACGGACCGCGAACCCCATACGAGAAAGGTTCTCCTGGACGCTGTCTGGACCCACGAGATGATACAGGCCGACAATTGCGATGGCATTCTTGTTCTCGGAAACCACCGAGTCGAACCGCGCAACCCAGTCGCGATTTCGCTTAATCACAGCGGCCTCGTAGAAGGCAGGATATGCCGTCCTCGCATTCAACATCCAATCGGTCGCCGGCTTCGTGTCTCCACGCGCCCAAGCGTCAAACTTTGCGGCTTCGTCGCTGGCAGAAGCCAGAATTTCATCAAGGGTGAAGCGCATAAACTCGAGACTTTGCTGCGCAGTCATCTTGCCAAACCACTCGATGATGTCCTCTTGAAACGGGAACTCGCTTCGCACCTCCTTGCCCGCTTGAAGAGCCGCGACCGCGATCACGGTTTCGGCGGTTTCGCCGCCCCATCCGCGGGATTCATCGGAAGCTTCGCCTATCGTGTGCGCCGCCAGCCAGGGACGAAGCTGGTCGATGTCTTCGATCGCTACGCCGTTCAGCGCAGCTGCGGCCTTTACGCGAACCCAATCGGCCGCGGGAATGCGTTCGGACAGCGGCGCCGACGCATCGACACCGAGGCGCATGATGACGTCACGCATGTTTCCGCGACTGGTCTGGTTGGTTTCCGTCCAGATCAGATTACAGCTATCGGCAATTGCTTCGATGTGGGGTTGGTGCCAGTCGGCTTTCTGTGACGGTGTTGCCCCGGTGAGATAGGCGCGGGTTCCGTTCTTCTCGACAGTCCAGAGCGGCCATCCTTCTGAAACGGACAGCCGGCTGGCGCAGGCGCTTGTGACTAGCGGGAGCGCGAAGATCCCCGCTGCAATCTCACGCCGGGTTTGCCTTCTGAAACCTTCGTCAGCGATCGCCATTTCGACTCTCCTCGCTTTTCACGACTCGGTTCTGTTCAAAACCGGCCTTGTTGTCGAGCCTCGCCTACCCGGGCTTTGGCGCGACCTTACACTGCGACGCGCTAGGTAGATGCATTGTGCCACGGCATTGGATGCAAACCGTCTGCAAGTCGCAAGGGAGCGAATGACCTTTTCGGGCCCCGACTTAGCCAAGCGCAAATTGTGGCGATCCGGCAGGGTCGATCCAGATGCGTCATTCAGAGGACGTGACGCGCTGCGGCGGGAGCTCGCCCATAGGCAGACAATTCAAACGTCTTCGGATAATGCGTACCCATGAGAAACACGAAGCCGCAATCCGCGATTGCCGCGTCGGTGATAGCCCTTCTATCGACCGGCTGCGATCCTCGGGATGACGCCAATCATCCACATGACGTTCAGGCTTGGGGCTACGCGCTTACGGCTAGCTGCTCGGACTGGCTCAAGTCTCCCGAAACCCAAGCAGCTGGAAATGAATGGGTCCTTGGATTTTGGACGGGCCAAAATGTTCGCAACGTGCGTGACCATGAAGTGGGTCGTACGACAGACGGCGAAGGCATCTTGAACGAAGTAAAGACGCAGTGCGCGGCGACTCCCGACGAGCGATTGGCAAGCGTGGCAGGTCGCGTTTACGTCAACTTTGAACGAGATCGTCGCTGACCGCCGGATGTCCGCAAGGGGCTCCGACTCACGCCCTTCTGGCATTGCTACGACTGGCAGGGTAGCTCGGGAATTGCCGGTCACTTCCGCTCAGCCGATCAGGCAGGAGCTCGCCCAGAAGTGGTCATGCGCGACTTGACTATTGAGCGGGGAAGAGCAGGTTCGCACAGCACGTGGGGAGAGGAACCTCTGCTTGGAAACATTCATCATTCTCTGCCTAGTTGCTTTGGCCTGGATTATCGCCGGCTCCGCGTGGATGCATAAGCGCAAGCAAGAAAGTCGCGACAAAGATTTAGGCAATTGACGCCCTCACGCCGGACGGAGCGCCCCGTTCGTGCACTGGGCAGACAGTGGCGCGTCCAAGAATGAACAGTCGCATTGGAGCGACGAGCGAACGCGCTGCAAATTCGGTCCACGAATTTTCAGCCAAGCGCGGCGATTGCGGCTTACCACCACCGCCGGATTTCAGCTGACGGATGGCGGTTCCTGCGGCTACACGACGAATGGCCGTAAGGGGCCCCAGTGCGGCCGTAGGTAACGTGAGCCCCGACTGTCCGGAGTCGGGGGGTCTTCCAGCCATTAGTCATGCCGCGAGTTTCGGAGGCTGTGAAACGGCACCGGAAGATGGCCCCCTTGCTTGATGAGAAATGGGACGCGTAGCGCGCCGATCAGCAGCCGAGCGCCTCTCGTGTTCATACCCTGATGTCACGTCTCGCTCTTCGATTGTCACATGTCGCATCCGGAATTTCGGAAAACCGGCAACGCGTCGGAGTGCCAGCGTCACGAGTTTCTCTTCCGTTGTCCACAGACTGCCCCGCCCCGCGCTGGAATGATCGGCAGCGCAGGCACGCGAATTATCACGCCCTGCAGCGTAACGAACAGCAGCGGGGCCACGATCGTGCATCTCAACCAGAAATCTCTCGCCGAACGCTGGGACCTGTCGCCGCGTACGCTTGAGCAATGGCGCTGGCAGGGGCGCGGTCCCGTCTACCTCAAGATCCACAATCACGTCGTCTACCGCCTTATAGATATCGAGGCATTCGAGGCAGCGCACCTTCACGCCAACACGAGTGGACCCCTCCCGGACATGGAGGATGAGGATGCGCGCTGAAGGCACGGGGCCAACGACCTTGGCTGAACCGCGGACAGTTTTCGCAACCGAGCAGCCGGAAGCCGGCAAAGCAGGTGAAGGCGGTGAATTGCACATCACGAATGTCGAATTCATCGCAGCGGTCTTTTCCAGCGTTCCAGAGGGCGCCTTTGCGGCCGTCTCATCAAAGGAGGGCGACCCTGAAGTGGGCGGCTGGATAGCCCGTCGTGCCGATCTCACAGCTGCGGGTCTTTCCTCGCAGGCCAACAACTATGTCGGGTGCTCCAGTTTTTATCCTGGCGACGACGGCTCGTTCAGGGCGCGGAAAGCCCAATTTGCTGCCTGCCATTTCCTGATGCTCGACGATCTGGGAAGCAAGGCGCCTCTGGATCGTCTGGCAGGCTTTGAGTTGTCGTGGTTGATCGAGACAAGCCCTGGCAATCATCAGGGTGGGATCATCCTCGCAGAACCGCTCATCGAGGGGGCGATGGCAGTACGCCTGCTGAATGCGGTGATCGATGCGGGCCTGTGCGATGCGGGTGCGTCAGGGCCGCTGAACCGCTGGGCTCGGCTGCCGGGAGCGATAAACGGCAAGCGGAGACATACCGATATAACGGGTGCGCCCTTTGCGTGCCGACTTGTCCAGTGGCGACCCGAAAAGCGCTACACGCCAAGCCAGATTGTGGACCATCTGCAGCTGGAAATGGGGCCGGCCGGCAGGCCGAAGAAACTCGCGAAACGGTCTGCACCGCCGAGCAATTCTTCGCACAACAACGGGAATGTCGCCGACGATGTCCTGACCCCGAAGGCGGCGGAGAACCCTGTTGTTGCCGCGCTCAAGGCACGGGGGCTCTACAAGACGCCGCTGGGCTCGGGCAGACATGATGTGACCTGTCCCTGGGTGCACGAGCACACCGACAGCAAGGATACCGGCGCCGCGTACTTTGAACCCGATGAGCTCTATCCGGTGGGGGGCTTTTGTTGCCTGCATTCTCACCGCGACAAGTATCACATTCAGGCGCTGCTTGAGTTTCTGGGTGTACTCAGCCTGGAGGCGCGGCACAAACCGCTGATCCGCGTGGTCGCCGGGGATCTGCACCGGGTCGTGGACGCGGCGGAACTGGAATTGGCGAACCGGGCTCGCCACTATCAGTCAGGTGGCTTGATTGTCTCGGTCTCAGCCGACCCCAGTTGCGGCGATCCATCAATCCTTCCCACCAGCCTGCCAGCCCTGACACGTGAAATGTCGGTGGCCGCAACATGGGAAAAATACGACGGGCGCGCGGAAGACTGGGTCCGCTGTGATCCGCCCGCGCGGCATGCCGGCATCCTGTTCGACGCGCAAAAATATCGCTATCTGCCACCGCTGGTCGGACTGGCGCGCCAACCCTATTTTCGGGAGACGGACGGTGAGCTGATCACGCAGCCAGGCTACGACATGGCGGAACGGCGCTTTGGCGTGTTCGATGCGCGGCAGTATGTCATTCCTGACCCGACGCCCGAGGCTGCAGGGGCCGCGCTCAGCCTGATCGAAGACCTGCTGACTGAGTTTCACTTCGTGGCGCCGACCGACAAGGCTGCCGCGCTCGCGGCGATCTTCACGGCAGTCGTGCGTCCGACGCTGGCGCATGCGCCAGCGTTTCACGTCCGCGCGCCGGTGTTCGGGAGCGGCAAGACCTATCTTTGCGAGTTGATTGGCGCCTTCGCCGGGCCTGGCGCAAACGCCAAGGTGAGTTATCCGACGACCTCAGAGGAAGCGACGAAGGTCATTCTGTCGTTGTTGCTCACCAGTCCTGCGGTGATCGAGTTTGATGACATGGACACCGACTGGATCCCGCACGGCGTCATCAAGCGTATGTTGACGGCGGAGTTTATCACGGACCGGATCCTGGGCGTCAGCAAGACGGCTACGGTAAGTACCCGCACCTTGTTTCTTGGGTCAGGAAACAATGTGGGTCCGTTACGGGATCTGCTGCGGCGTGTTCTTACCATCCACATTGACCCGCGCTGTGCGACACCCGCAACGATTTCGTACAGGCGCTTTCCGCTCGACAAGGTTCGGTCTCGTCGTAGTGATTATGTGGCGGCGGTACTGACGATTGTTCAGGCATGGCGCAGGGCGGGCTCGCCTCGCGCCGAAGCGGACAGCATCGTTACCTTCGGTGGCGCCTGGTCGGACTATTGTCGATACCCCCTTATGTGGCTCGGGCATCCCGACCCCGCGACCAGTTTGCTGGATCAGGTTCGTCACGATCCTGACGGCAATGCTCTGGCCGGACTGCTGTACGAATGGCGCGCCGCATTTGGCTCAATCCCGACCACGGTGCGCAAGGCAGTCGAGACGGCGAATCGAGGCAACACGAACTTGCTCGATGCCATGCGTGAGTTTCCGGTTGAGGAACGTGGGGAGATCAACCGCTCAAAGCTGGGCTGGCTGCTCAGGAAGAACGCCAACCGGATCGTCGGGGGACTCGAGTTCCAGCAAGGAGAAGCCGACGGGCGTACGGCATGGCAGGTGGTCGTCGTCAGAACACCGCCTTCACCGCCTTCACCGCCTTCCGCCCAACCGGTCGCAAAAGATGTCACGCCGGGGTCGTGTAGATGAGGCCGGTCATGGCCGTCATGCGGGTCCGAGCCAGTGGCTTGCTGCTTGTCGTCTCAGGCGATGGTCTTGCGCTGGAACTCGCAACACCCCTACCTCCAGCGATGCGGGATGCTCCTGGCGCCTCCGGCGTCGTCGGTGGCGCCTGGTTGCCATGGCCCGCGCGGCCCGCCGGCCGAAAGGGCAGGGCGCGCACGGTGCTCGCAGCAACGGGGGCTTGGCAGCCCACCAACTTGCCAAACGATTTCGTAAAAAACCGAGGCGCATGATGGGCGGGTTCGGGTCTGGAAGGCCGGGCGGTTCAGGTCGCATAAAGGTGGAGGCCTGCCGCTCAATCGACGTGAACCGGCTGCACCGCAGGGGCTGCCTGCGACCAGGCTGGTCCGGTCAACTGCGATGGAGCAGCGACGGCGAAAGGGTCGCTTCGATCATCCTGCGCTCAGAACAGGCGCAATTGCATTTGTCCTATCGCGTGCAGATAGGCGGCGGCGACTGGGAGGATGTCACCGAAACAGTCCGCATCGTCCGCACGCCCTGCCGCTATGGCGGAGCACGACCCTACCTGATCTGTCCTGGCGTTGTGAACGGGACTGCGTGTGGGCGGCGTGTGGCGAAGCTCTATGGTCCGGGGCGCTATTTCCTGTGCCGACACTGCTACCGCCTGGCTAACGCCAGCCAGAGTGAACCCGCGTTTGACCGGAGCCTGCGCCGCGCCAACAAGATACGGCAACGCCTCGGCGGCGAGCCCGGGCTGGCAGCGGCATTCCCGGCCAGGCCGAAGGGCATGTGGCAACGCACCTACGAACAGCTTCGGGAAGATGCCATCACGGCCGAAATCGCGGCTGATGAGGCTCTCGCCGTGCGTGTTGAGCGCCTGATGGCGTGGAGTAACAGACGAAAACAAAGAAGCGGGTTCTGGCAATGAGCAAGACAACAACAGCACTGCCGGGCGCGGTTACCGCCGGCGCCGAAGTCACCCGGTTCAATGCGCTGCGGCACGGCGTGTTGTCGAAGTATACGGTGCTGCCATGGGAAGACGGTGAAGAATACCAGGCGCTAATCGACGCCCTGGTCACCGAGCACGCGCCGGAGGGGCCAACCGAGGAACATCTGGTCGAAGAGATCGCCGGGATATTCTGGCGCAAGCGGCGCCTGCGTCTCGCTGAAGGCGCGCTCAACAGGCGCGGTCTGTCGGCTACGCTGCCCCCATACCGCGACACCGTGAAATCGGCGCTGGTCTATACGGATAGTTCCGGCCAGACCGAAAACGTCGCGGATGCACTCGCACACTCCGCCGATCAGACCCGCGAGCACATCGAGGACATGGAGGCGGACGAGGCGATGACCCGCAAGGCGCTGGCGATCCTGGGCTCACGGCGAAATGATGCTTACGAAGCAGCTCTCAAGGCCCTTCGCGACGATACCCTTGGCTGGTGGACCCGCCTTCTGGAGACCGGACCCGACGAACTGGACGAAGGGGAGGCGCTATTTGTGGCCGATCCTGATGGGTTGCGGCGTTTCATCGAGGACAAGGTGTTGCCGTGGTACGAAGATCGGCGCCGGGAGTTCGCGAACCGCCCGCTGATCCGTGAGCAGGCCTTCGGCGAGGCGCTGGATCCCAACAAGCTCGAGTCCCTTGGCCGTTATGAAGTCCACCTGGATCGAAAACTCGAGCGCATGCTGGGCATGCTTCTGAGGTTGAAGGACCTTCGTCAGGGGGCGGTAGCGGGCTGATCCGTTTGGCAAAAAGCCTCCAAACGACCATCGACGGCTTGGCCAGCTGGCTGCAAACTCCTTGAGGGCGTGTCAGAAGCTTGATTCTAAAGAGACCGAGTGGGGGCGGCCAATGGACAAGCGAAACCTCACCGAACGCGATATCTGCAATACGTTGGTCCTGTCGGTTGCCATGCGCGATGGCTGGGCCGATGGCGAAGGCGTCGTGCGAACAAGGCTCAAGGGAATTAGTTGATGCGCTGGGTCGCCCCCACTGAAAAAGACACGGCCTCAGCCTCGCTCGAAAAGCGCCTGTGGGACGCTGCCGACCAGTTCCGCGCCAATTCCGGCCTCAAGGCGCAGGAGTATTCGGGGCCAATCCTCGGCCTGATCTTCCTGCGCTTCGCGGAGGTGCGCTTTGCTATCCAGCGCACGAAGCTCGAACAGGCCGGCGCATCATCCCGGCGTGGCAGTCGCGTGGATGAGCCCGCCGCCTATCACGCGGACAACGTGCTTTACCTCGCCTCCGAGGCGCGCTTCGATTACCTGCTGGCCCTGCCCGAGGCGTCCGACATCGGCGCCAAGGTCAACGCGGCGATGCGCGAGATCGAGAAGCACAACCAGCAACTTGCCGGCGTGCTCCCCAAGACCTTCAACCTCTTCACCAGCACCCTGCTGAAAGAGCTCCTCAAGAAGATCTCCGAAATCCCGGCCACGCTCGACTTCGACGCTTTCGGGCGCATCTACGAATACTTCCTCGGCGAGTTCGCCATGAGCGAGGGGCAGGGTGGGGGCGAGTTCTATACGCCGGCCAGCATCGTCAAATTGCTCACCGAAGTTATCGAACCTTATCACGGACGCATCCTCGACCCCGCATGCGGCTCGGGTGGCATGTTCGTTCAATCTGCGCGCTTTGTGGCTGAGCACCACAAGAACCCCGCCGCCGAGCTTGCCATCTGCGGCGTTGAGAAGACCGACGAGACCGGGCGCCTCTGCCGCCTGAACCTCGCCGTGCACGGGCTGGAGGGCGACATTCGTCATGGCGGCCACGTAAACAGCTATTTCGACGACCCCCATGCCGCCACCGGCGCGTTCGACTTCGTGCTCGCCAATCCGCCTTTCAACGTCAACGCGGTGGACAAGGAGCGGCTCAAGGACATGGTCGGCTCCGGCCGGCGCTTTCCCTTCGGCTTGCCACGTACCGACAACGCCAACTATCTGTGGATTCAGCTCTTCTATTCGGCGCTAAACGACAAGGGCCGCGCTGGGTTCGTCATGGCCAACTCGGCTTCCGACGCCCGCAGTTCCGAACAGGAGTTGCGGCAGAAGCTGATCGAGGCGCGCGCTGTGGACGTGATGGTCGCCGTCGGCCCCAACATGTTTTACACGGTCACACTCCCTTGTACGCTGTGGTTCTTCGACAGGGGCAAGGCAAAAACTCGGCGCGCTGACACCGTGCTCTTCATCGACGCACGTCACATTTATCGGCAGGTAGACAAGTCTCACCGTGAGTGGACGTCTGCGCAGCTTGGCTTCGTTGCCAACCTGGTGCGCTTGTACCGTGATGAACCGCCTGACCTGACCGTGGGCGGTCAGGAGACGGCGGCCAAGCTTGCGGAGGTTTTTGGCAAGCAACTCACCTATGCCGACGTGCCCGGCCTGTGCAAATCGGCGACGCTAGCCGAGATCGAGGCACAAGGCTGGTCGTTGAACCCAGGACGTTATGTGGGCTTGGCGCCGGGCGAGGAGGTCAGCGATGAGGACTTTAAGGCGCAGCTTGAAACGCTGAACGAGGAACTGGAGGCCCTGAATGCCCGAGCGCGGACGCTGGAGCAGACCATCGCCGCGAGTGTGGCGGGGATTCTTGGAGCATGAACACGACGTGGAATACAGGCCGACTTGGCGACGTCTGCCGCGTAGTGCCTGGTTACGCCTTCAAGAGCAGCGATTGGCAAACAACCGGAATACCTGTCGTCAAGATCAAGAACATCACCGGCAACAACGATGTTGAGCTTGCATCGACTGACTGCGTAGCCGAGAGCCTGCTAACGGCAAAACTCCAGAAGTTCGTCATCAAAGACCGTGACATTCTCATTGCCATGACCGGTGCCACCGCCGGCAAGGTGGGGCGGGTTCGAACAAAACTACCGCTTCTATTGAACCAGCGCGTCGCCAAGCTTGCCCCGGTCGAAGCCGATCCTGACTTCATTTGGGCGGTCGTCAGCAGCCAAGAATATCAAGAGAGGTTCTTCTATCTGGCTGATGGTGCGGCGCAGCCAAACATGAGCGGAAGCCAAATTGAGGGAGTTGAGATCCCACTTCCCCCGCTCCCCGTCCAGCAACGCATCGCGGGCATCCTGTCGGCCTACGACGAACTGATCGAGAACAGCGCGCGGCGCGTCAAGATTCTGGAGTCGATGGCCCGCGCCCTTTACCGCGAGTGGTTCGTCCACTTCCGCTTCCCCGGCCACGAATCCGTCACTCGTGTCCCGTCCCCCCTCGGCGAGATTCCGCAGGGATGGGAAGTTAAGTCTGTAAAGGAAGTGTCCAAAGTCACCTACGGCTTCCCGTTTGCGTCAAAACAATTCAACGCCGACGGTTTAGGCACACCGGTCATCCGCATCCGCGATATTCTAGAAGGTTCAATCAACACATTCACCGAAGAAGAGCCTGACCCCAAGTATCACATCAAGAACGGAGACATCCTCATCGGCATGGATGGCGACTTTCACATGTGCATTTGGTCGAGCGGGCACGCCTTTCAAAACCAGCGGGTCGCCAAATTTGAGTCGAATGGCGAAATCGGCAACTATCACTTGTTCCTAGCGCTGGAGCTACCGATCAAAACTTGGAACAAATCAATCGTCGGCACGACGGTCGCGCACCTAGGCGACATGCACATCAAAGCCATTCACATTGCATGGCCGCCCACAAAGATTTTGACGAAGGCGAGAGAGACTCTTGAACCGATGTCGCAGCAAATCATCGCTTTGAAGTGCCAAATCCAAAACCTCCGTCGCACCCGCGACCTGCTGCTGCCGCGCCTGCTCTCCGGCCAGATCGACGTCGCCAACCTGCCCGAACGAGAAGCCGCATGAACGCCCAGGACCTCCCGCTGACCCAGCTTCTCGACGGCGCCAAGCAGTTCATCGTGCCTATCTTCCAGCGCGACTACTCCTGGCGCACCAAGCATTGTCAACAGCTGTGGAATGATATCCTACGGGTCGGCATCGACCCGGCAGCCCGTGCGCACTTTCTAGGTTCGGTGGTCTATATCGCCGCCGAGGACAACCAGGCCGCAATCCCCCGCTGGCTGTTGATTGACGGGCAACAACGTCTGACCACCGTGACCTTGCTGCTCACCGCGCTGCGCGATCGACTGAAGTCCCACACCTCAGACAATGAAGCTCTGCCCTCGGCCGAGGAAGTTGAAGACCGCTTCCTCCGCAATCGCCACGGTAAAGGCGAGCGTCGCAACAAGGTGATGTTGCGCCGGGCGGACAACGATGCGCTATCGACGCTACTTGCCGGACAGGAAGTCCCAGAGGCTGCTGCCGAGACGGTGCGGGAGAACTATACCTTTTTTCAGGAGCGGCTCGCCGAGGCCAACCTAGCGCAGGTCTATGCCGGCATCTCCAAGCTTGTGATCGTAGACGTTAGTCTGACGCGCGGGCACGACGACCCGCAGATGATTTTCGAGAGCCTCAACTCTACGGGGCTGGATCTGACCCAGGCCGACCTAATCCGCAACTTCGTGTTGATGCGGCTCGACGATGAATTGCAGACGCGGCTGTACGAAGACTACTGGCGGCCAATCGAGCTGGACTTCGGCAACCGTTACCGCAGTGAGTTCGACAAGTTCTGCCGCGATTTTCTGGTCCTGAAGCTGAGGCCGAGCAAGCAGCTGCGAGCTGACGAGATCTACTACCACTTCCGCAACTACTTCCATGCTGAGTCCGCCACCCGCTCAGTAGAAGACGTGTTGGCCGAACTCCGACGCTTTGCGGGCTACTATGTGCGATTCAGCCTTGGCCGCGAGCAAGATACACAGTTAGCGGCCGCATCTGGGCGGTTGCGTGCGCAGGTGGAGGTGGCCTCGCCTCTGATGCTACGTCTGCATGATGCCCATGCCCGCACTGGCGCCTTCGATAGCCGCGCCTTCAAGGAGGCTATCGAGTTGCTTGAGAGCTACGTTTTCCGGCGCTCGGCCTGCGACATGCAGACCCGCAGTTTGTATCAGATCTTCGCTGGCATCGCTTACAAGATCCGCGATGCTGAACCACTTCAAAGCCTGAAAGTGGCGCTTTACCGGGGCGGCAGAAAGCGGCGCTTCCCCTCCGACACGGAGTTCCGCGACGCGCTCGAGACACGCGACGTGTATGCGATGCGCTCCTGCGCCTATCTCCTCGATCGACTGGAGAACGACAGCAAGGAGAAGATCGACACCAGCACCTTCACCATCGAGCACGTGATGCCTCAGAACGAGGATCTCTCGGCTGCCTGGCGCGAGATGCTTGGGGTGGAGTGGAAACTGACCCAGGAGACTTGGCTGCATCGCTTGGGTAATCTCACCCTGACAGGCTACAATTCCGAATATAGCGACCGTGCCTTCGATGAGAAGAAGTCGATGACCAAAGGCTTCAACGACAGCCCGCTGCGGTTGAATCGCTTCATCCGCGAGCAGGTCAGTTGGACGGCAGCGGAGATTGAGGCTCGCGGTAAGGCCCTTGCTCAACAGGCAGTGAAGGTCTGGCCAGTCCTTTTGGTGGACATGGTTGAAGTACGCGCGGCTGAGCTGGAAGAGCACCGCGCAGCAGCTGCTCAGCACAGCATCGAGACAGTAGGTTTCGATGCGGAAGCGCGTACACTTTTCGACGCGATCCGGCCTCACCTGCTCACACTCGGTGACGACGTGGTTGAACTCTGCGGCGCAAAGAGTGTGGTCTATCGGGTCTTCGACCACTTCGTAGAGGTGCTGCCGCGCAGTCGTCGCATTCTGCTTTTGGCCAACATCGATTTCGATGAGCTCGACGACCCTTCTGGGCAGGCGGAAGACGCGTCGGACTTCGCTTTCATTACCAACGCCAGCGAAGGGGGAGGCGTGATTTTTTCGCTGCGGAATTTGGAGGAGCTCCCAGCCGCCATGCATATCGTAAAGCAGGCCTATGAGCGGGTGACGGGGTAACCGTGTCAAACGCCTATACCGAAGACCAACTCGTCGAGCAGCCCGCTATCGGGCTTTTTGCGGAGCTCGCCTGGCAGACGGTGTCGGCGCTGGACGAAACCTTCGGCCCTGGTGGCACGCTCGGACGCGAAACCAAGGGGGAGGCGGTACTGCTGGAGCGCCTGCGGGCCACTCTCACGAAGCTAAACGCTGGCCTGCCTGCCGAGGCAATCCAGACCGCCATGGACGAACTTGCCCGTGACCGCTCTGCGATGAGCCTGGAGGCCGCCAACCGTGAGGTCTACCGGCTGCTCAAGGAGGGCATCCCGGTCTCGGTGCCTGACCAAGAACAAGGCGGGCAGAAAACCGAGCGCCTGCGCGCGGTGGATTGGGAGAACCCGGAACAGAACGACTTCCTGCTCGTCAGCCAGTTCAGCGTGGTCGGCAACCTCTACACCTGCCGGCCCGATCTAGTAGGCTTCGTCAACGGTCTGCCTTGGGTGGTGATTGAACTCAAGAAGCCTGGCGTGCCGGCGCGGGCAGCCTTCGACGAGAACCTCACGCACTACAAGCAACAGATCCCGCAGCTCTTCTGGTTCAACGCCCTGCTGCTCGCCAGCAATGGCGCCGACAGCCGCGTTGGTTCACTAACCGCTGACTGGGAGCGCTTCTTCGAGTGGAAGCGCATCGCGCGTGAGGATGAGCCGCGCCGCGTATCACTGGAGGTGATGTTGCGCGGTACGTGCGACCGCTCCCGCTTGCTCGACCTCGTCGAGAACTTCACGCTGTTCTCCGAGCACAAAGCCGGGCTCGTGAAGATCCTCGGCCAGAACCACCAGTTCATCGGCGTCAACAACGCCATCGCCTCAATGCTGGAGGCCCGCAAGCTGGGCCACGGACGCGGAGGCGTCTTCTGGCAGACGCAGGGCAGCGGCAAGAGCTTCTCGATGGTCTTCTTTGCACAGAAGGTGCTGCGCAAGCTAGCGGGGAACTGGACCTTTGTTGTCGTGACCGACAGGGTTGAACTGGACGAACAGATCGCCAAGACGTTCAAGACGGTCGGGGCTGTCAACGACGCCAATCCAAGCCACGCGACCAGCGGTGCGCACCTGCGCGAACTCCTGAAAGGAAATAGCCGCTACGTCTTCACCCTGGTGCACAAGTTCCAGACGTCGGAGCCCCTCACCGACCGCTCCGACGTGATCGTGCTGACCGACGAGGCGCACCGCAGCCAGTACGACACGCTGGCGCTCAACATGCGCGCTGCGCTGCCCAAGGCTATGTTCCTGGCGTTTACTGGGACGCCGCTGATCGCGGGGGAGGAGCGCACCAAAGAGGTCTTTGGCGACTATGTATCGATCTACGACTTCCAGCAGTCGGTGGAGGACGGCGCGACGGTGCCGCTGTTCTACGAGAACCGCACGCCAGAGTTGCAACTGGTCAACCCTGACCTCAACGACGACATCTACAGCCTGATTGAGGATGCCGAACTCGACTCTGAACAGGAGGATAAGCTCGAAAAGGCGCTGGGGCGGCAGTACCATCTCATTACCCGCGACGACCGGCTGGAGACAGTAGCGCAGGACATCGTGCGGCACTTCCTCGGGCGTGGGTTCGTGGGCAAGGCGATGGTGGTGTCCATCGACAAGGCCACCGCGCTGCGGATGCACGACAAGGTCAAGGCGCACTGGGCGGTCGAGACGGCGCGGGCACAGGCCGAGCTAGGCGAGCTGGACCGTCAACCGCGTGGGGGCGAGATGACGCCTGAACAGGCGCGGAGGGACCTGCGCAAGGCTGAACTGAAACAGCGGCTGGACGTGCTGATCACGACCGACATGGCAGTCATCGTCTCACCCGGCCAGAACGAGATCGAGCAGATGAAGAAGCTCGGTATCGACATTGAGCCGCACCGCAAGCGGATGAACGACTCGCAGCCCGGCCTCGATGAGAAGTTCAAGGATACGCAAGACCCGTTGCGGCTGGTGTTCGTCTGCGCGATGTGGCTGACAGGCTTCGATGCGCCGAGTTGCTCGACGGTTTATCTCGACAAGCCGATGCGTAACCACACGCTGATGCAGACCATCGCTCGCGCCAACCGTGTCTTCCCGGGCAAGCACAGCGGCATGATCGTGGACTATGCTAACGTCTTTGCCTCGCTCGAAAAGGCGCTGGCCATCTATGGCGCGGGGAAGGGTGGTGCCAATCCAGTCAAGAACAAGGCCGAGCTTGTCGTCGTGCTGCGCGAAGCAGTGGCGGCGGCGACGGCATTCTGCGCCGAGCACGGCGTCGATCTTCCGGCAATGGAAGCGCTGCCGCTGGGTGGCATGGAACGGTTGTCTGCCGTCGCGCATGCAATCAACGCGCTGATCTCTCCGGAGGCTTTGCGACGAGAGTTCTTCGGGCATGAGAAGTTCGTCAGCACGCTTTATCGCGCGGTGAAGCCTGACCCGGCAGCGCTGGAGTTCTCGATGCGCGCGGCGGGTATTGCCACGCTGGCCGCTGCTATCCGGGCCAAGCTGAGCCCCAATCCGCCGGACATCGCTACGATCCTAAATCAGATCTCGGGGCTGCTCGACGAGTCGATCACCGGCCTGACGATCCGCCAAGACGGGCCGCCTGCTATCGATCTCTCAAAGATCAACTTCGAGGCCTTGGCGCAGCGCTTCAAGGGGTCCGAGCACAAGAACACTGACCTTGAAGCGCTCAAGGCAGCGATCAAGGCCAGGCTGGAAAAGCTGGTGAGTTTGAACCGCACCCGCACCGACTTCTCGGAGAAATTCGAGGCGCTTATCGAGAGCTACAACAACGGCAGCCGGAGCATCGAACAGCTCTTTCAGGAACTGCTCAAGCTATCAAACAGCCTAGACGACGAGCAGGAACGCCACGTCCGCGAGAACCTGAGCGAAGAAGAACTCGTGATCTTCGACATCCTGACGCGTCCTGCGCCGGAGTTGAGTGCGGACGAGCGAGCGGAAGTGAAGAGGGTTGCCAAGGATCTGCTCCTACGCCTCAAGACCCTGCTGGTGTTGAACTGGCGCCAGAAAGTGGCCGCGCGCTCGTCGCTGAAGCAGGCAATTGAAGACACACTCGATGGTGGACTTCCACGGGCCTACACACCGGAGATTTACGGAGCAAAATGTTCGGCGCTTTTTGAGCATGTGTACGAGTCCTATCCGGACAAGGGGGTCGGTGTTTATGCCTGAAAGAAATGCCAGAACGTGGTGCCGAGGGTCGCGCAGTCCGCCGACCATGCTTGCCGGGGCGCTGATACCGCCAGAAGCGCTTGAGATGGCGGTGGCGGGGATGAGCATTCCCACACGAAGAATTTGAAGCGTCGATATGGCGATTCAGACCGACCAGATACTTGACGTCCTCCCAACGATCGACGCGATACGAGCGCAGTCTATCCGCCGCTCGGAGATCACCTGCAGGCATCTGGTGAGAACGTGGATCCGTTCCGGGCGGATCGTATCTTCGCGCTCGACGAACGGGTGACGCGCCAGTTTGTGAAGACGCATTCACTGCTGATCAGGCTGCAGGGGGTGCGGCTGGCCAGCTCAGTCGTGGGAGGCCGAGCAGTGAGCTGCAATCTGCGTCTCAAGCTCCGTCACAGGTCGTTGGTCTCGAAGATGACCGTTTAGCCTCAACACCAGGTCCGGATTGTGTGTTGCTCTGGGGCCGACCTGCCATAGGGCGTTCAAGGCACAGGAAACCATTTCCTGGCGAGCCGTTTCGCGTTGCTCCTCGCTGCAGTGCAAAACTCCGCTGATCTCTCCCACCAGCTTCCAAATGCTCTCCAAAGAAAAAACTCTGGCAGATCGTATCGTGATCACGGCGGTGGTGCCAGAAGGCCACGGGCCCAATTGGAGTTTGCCGACAGATTGGCCGTTGAACCAGATCTTAAACTCGATCCCATCAAGGTAGCGATGCCATTCACCAGTGCGTTGGAGCCGCCACGCAGTCCCAAAAATATCATTCGGGGGATCCTCATATCCAAGCCATTCGTTCACGCGATCGGCGAATGTCTCTGCGAACTCGAGAAGTTCCTCCTCAAGCTTGGCGAGATTCTTCTGAGGAGGTATCGATCCGTGAACGGGCTTGATGGGTTTGCCGTCGTATAGCTTCCGATACCACTTCTTCGAGTAACCGAACGCTGCTTTGCCTACCCATTCTTGAAGAGCGATCAGAAGATTGCCCAAGTGGAGGTAGATGAAGCCAACGAAGGTGGCCAAGTACACCAAAAGCGTCTGTTCTCTCGATCCCCCTTGAGCTTCGAGAAATGAGGTAAAGAGCCAGAGTACCAATGCTGCAACGAGAAAGAGAAGACACTCGACGAAGGCCCGCATCTTTGTTCCCCCAACTCTACGGACGAGACTAACGCATAGCGGCTAGTCCGAGAAGGCAGCGTCTAGGGCGCTAATCATGGCTCCAGCGCTGGAGGCCGGGATAGCAATTGTACCAGGTCTCCGAACTGATTGGCTGCCGCCCTCAGCGGGCTGTCAGCCAGATGTGCATATCTCTGGGTCGTCAGCGGACTTGTGTGTCCCAGCAACCGACCGACAATTTCCAGGCTCAGCCCGTTCGATACCAGATAGGACGCGTGCGTGTGTCGGTTATCGTGACGACGATAGTCTTCAAGCTCGGCCTTTTCGAGAACGTCGCGCCAGAAGCGCTTGAGGTCCTGCAGGGGCTTGCCCTTGGCATCACCGGGAAAGAGATAGACCGCTCGCGGCGCAGCCGATTGCCTCATGTCCGTGAGCATAGCGAGCGTGGGACCAGACAAAGGGAGGTACTCGGTTCGCTTCTGCTTGGTGTGATGGGAGGGCTTGATCCAGACACCGCGTTCGAAGTCGAAGTCGCGCCAGCGGGCTTGCAGCACCTCGCCAATGCGGGCGCCGGTCAGGATCTGCAGGCGGATGGCAGTTGCGGCGCGCTGATTAGGATGCGCGTTCAATACGCCGATCAGACGCGACAGCTCGTCTTCCGACAGCCAGCGCTCGCGGCGCGCCTCGGCAAAGCGCTGGAGACCTTTGGCAGGATTGTCAGGGCGCCAGCCCCAGCTGATCGCCAGCGAGAACATCTTTGACAGGAGAGAGAGGACGCGATTGGCCTGATAGGGGGTCGCGCGCAGCCTGTTGTGGAGTTGCTCGATGTCGCGACGACCGACGGCCTGAACCTTCCTGGTCCCGATTGCCGGCAGGATGATCCGGGCAATCATGCCGCGATCATTCGCGACGCTGCGGGGTCGCTTCTTGGGAATGGCGTGGCGCGCCAGATAGTCGTCGGCAAGATCGCTGATAGTCGGCGCGGCGCGATAGGCCTTGTCGCGCTGGGCGGGATCTTCGCCGCGAATGACCTCGGACAGAAGGAGGCGGGCATGATCCCGCGCCTGGTGCAGGGAGAGCAGGGGGCCGAGCTGTCCCAGGGTCTTGCGGCGCGACGCGCCCGTGCGGCGATTGCGGTACTGGATCAGCGCGCTTTTGACACCGGTCGGTTTCACGCGGATGCCGAAACCCGGAATGCCGTCGTCCCACGCAATGTATTCGGTCTTCGCGGGCTTGAGGCGATCGACAGCGGTCTTGGTGAGTTTCTCGCTCGGCATGGTGGACACTGGGGGCGGTGTTTGAGGGGGTGTTCGGGTAAGCGGCGGGTAAGCACGGGTAAGCGAAATCGGTCGAAAACGAGCGTGCAGAGTCGCACCCCGGATTCCGCGAGTCCAGCCAATTGTGCATGTTGAATCAACGCGTTATCGTACGCCAGCGAAGTGGAGCGTAGGGGAGCGAAACCTCGCGCCAACGACTTTTAATCAGCGGGTCGCAAGTTCGATTCTTGCCGGGCTCACCAAGTCTTTCAATCACTTGCCGCTCTGAGCCGCCGCAGCGCGCAAAGCCGGGTAAGCGCCGGGTAAGCTTCCGC
>CAIMMO010000223.1 GCA_903842595.1 uncultured Alphaproteobacteria bacterium
CGGCACAAACTCGTGCAGCGACGGCGGCAACATCCACTGCTGATCCACGTCCCACGGTCGAAATGTCTTGGCCATGAACCGAAAGAATCAGCCTTCGGCTCAAAACTCAACAGATCGACGATTACGGAGACGGGCTCCTAGCCGGCTGTTCGCCCCGCCGACCGCACACAGCAGCGTGAACCTCTGCGCAAGGGGCGCCGCGGCCATCATTGTTCCTCAATTTCGTCGCTGATTTATGCTCGGATGACCTGTTCCTGGCGGGCGGGTCGCCTTGCAGACGCGGAGCTTTGGGGCCAGTGTCCGCAGCGGAACCAGCCCCCGTGCGGGCTGCTGACTGGGAGTCCTGAACTCATGCCGGGCACGTCGTCCAAGCGCTCGCTTCTCATCAAAGTCGGCATTCCCGTGCTCGGCGTTGCGGCCATCGCGGGCGCCTTCTTCGCCCCGGCGCTTCTGAAAATGGAAGCCCCGCCCCAGGCGATCGCCCAGCCCGGCGCACCCTTGTCCCCTGTATCTGCGGCGGCGGTCATGGGCGACGACTTCTCTGCGCTGGCGAAAAGCCTGATGCCGGCCGTGGTCAACATCGCAACACGGCAGACCGTGTCGCGTGGCGATGGCCTGCCGGCCTTCGGCCCCAATTCCCCGCTTAACGAGTTCAACGACCTGCTCGGCCGTGGGCAGGGCGGCGCGCGCCGCCAGTCGTCACTGGGCTCGGGATTCATCGTGGACCCCGCCGGCTATGTGGTGACCAACAACCACGTCATCGAAGGCGCAGACGAGATCGATGTCGTGCTGTCGGACGGCTCCGTGCTGGCCGCCAAGCTGGTCGGCGCGGACGAGGATGTGGACCTTGCTCTGCTGAAGGTCGAACCGCGCACGCCGCTGACAGCCGTTCCATGGGGCAATTCGGATTCGGCCGATGTCGGCCAGTGGGTGGTCGCGATCGGCAACCCGTTCGGCCTCGGCGGCACGGTGACGGCCGGCATCATCTCCGCCCGGAACCGCGACATCAGCGCGGGCTCCTATGACGACTTCATCCAGACCGACGCTGCGATCAACAAGGGGAACTCCGGCGGGCCGCTGTTCAACCTGCGCGGCGAAGTGATCGGCGTGAACACCGCCATCATCTCGCCGGGCGAGGCGGGCGGTTCGGTCGGTGTCGGCTTCTCCGTGCCTGCGAACTTCGCCAAGGTCGTCACCCAGCAGCTGCGCGAGTTCGGCCAGACGCGCCGCGGCACGATGGGTCTTACGGCCCGTTCCGTCGATCAGGCGATCGCCGAATCCTATGGCCTGCAGAAGCCCGAAGGCGCCATCGTCACCTCTGTCGAGGCGGGCGGCGCGGCTGAAGTTGCGGGTCTCAAACAGGGCGACCTGATCACGGCGATCAACAACCAGCAGATCCGCGAAAGCCGGGACCTGTTCCGCATCATGGGTGTGACGCAGGTCGGCACGCAGGTGTCTGTACGCTATCTCCGCAACGGGCGTCAGGCGACCGCGACGTTCAAGCTTGCTTCGGCCAGCGCGGCTGCAGCCGCCGCCAAGCCCGAGGAGAAAGACGTCGCCACCGCTCTGTCCAACATTCTCGGCATCCAGTTCAAGGTGATCGAGGATGCCGATCGCCGCCGCCGCGGCATACCGGCGTCCGTGCGAGGCGTGCTGGTGCAGTCGATCGAGACCGGCTCCGACGCGCTCGGCAAGATCCCGATAGGCGCCGTCGTCACCGAGGTGCACTTCCAGCCTGTGTCGTCGCCCGAACAGGCGATCGCCGCCGCAGAAGCCGCCAAGGCTGCAGGAAAGCCAGTTCTGCTTCAGGTCTGGGGCGAGGACGAGGTGAGCTATGTGGCGGTTCGGGCGCGGTAGGTGTGACGTCCCGGAGATGGCAGCCAGCGATGCATCCTGCGTAACCACAGGATGCTGACCGTTCGCCGGGTGCCGGCATCGCACCACCTTCGACCGATCGTGAGCGGGTTTACGGAGCGCAGGGGCCATTTCCGCGAGATGTCGCTGCTCCGGCCTCTGCCGGCGAGGCCGGAGCAGATTCTCGAGATCTACCTCGCTGAATGCTACCAGGTGAAGCGGACTGACGGGGGGTTCGGCCCCAGTCCAGATGCGGCTGTCGTAGGGCCCATGACCGAGCCCCGGGTTGAACTTGGCTTCGCCGGCGAGATCGAGACCTTCACCATCCACTTCCAGCCCACAGGTCTCGCGCGCCTGTTCGGCATTTCGATGCATACGCTGGCGGACGATGCCGCCTCCGTATCCGACGTGCTGGGCGGATCCGGACGGAAGCTGGTGGATGACGTGCGCCGCTCGCGCGTGTTCGCGCAGAGGGTGGAGATCGCCGAGACCTGGACGCGGCAATTGCTGGCGGATGCTCGCGCCATAACCGTCATCGATCATGTTGCATCGCTGCTTGCCGTCGAACATGGAAGCCACACTGTACGAACGCTCGCGCGGCAGGCGGATCTCAGCCCGCGGCAACTCCAGCGCAGGTTCCTCGATCAGGTTGGGGTGGCGCCGAAGCTCTATGCACGGCTTTGCCGCATCGCCGGCGTTATCCGGGCCAGGAACGCGGCTCCATCACGCACGATGACCGACCTGGCCCACGATTTCGGCTATGCAGACCAAGCGCACCTCACGCGTGAGTTTCGTGCACTGTCGGGGCGTAATCCCGTGGACTTTTTCCTGGCCGCATCCGCCGTACCGGAGACAGAAACGCCGTCCAGTGTCCGATTTGTTCAAGCGCCGCGGTTCACGAGGCTCTAACCCGGGGTGAACCAGCTTCGGGAGACATTCATGAACCGCCGCACCATCCTGACGCTTCTCGGCATAGGAGCCGCCGCCATGGCCGCAACCCCTTCTTCCCAAGCTCAATCGCTCGATGGAGCTGACTTGGCGGCGATCCGCAACCTTATCAAGACCTATGAGACCACGTGGAACACCAGTGATCTCGACGGCATGGGCCGGCTCTACCGGCGGGACATTCACTGGGTGAATGTGAAGGGAATGCACTGGCGCGGGTTCGAGGAAGTTGATCAGGCCCATCGCGCTTTCTTCGATATCATGTTCCGCGGCACGCGGCAGGATCTCGAGGAGATCGAAAGCATAACGCCAACGGCGCCCGGCGTTGCGATCGCCGTCGTGCGGTGGCTTCATGGCGCGTACACGACGCCATCCGGCAATCAGGTTCAGTCACAGAACACACGCATGACGCTGGTTCTGGCGAAGGGTGAAGGCGGGTGGAAGATCGTTCAGGGCTGTAATATCGAAGTCGATGCGCAGGCCGCGCGGTTCGATCCGATCCGTGGCCAGAAACCAGGCTGAACGCTGTCCTGAATCGCTAGCCGACGACCTCGTCAACGCCATAACCCTGGAAGAACAGCGCGGCGCGCAGGTCCGTGTGTCCGATGCGCGCGCGCGTCTCCGCGGCGACGATCGGCTTTGCCTTGTAGGCGATGCCGAGGCCCGCAGCACGGATCATGTCGAGATCGTTCGCACCATCGCCCAGCGCGAGTGCATCGTCTGCCGTCAGACCGAGAGCAGCCGTCTCTTCGACTAGCGCCGTGAGCTTTGCCTCACGGCCGAGGATGGGCTGACCAACGGCGCCTGTCAGGAGAGCGCCATCGTCAATCAGCGTGTTGGCGCGATCAGCGTCGAAACCGGCCATCGCAGCGACCCGAGAGGTGAAATAGCCAAAGCCGCCCGACACCAGAACGGCGCGTGCGCCATGCGCCTTCATCGTGGCGACCAACTCGCGCGCACCGGGGTTCAGCCGCACGCGCTCGGCATGGCATGCGTCCAGCGCCGAGAGGCTGAGCCCCTTCAGCATCGCCACCCGCTGGGTCAGCGCGCCCGCGAAATCCAGCTCGCCCCGCATCGCGCGCTCCGTGATTGCAGACACCTCCGCCTTCAGGCCGGCAAAATCCGCGAGCTCGTCGAGGCATTCCTGTCCGATTATGGTGGAATCCATGTCCGAGATGAGCAGGCGCTTGCGCCGGTTCGCCGCGGGGGTGATCGCCCAGTCGGCGCCCCGCGCCGGCGTTTCCGCCTCCAGCCAGGCAACGAGGTCCGGCCCCCCGGCAACGCCGGTTTCCGCGACGCTCCAGCCCGCGGCGGAACGATCCTTGACGCCGCCAGTTCGCCCGAGAGCTGCGCTGGCCAGACCCGATACGCCGCCATCGCGGGACACGAGCGTCAGGACAAGGTCCAAAGGATGGGTCATAGACGTGGCTGCCGGGTCGCGTTAGGGCGAGCCACGCGCTGTATCAGGGGTCGCGGTCACGCGTAAACAGCGAAGCTGGGGACGCGGGTCTGGAGACGGGGGGAAACGACGAAGGCAATGCGTCCCGCGATTCTCATTCACGGACCCACAGCCAGTGGCAAGACGAAGCTGGCGATCGCGCTCGCCCGCAGGCACGGCGGCGAGATCATCAATGCCGATGCGATGCAGTGCTATGCCGATCTCAACATACTGACAGCCCGTCCCGACGCCGAGGAACTGGCCAGCTCGGTCCACCACCTGTTCGGTCATGTCGATGCAGCTGCCCGCTATTCCGTCGGCGCCTGGAGCAAGGACGCCACGGCGAAGATCGCCGAACTACGCGATGCCGACAAAACCCCCATTATCGTCGGCGGCACCGGCCTCTATCTCATGGCGCTGACGGATGGCCTGTCGGACATCCCGGCGGTGTCCGACCAGCATCGCGAGAAGGCCCGCGCCATGGTCGAGCGCGACCAGGCCAGCGCCCGCGCGCTCCTGCTGGAAAAAGACCCTGCCACTGCCGATCGCATCGAAGCCAACGATCGCCAGCGCACCTCGCGCGCGCTGGAAGTGCTGTTTGCAACGGGCAAGCCGCTGTCGAGTTTTCATGGCCAGGCTGCGCCGGTCCTGTCGCCAGGGACATGGGCTGGAGTGACGCTCATGCCGCCGCGCGAGACGCTTTATGCGCGCATCAACGCTCGTGTGGATACGATGATGCGGGCCAATGCACTCGAGGAGGCGCGGGCGCTGTGGCAGCGCCGCCTGGATTTGGCGCTTCCCGTGATGCGGGCACATGGCATGCCGGGCTTCTGCGACCATTTCGAAGGCCGCGCCTCGCTGGCGGACGCGGTCGAGCGCTGCAAGCGCGACACCCGCCGCTACGCCAAGCGCCAGATGACCTGGATCGCCCACCAGTTCACCCTCTGGCCCCGCATCCCATCGGAGGATCTGTCCGTTCGCGTTCGCGTGATTTCCGATATTGCGGCTGAGGGATAGGCCGGGCGTGCTGGACGAGCGAGGCCCTGGATGGTGTAGAAACGCTCCGTTCCATCAAGGCGGGGTCAAATCTTGCCCTGTAACCCCTGTTGACGCTGCGCTGTTGAAACGGTAACTCCTGTTTTGATAGCGTTCGAGGGAGAAAACGCCATGCGCGAGAGGTCAAAGACCCTCGTAAACGTAATCGGATCGCCGCGGCCCCGCTGATACGACGGGACCGAACGGCGAGCGACGACATCAAAGGGCCCGAGTGGCCCTTTTTCTTTTCCCAAAACCTGCAGAACAATCCGAAACCTGAGAAGACTGGCGAGCGGCGAGATGGACGGAAACAGCAAGATGGATGCGGCGAGCCAGAAGCAGGGCGGGGAGCAGCTGACCGGCGCGGAGATCGTGCTTCGGGCGCTCGCCGATCAGGGCGTCGATACGATTTTCGGCTATCCGGGCGGGGCCGTCCTGCCGATCTACGACGCGATCTACGCACAGCAGCAGGTGCGCCACATCCTCGTGCGCCACGAGCAGGGCGCGGGCCACATGGCCGAAGGCTATGCGCGCTCGACCGGCCGTTGCGGTGTGGCGCTCGCCACGTCGGGTCCCGGCGCGACCAACATGGTCACGCCGCTGGCCGATGCGCTGATGGATTCGATCCCGATGGTCTGCTTCACCGGGCAGGTGCCGACACACCTGATCGGTTCAGACGCGTTCCAGGAAGCGGATACGGTCGGCATCACGCGTGCCTGCACCAAGCACAACTATCTGGTGCGCGACGTGAACGATCTCGCGCGCATCATCCACGAAGCCTTCTATGTCGCAACGCACGGCCGCCCCGGCCCGGTGCTCGTCGACATTCCGAAGAGCGTGCAGTTCGCCAAGGGAACCTATGTCGGCCCCGAGGCGATCGAGCATCGCACCTATCATCCCCGCACCGAGCCGCAGGACAAGCGCATCGAGGAAGCCGTCGCCCTGATGGCGACTGCGCAGCGTCCGATCATCTATTCCGGCGGCGGCGTCATCAATTCGGGCCCCGCTGCGTCCGAAGCGTTGCGTGCAATGGCGAAAGCGACCGGCTGGCCTGTCACCTCCACCCTGTTGGGCCTTGGCGCCTATCCCGCGTCGGGCGAGCAGTGGCTGGGTATGGTCGGGATGCACGGATCGTTCGAGTCGAACAACGCCATGCACGACTGCGACGTGATGCTCTGCGTCGGCGCGCGTTTTGACGACCGCGTCACGGGACGCCTCGATGCCTTCTCGCCGAACTCGAAGAAGATACACATCGATATCGATCCATCCTCGATCAACAAGAATGTCCGCGCGGACGTGCCGATCGTGGCCGATTGCGGCAAGGCGCTGAAGGCGATTACAACGGAATGGAATCGCAAGGTCAGCCGCAAGCCGGATATCTCGGCATGGTGGAAGCAGATCGACGCGTGGCGCGCCCGCCAGGGCTTCGCTTATCCGAACTCCAAGACGCTCATCAAACCGCAATACGCCATCGAGCGCCTCTTTGAGCTGACCAAGGACCGCGACGTCTACATCACCACCGAAGTGGGCCAGCACCAGATGTGGGCCGCGCAGTTCTTCCACTTCGACAAGCCGAACCGCTGGATGACGTCAGGCGGGCTTGGCACGATGGGGTACGGCCTGCCGGCCGCTATCGGCGTGCAGGCGGCGCATCCCGATGCGCTGGTCATCGACATCGCAGGCGACGCCTCGGTGCAGATGACGATGCAGGAGATGTCCACCGCCATCCAGCACAACCTGCCGGTCAAGATCTTCATCCTCAACAATGAATGGATGGGCATGGTGCGCCAGTGGCAGCAGCTGCTGCACGGCGAGCGCTACTCGCACTCCTACTCCGAAAGCCTGCCCGACTTCGTGAAGCTGGCCGAGGCTTATGGCTGCCATGGCATACGCTGCGAGGACCCGGCGAACCTCGACGAGGCGATCCTCGACATGATCAACACGCCGAAGCCCGTCCTGTTCGACTGCCGGGTGGAAAAGGCCGAGAACTGCTTCCCGATGATCCCGTCGGGCGCGGCCCACAACGAGATGATCCTCGGCAAGATCACGGGCGATGAAATCGGCGAAGCTGGAAAGATGCTGGTCTGAGATGAAACGCGCTGCGCACATCATCGCAGCCCTGTCGCTCGCCGCGGCCTGCCAGCCGGCGGCGTCTGAACGCGACGACGCGCCTGCGCCGGCCGCCGTGGGTGCGACAGCGCCCGGGGAACTGGCCGGCGGCGCCTCGCCCGCGCAGCAGATCATCCTGCCGGGCGTGATGAACATCGCGGCGCCGATCGATGCGGTCGTCGTGAACAGCTGCGAGAAGGTCGTCGCGGCCGATTATGATCAGCCGCCGGCCATGGCCTGCGTGATCTTCGTTCGCGATGGTGAGCCAGCTGAGTCCGACGCCGCGTTCGATCGCGTGCTCGACGACCAGCTCGTCACCGCCGGATGGACGCTCGTCCGCTCCGCCGGAGCCCAGCACTATTTCGAACACGCCAAGCCCGGCATGGACTGCGCTGACCTGTCAGTCTTCACCGCGCTCGACGCCGCGCAACTCGACCGCCTGGTGAAAGGGTCCAAGGCGGCCGCAGCGCCTGCCGGAACGTCGTGGCGCGGCTACTCCATTCCAGCGACCATTCGCGAGACATGCGGCGCCGACCGCATGCGACCATAGGGGAGGGTGATGCAGGAATTCTTCGAGAGCTTCGGCGTTGAACAGTGGCTGACACTGGTGTCGGCTGCCCTGGCGATCTTCTCCTTCTTCCTCAACCTCCGCCTCGTCGCGCGCCAGGAAAAGCGCAACCGCGTGTCGATGAAGATGGCGCACGACAGTGATGTCATCGGCTGGTCCGACGAGGTCGTGACGCTCCTGGCGCACGCACAGGAAATGCTGGTCGAGAAAGGCGTCTCCTACAACGAAGACGATTTCCGCGCGCGCCGTTCTGACGTCCGCGCGCGCCTGTCTGCCTTGATCGACCGCGGCCGGCTGTTCTTCCCCAACCGCAAGGATGGCGACTACGGCAAGGACAAGGAAGCCGGCTTCCAGGGCCGCAGGCACCCGGCGCTCCACGTGCTGGTGGATGCCTACGGCATCATCGATGGCGCAGGCGCTGCTCCTGGCCCCGACCGCGAGACCAGCGACAAGCTTACCGCACACCGCCGCAAATTCATGGCCGAGATATTCACGTCCGTTGATCCCGTCCGCCGCGGCGAGAACATGAAGGAACTTACCTGATGGCCCGCGCCGCCCGCACCCGCACGCCCGCAAAGAATGGCGTCCGCGACGATCCCGCCTCCGCCTATGACATGACGCACGCCGACGAGGGCGAGGAACAGCGCACGCTGGCCTGCATCGTCGACAACGAGCCCGGCGTGCTGGCGCGCGTCGTCGGCCTGTTCGCTGCGCGTGGCTACAACATCGAGTCGCTCACCGTCGCCGAGATCGATCGCAACGCGCACCAGTCGCGCATCACCATCGTGACCTCGGGCACCAATCACGTGCTCGAACAGATCGAGCAGCAGCTGCTCCGCCTTGTGCCCGTCATCAAAGTGATCGACGTCACCAACTCCACCGGTGGCATCGAGCGCGAGCTTGCGCTGGTCAAGGTTGCAGCCACGGGCGAGAAGCGCGTCGAGAGCTTGCGCATCTCGGAGATCTTCCGCGCCCACGTCATCGACACCACGAATGAGAGCTTCATCTTCGAGGTCACTGGCGCAAGCCAGAAGATCGACCAGTTCGTCGAACTCATGCGCCCGCTCGGTCTCGTCGAGGTTTCGCGCACCGGCGTGCTCAGCATTCAACGGGGGAAGGAGAAGGCAGGATGACGGCCGCAATCAAGAGACACCCGTACCGCGCGGCGTTTGTGGCCATGCTCGTCGCGCTGGCTGTTGCGTGCTCAGCCTCCACGGACGTTGGCCTCACTTTCGATGCCGGCGCCACGCCCGAGAAGACGCTTGAAGCCGCGATGCAGGCCGACCGCGATTTCGCGGCGATGGCCAGGGCCGAGGGTCCGAAAGCCGCCTTCCTCAATTACATGCACCCGACCGACGCGAAATTCCTGCAGCCGGGCGCCGTCGTGCAGGGCGCGGAAGCGATCGCGGCGGTCTTCGCCCAGTCGCCGCCCGATTTCTCAATCGCCTGGGAGCCTGATGGCGGGCACGGCTCGGCCTCGGGCGATCTCGCCGTCACGACGGGCCTCTACACCATCAGCACAGGCGCGAGGCCAATCGAAAAGGGTCGCTATGTGATGGTCTGGAGCAAGGACGCGGCCGGCGAGCTGAAGGTGACGATGGAGATGAGCGTGCCCGATCCGGCCGTCCAGCCAAGCGCGGCGCCCGATCCGGAAGGCCGGCCCGGCTGAGGATGGCGTGCTAAACCGCGAAATCAGTTTCCGAATACCTGCCGTTCGCGTATTGGGGCGGCCAAATTGCCAAGGTGAACCGCGATGAAAGTCTATTACGAAGCCGACGCCGATCTCTCGATCATCCAGTCGAAGAAGGTCGCCGTCATCGGTTATGGCAGCCAGGGCCACGCCCACGCCCTCAACCTGCGCGAGAGCGGCGTGAAGGACCTCGTCGTCGGCCTCCAGCCCAACTCCGGTTCGAAGCCCAAGGCCGAGCAGGAAGGCCTGAAAGTCGTTACGCCCACCGAGGCGGCCAAATGGGCCGACGTGATGATGATCCTCACGCCCGACGAAAAGCAGGCCGTGATGTACGCCAACGAGATCGAGCCGCACACGCGCAAGGGCCAGCACCTGATGTTCGGCCACGGCTTCAACATCCACTACGGCCTGATCAAGCCGCGTGCGGACATGGACGTGTCGCTGTCTGCCCCCAAGGGTCCGGGCCACACGCTGCGCAACCAGTACCAGCAGGGCCGCGGCCTGCCGGGTCTCATCGCGATCCATCAGGACGCATCGGGCCTCGCGCAGGCTGTCGCGCTCTCCTACTCGAAAGCCATCGGCAACACCCGCGCCGGCGTCATCCAGACCTCGTTCCGCGAAGAGACCGAGACTGATCTCTTCGGCGAGCAGGCCGTGCTCTGCGGCGGCCTCGTCGAACTGATCAAGGCTGGCTACGAAACGCTGGTCGAGGCCGGCTATGCACCGGAGATGGCCTATTTTGAATGCCTCCACGAGGTGAAGCTGATTGTCGACCTGATCTACGAAGGCGGCATCGCCAACATGAACTACTCGATCTCCAACACCGCCGAGTTCGGTGAATACGTCACCGGCCCGCGCATCATCACGTCCGACACCAAGGCCGCGATGAAGAAGGTGCTCGACGATATCCAGTCGGGCCGCTTCGCCCGCGACTGGGTGCTCGAGAACCAGGCCGGCGCACCGTCCTTCCAGGCGATGCGCAGCAAGATGAGCAATCATCCGATCGAGGAAGTCGGCGAGAAGCTTCGCGGCATGATGCAGTGGTCGAAGTCCAACCGTCTCGTCGACCGCAAGCGGAACTAGCGCGCCGGTCGAACGGGCAGAGGGGCGGGCATGCACAGGCTCTTCATCGTCCTCCCAGTCTATGCCGCGGTGGTCATTTTCCTGCCGCGGCAGGACTGGTTCAGGCCGTTCGCGGACCAGGTCGCCAGCATTCATCCGGATACATCATTCTGGGTATCGATGTGTCTTGGCGCGGCGGCGGGGCTGGCCTTCTGGGTCATCCGCAACCGCCCGTTCAAATGGATGTTCGCAAAGCCCCGCGTCACCGAGGTGATCGGCATGGGCCTGCTGGGCGTCATCATCGCTGCGGTGTTCGATATCTTCGAGCGACTCGCCGAAATGCCCACCAGCCTCGTCAACATGATACTTCTGCCGATAGGCTTCATGGTGTCGGAAGCCGTCTTTCTCTCCCTGCAATGGCGCATGCAGAAACGCGACGATGACTAGGATGTTCACTCACCGCCTCGCCACCGAAGACGATCTCTCCGCCATCCGCGCGCTGATGGATGTCGCCATCGCGGAACACCTGAAGGCCTTTCTCGATCCTGCCCAGGTCGAATTGTCCAAATCCATCATGGGCCTCGACACCCAGCTGATCGCCGACCGCACCTACTTCCTCGTTGAGGAGGAGGGCAGGCTTGCCGGATGCGGCGGCTGGTCCCGCCGTGCGACGCTCTATGGCGGAGATCATTCCACGTCACAGCGCAATGCAGCCCTGCTCGACATCGCCAAGGACGCCGCACGCGTCCGCGCCATGTACACGCATCCGGACTTTGCCCGCCGCGGCGTGGGTCGCCTCATTCTCGAGATCTGCGAGAACGCCGCCCGGGAAGCCGGCTTCAAGGCTGTCGAGCTGATGGCCACCATGTCCGGCGAGCCGCTCTACCGGGCATGTGGCTACAAGGACATCCAGCGCATCGTCGCCGCCTCGAAGGACGGCGTCGATGTTCCCGGCGTCCGCATGGGAAAAGCGCTTTAGCGCGTTGCCTAGGCCGCCTGCAGCCTCCATCCTGCTGCGATGACTGAAGCTGCAGCACGAACCATTCCCGCCACTCCGCCAGGCGTCACGGTGATCTGGCTGGTCTACGCCATGGCCGCGCTGCTCCTCGCGCTGCATCTTGGTTTCACGCTGGCGCCGTTCAACCAGCAGGACGAGCTGACCTGGAACTTCGCGTTGATGCCAATGCGCTTCTGGGCGCCTGCAGGGTCTGCGGATGTCTACCCCGACTATCTCTCCGGCCTGCTGACGCTTCTCTCCAGCGGTCTCCTGCATGGCGACTGGATCCACGTTGTCGTCAACGCGGCCATGCTGGTCTGGTTCGGTGTGCCGGTTGCGCGCGCGCTCGGACCTGGAGCTGCAGCGTGGGGTTATTGGATGCTGGTGTTCGCGGGCTCTGTCATCGCCGGCTGCGCCGTCTATCTCGCACTGGCAGACAGTTCCGGCCCCTATCTCGTAGGAGCTTCCGGCGGTACGTCCGGGCTTATCGCGGCGGCGCTCATGCTTGGCGACAATGGCCGCAAGCACGCGCTCTGGTCGCCGGGCTTTCTTGTGCCCACGGCGATTTTCGCGGTGATGAACGTGCTGCTGGTTCTGTCCGCGCCTTACGCGTTGGGCATGGCGGTCAGCTGGGAGGCCCACACGGGAGGTTACATTTTCGGCGCGCTTCTGATGTTGGTCCTGCCGCTGCGTGGCTATGGCTGGGCCAGATCGTGACGGACCAGATCATGACCAAAAAGAGGCAGCCTCATTCGGGCCTCGTTCATATGAAAGCAGACTATATCGCATGCGAAGGGCAGGCGTCTTTCGCCTGCGGGGTTCTAGGAGATGTGAGATGAAGAAGCTTCTGGTCATGGTTGGCATCGCGACATTCGCGATCTGCGCCGCCACCGCTGATACGGTGAAGGATGGCGCTGTTTCCGTGAAACCTGGCCGCTGGCTGTGGAAACAGGAGACCAACATCCTGGCGATCCCGCTCAAGGAAGAAAACATCGAGTGTCTCATCCCGGAGGAAGCCCGGATCACGCTGTCCAAGCTGGCGACCGACCTCGAAGAGGGCTGCACGGTGGACAATGTCCGATCCATCCAGAACGGCTACCTGTTCAAGCTGAAATGTTCCGGCAAGACCAAGGGCGAGGCCGACGCCACGATCACGCACACCGCAACGTCGATGAAGATCAATGCAAAGGGATCGGCTACGGTTGGCTTCATCCCGGCCGGCTTCTCGATGAAGGCTGACGCCACCTACCAGGGTGACTGCTCGGCCACGGAAGTCGCGAAGGCGAAGGAACGCTACATCCGCGAAAACCCCGGCGCCGCAGCTCCGCAATAGCGCTCGTCCACCGAACGCAAAAAAACGCCCCGCAGGAAACTGCGGGGCGTTTGTCGTTCGTGTTGTCTGCAATCTCAGAACGAAAATGTCAGTCCCGCCTGCACGACGGGATAGACCTCGTAGTCGTTGATCTCGTCCTGGAGATTCAGTTCTTCCTGCGCGAGTTGCGTCTGGAAAGCCGGGTCATTCGCCAGCGTGCCGCCCCTCGCCGTCAGGTTCACCTGCGGCGATCCGGTGAACATGGCGCCGGCGATGAACTTGAAGGCGATGCCCGGGTTTTCGAATGTCGAATCCCAGCCAATGCCGACGAATGGCGCGGTGTCTTCAAGGTCCGCCGCCATGCCCAGCGTGCCGACCTGTGCTGGCGTGTAGGTCTGGTTGCCGATCTGCACGCTGTTCGCCGGCGTCGCCAGCAGGTCCAGTGTCTTCTCGCCGAAATAGGCGCCGCCCGTGATCAGGAAACCGTTGCCGAACGGATGGAAGTCCACGAACGCCCCAATCGAGTTGAGGTCGAGATCGCCGGTGTAGTTGATGCCGTCATACGTGTCGTCCGCTTCGTACTGGAAGTAGTTGTACCCACCACGCAGCTGCAGCCCCGGGAGAACCTGAATCTGCGCCTCCACCGCTGCGCCCGTCGTGCCGATGCTTCCTCCGACGGCGACCTGCGCGTGCGCTGCGCCCGCTCCGCTCACGCCAGCGGCCATCAGCGCCGCAAGTTTGACTGCCCGATTCATTCCCTGTCTCCCCTGACCAGATGCTGCGAGACTGTATGCATTCGCTTTGCACAGCAAGCAGACGGGACCCTTGCGGCCCGACTGCCCGGTATCAGTCTGCCAGACCGCGCGTCTTGCGCTGGCGAGCATCCCACGCCGACATGATCACCGCTGCTACGACAACCGCAGCGCCCGCCCAAACCTGCCAGCGCGGAATCTCGGCAAAGAAAAAGTAGCCCAGCATCGCGCTCCAGATCAGCCCCGTGTACTCAGCCGCTGCTATGCTTTGCGCCTGCGCGCGCGAATAGGCTGATGTCAGCATGAACCACATGGCGAAACCCGCGGCCCCCGTCAGCGCAAAGAGCGGAAGGTCGCCAGGCATCGGGGCCGATCCCATCACGATGGCTACGGGGAGAAGATAGATCATCGGAAACAGATTGCTGAGGAAAGCGACCGCCACCGCATCATCCTTGCGCGACAACTGCCGCAGCAACACCATGGACAGCGCGTAGAGTGCCGCTGCGCCTACGCCCGAAACGATCCCCTCCACGCGCCGCGCATTGTCGGCCGCGCCTTCCGCGCCCTGCACCGTGACAAGCACGCCCACGAACCCCACCACGAGCGCCGCCGTCGCCGCCGGCCGCATCGCCTCGCCCAGCAGCCATCGCGCCAGCGGCGAGATCATCAGCGGCGCGCAGAACACCAGCACCGTCGCTTCAGCAATTGGCAGGATGGTGAGGCAGTTGAAGAACAGAAGCGAGCACGCGGTGATCACCACCGCCCGCAGGGCATGCCGCCTCAAGCCAGCCGCATCAGGCAGGCGCGCGCGCAGCGCCAGCACGGTCGCCCCCGCGAAAATCGTGCCGAACACGTACCGCGCAGTCGCAATCAGGATGACGCCGTAGGTAAAGCCCAGCTGCTTCACCATGGCATCCATCACGCAGCCCAGCAGCACCCCCGCCAGGGCCAGCGCGAGGGGAGGGGTATTCGCCAGGAAAGGGGGAGCGGCCCGCATCCCCCCCATCCATCATGAAGCGCAGGCGATCTCAATCTGCCACCGGAGCGTGCCGAAACACCACTTTCCCTTACGTCATATATACGGCCTTCAACAAAACTTGCGCGGCCGGATCAATTTGGGCATGTTCCGCGCCATCCTGCGGGCGGGCCAACCGCGATTCCTCAGCTGAATCGCGTGGGAAGTCGTCCAATTTCAACATCGTAGAGGACGACAGATGAGCGATTTATCGCTTTGGCTGCCCATCATCGCAGGCGTAATTGCTGTGGCGTATGGCGTTTTCACCACCCAGCGTCTCATGGCGCTGCCCACCGGCAGCGCAAAGATGCAGGAGATCGCAAAGGCCATTCAGGAAGGCGCCAATGCCTATCTCAATCGCCAGTACCGTACGATCGCCATCATCGGCGCCGTCGTAGCCGTCCTGGTCGCCATCTTCTTCATGAACTGGCAGGCCCCGGTCGGCTTCCTGATCGGCGCGATCCTGTCGGGCGCGGCCGGTTATATCGGCATGAAAATCTCTGTGCAGGCCAACGTCCGCACCACTGAGGCGTCGTCCAAGGGCCTTGCCCAGGGCCTCAGCGTCGCCTTCCAGTCGGGCGCCGTCACCGGCATGCTCGTCGTCGGTCTCGCGATCCTCGGCCTCGGCGGCTACTACGCACTCCTCACGGTCGGCCTCGGCCTTCCGCCGGGTGATCGCACGGTGGTCAACGCCATGGTCGCCCTCGGCCTTGGCGCATCGCTCATCTCAATCTTCGCCCGTCTCGGCGGCGGCATCTTCACCAAGGGCGCCGACGTTGGGGGCGACATGGTGGGCAAGGTCGAAGCCGGCATTCCCGAAGACGATCCGCGCAACCCTGCCACCATCGCTGACAACGTCGGCGATAACGTCGGCGACTGCGCCGGGATGGCGGCCGACCTCTTCGAAACCTACGCGGTGACCATCGTCGCCACCATGGTTCTCGCCTCGATCTCGTTCGCAGGCGTCGCCCAGGCCGGCATGATGATCCTGCCGCTCACCATCGCGGGCGTGTGCATCGTCACCTCGATCATCGGCACCTACTTCGTTCGTCTCTCGTCGGGCTCGCGCAACGTGATGGGCGCGCTCTACAAGGGCTTCATTGCCTCGGCGGTGCTCTCCGTCCCGGCGCTGTACGGCGCCATCTTCATCGCGCTTGGCGACCCGATGACCACCACGGTCACGATGTCGGACACGCTCGGCACCGCGATTCCCGCCATGAACCTGTTCTGGTGCGGCGTCGCTGGTCTGGTCGTCACCGGCCTGATCATCTGGATCACCGAATACTACACCGGCGTCGGTTATCGCCCGGTGAAGTCGATCGCCCAGGCATCGGTCTCCGGCCACGGCACGAACGTGATCCAGGGTCTCGCCGTCTCGCTTGAAGCCTGCGCGGTTCCGGCCCTGATCATCATCGCCGGCATCATCTTCACCTACTCGATGGGAGGCCTGATCGGCATCGGCATCGCCGTCACCACGATGCTCGCGCTCGCCGGCATGGTCGTGGCGCTCGACGCCTTCGGCCCGGTCACCGACAACGCCGGCGGCATCGCCGAAATGGCGGGCCTCGATGACTCGGTTCGCGAAACCACCGACACGCTCGACGCCGTCGGCAACACCACCAAAGCCGTCACCAAAGGCTACGCTATCGGCTCGGCCGGTCTGGGCGCGCTGGTCCTGTTCGCCGCCTTCACGGCGGATCTTGACCACTTCGCCTCTGCGGCGGTCGAAGGCTCGCTGCTCTATGGCGTCGTCGCCGACTTCTCGCTCTCGAACCCCTATGTGGTCGTCGGCCTGCTGTTCGGCGGCCTGCTGCCCTTCCTGTTCGGCGGCATGTCGATGATGGCCGTCGGCCGCGCCGCGCAAGCGGTGGTGGAAGAGGTCCGTCGCCAGTTCCGCGAGATCAAGGGCATCATGGACTACTCGGCCAAGCCCGATTACGGCCGCGCCGTCGACATGCTGACCAAGGCAGCGATCAAGGAAATGATCGTGCCATCGCTCCTGCCAGTCCTGTCGCCGATCGTGCTGTTCTTCGTCATCTGGGGCATCGGCGCGGCGCAAGGCCTCGAGCAGGCCGCAGCAATCAGCCAGGCGCTCTCGGCGGTTGGTGCGATGCTGATGGGCGTCATCATCACGGGTCTCTACGTGGCCATTTCGATGACCTCGGGCGGCGGCGCGTGGGACAACGCCAAGAAGTCGTTCGAAGACGGCTTCCGCGACAAGGATGGCGTCGTTCACAAGAAGGGTTCGGACGCCCACAAGGCCTCCGTCACCGGCGACACCGTCGGCGACCCCTACAAGGACACGGCGGGCCCCGCCGTGAACCCGATGATCAAGATCACCAACATCGTCGCCCTGCTCATGCTGGCGGCCATGGCGGGTAACGCCGCCTGAGGCGCCTGATCTTCTGAAATGCAGCGGGCCGCGGATCACTCCGCGGCCCGTCTGTTTTTCGGATCAGGGCTGGGCAGGTAGAGAGCCCCGAAGCACCGGAGGCGTATTGACCGGCGGGTGCGCGGTTGGGTCTTTCGTATCAAGCTCCTTGGAGGGAGCCACGCCGGTTGCGGCGCTCTCGCTGTCCTATTCGACCCCGTACCTGACATTGTTCCTGACACGATAGCCGGTGATTGGCTGATCAGTGAAGAAGCCATCAAGGCCGAGCGACAGGGCCTGCGTCAGGAATGCATCGATCGTCATTCCCTTGGGCGGCGTCTCGTCACGGAAGGTCCAGGCGTGCACGGGAATGCCCTTGGCGTGGCTTGCCTCGATCACCCCGGTTGACTTGCCAGCGCTGTCCATGATCAGGCCGGTGTTCGCGCCCAGCCCCTGCCAGAACGGCGCGCCGGGCATGGCCATCGCCGCATCAAGCGCGGCCTTGTCCGACACCAGCATCACCACGGGCAGGTCGGTCATCGCATCGATCGCCTTCACGAAGTCCGGTTCGAACGACTGGATGAACACCGGCGAGCCGGCTGCCGCCATGCCATGCCTGCCAAGCGCTGCCAGAATGGCGCCCGCCATGTCCCGCGTGCCGATAGCGGCGTGATAGGCTGGCGACTTCGCTTCCGGATAGACGCACACCGGCTCGCCCGCCGCCGTCACGCGCGACTTCGCCAGCTGCAACACCTCCTCGAATGTCGGGATCTGGTAGAGCCCGTCATACGCCTTCGAACGCCCAGGGAAGGACTGCACAGCGCGCAGCGTCTTCAGCTCCGCCATCGTGAAGTCGGCGACCCACCAGTCCATGCGGCCTTCATACTCCGCATCGGTCGAGCGCCGCTTGCGGCTTGCGAACTCCGGCTTCGAGGCGACGTTGGTGGTGGTCGACAGGTAAGTGTCGTGGCGGACCGCCAACTGGTTGTCCTTTGTGATCACCAGATCCGGCTCGATGCAGTCGGCCCCGTCATTGAGCGCGCGCTGGTAGGCTTCCAGCGTGTGCTCGGGCAGGGCGCCGGACGCCCCGCGATGCCCGATCAGCAGCGGCTCTGCCCGCCCCAGCGTCGGGTAGACCCATCTGCCCTCCGCCCCGCCGCCAGACGACCCGGCCGTCGTGCCGCACCCGGTCAGCGCAAACGTCGCGGCAACCGCCAAAGTCGAGAGAAATCGCAAACCTGTCATTGCGGAACCTTGCTCAAGCTGCGCCCTCATGTCGAGCGTGTTGTCGCGGAAGTATAGTCCGGCGACAACGACCGATTATTGACGGCGCTCACCCGAGGGCGCAAACGGGCCGCTCATGAGCAAGCTTGGCGCCTTTCTCAACAACATGGATGCCCGTGCCTGGCGCACCATCTGGGTGTCCCTGGCGCTGCTGGGCGCCGTGGTTGTCGTGGCCGTCATCGGCGCGGTGACCGGGATTGGCGATCATCTGGACCAGCAGCTCATGGGCCTGCGCAACGGTCCGTGGGGCCTGCCCATGACGGTCCTGCTGTTCATCGTCACCAGCTTCCTGGCCGCCCCGCAATTTGTGCTGTTTGCGGCCGCTGTTGTCGCCTTCGGGCCCTGGCTTGGCTGCACCTATGCGATGATCGGCACCATCGTTGCGGCCTGGATCCATTTCATTATCGGCCGTTTCGGCGGCGCCAGGCTGGTCGAGCGCTATGGCGGCAACACCATCAACCGGCTGTCGCGCTTCATCGGCCGCAATGATTTCCTGGCCAGCCTGATTGTCCGCTCCGTGCCAACCGCTCCAGCCGTTATCGTCAACATGGCCTTCGGCGCCAGCCAGGCGAATTTCTGGCGCTATACGGCTGGCGTCATCGTCGGCTCGATCCCGAAAATCCTGATTGTCGCCCTGCTGGGCCAGTCCGTACTCTCCGCCATGGGCGGCGGCATCGCGCTCGCCGTCGGCGGCGTGATCACCGTCGTCGCGATCTGGATCTCGGTAGCGCTGGCCGCCCGCCGCGCCGTCAACGACGAGCCCGCCCTGCAGAAGCCCTCAGAGGCCCAGCCGGGGTCTGATCCGGTCGTGGACTAGGCGCTTTGAGGGCTGTCCTGCCCCAATCTGGCATCAGGCAGGGGGCCAATTTCCAATACTTGACGTCAATCGCGCGCGCGACCATAGAACGATCATGCGCGAACAGGGTCTCACCCTCCTTCTTTCCCTGCCGGGGCTGCTTAGCAGCCCCTGGGCGCGTTTGTGACCGGCTGAGCCTGCCGGTCGCGCGTCCAGGGGTGACAAGCCAAGCAAAACCCCAAGACAGCCCTGACAGGACGCCCAAGATGACCACCCCCTCCACGAACAGCGCCGGCAAAGACCGCGTCTTCATCTTCGACACCACGATGCGCGATGGCGAACAATCGCCCGGCGCCTCGATGACCCTGCGCGAAAAGCTCGAGCTGGCCGAACTCCTGCAGGAGATGAAGGTCGACGTCTGCGAAGCCGGTTTCGCGGCCTCGTCCGAAGGCGACTTCCAGTGCGTCAGCCAGATCGCCGAACTCGCGAAGGACATGGCGATCTGCACGCTCGCCCGCTCCACGCTCACCGACATCGACCGGGCAGGGGAAGCGCTGCGCAAGGCGAAGGCCCCGCGCATCCACACCTTCATCTCCACCAGCCCCGTGCACATGAAGCACAAGCTGAAGATGGGTCCCAACGCCGTGCTCGAAGCCATCGGCGCATCGGTCACTCACTCCCGCAAGTACGCGGGCGATGTGGAATGGTCGGCAGAGGACGCAACCCGCACCGAGTTCGACTTCCTGTGCAAGGCGATCGATGTCGCCATTTCGTCCGGCGCCACCGTCATCAACGTGCCTGACACGGTTGGCTATTCGCACCCCGCCGAATACGGCGCGCTGATCCGCCGCCTGATCGAGAATATCCCGAATTCGGACAAGGTGATCTGGTCCACCCACTGCCACAACGACCTGGGCCTTGCCGTCGCCAACTCGCTGGCCGGCGTGATCAACGGCGCACGCCAGATCGAATGCGCCATCAACGGCATGGGCGAGCGCGCCGGCAATGCCGCGCTGGAAGAATGCGTCATGGCGCTGAAAGTGCGCGGCGATTCGATGCCGTACTACACAGAGGTGGTAACGCCGAAACTCTCGCGCGCTTCCAAGATGGTCTCCTCCATCACCGGCTTCCCGGTGCAGTACAACAAGGCGATCGTCGGCAAGAACGCCTTCGCGCATGAAAGCGGCATCCACCAGGATGGCATGCTGAAGAACCGCGAGACATACGAGATCATGCAGCCGGAAGATGTCGGCGTGCCCTCCACTTCGCTGATCATGGGCAAACTCTCTGGCCGCAACGCCTTCCGCGACAAGCTGGAGGCGCTCGGCTACGTCCTCGAACCCACCGCCCTGAACGACGCCTTCAAGCGCTTCAAGGATCTCGCCGACAAGAAGAAGCACGTCTTCGACGAAGACATCATCGCCCTCGTCGACGAACAGATGTCCGGCAAGCAGGAGCGGATCACGCTGAAGCGCCTGAAGGTGGTCGCCGGCACGGACGGTCCGCAGACCTCGGAGATCGAACTCATCATCGATGGCGAGCCGCGCGCGACAACCGCCACAGGCAACGGCCCCGTTGACGCCGTCTTCAACGGCATCCGCCAGCTCTGCCCGCACACCGCCGTGCTCGAACTCTACCAGGTCAGCGCCGTCACAGAGGGCACCGACGCCCAAGCCACCGTCTCCGTTCGCCTTTCCGAACAAGGCCTCGTCGCCACCGGCAAGGCGAGCGACCCGGACACGCTGGTTGCGTCAGCGCGCGCCTATGTGCACGCGCTGAACAAGCTGGATGTGCGCAGGGCGAAGGCGACGGGCGCAGCGGCCTGAGTCAGTCACTGGGCCGACGGGCAAAGCCCCGTCGGTCCAGGGACCCCCGCAACATTGACATCTACCCGCGCCTGAACCAGATACCGCCCGCTCTTGGAGGCTACACACATGAAGCTCGCGAAACCCGCCTGATCCCGCGCGTCGTTTCCACTCCAGCTTCCGTGTCCCCATGTTTCCCTCAATCACGTTCGACCGCGTCGCCGCCAAAACGCCCGGCGATCGCACGCTGTTCGAAGACCTCACCCTCGCCATCGGTCCTGAACGGGTCGGGCTCGTCGGCCGCAACGGTTCGGGCAAGTCCACGCTCCTGTCGCTGATTGCCGGTCGGGGCGAGCCTGCGTCGGGGTCCATCACGATCGCCGGCCGTGTTGGCGAACTTGCCCAGCGCTGGCCCGACGACGCGGTCACGCTCGCCCAAGCCCTCGGCGTAGCTTCCGGCCTTGCGCGTCTTGAGCGCCTCGCCCGCGGCGAGGGCACGGAAGACGACATGGCCGACGCCGACTGGACGCTGGAGCATCGCATCGCCGAAACGCTGGCGAAGGTCGACCTTCCCGAGGGCGATCTCACCCGCACGATCAGCGGCTTCAGCGGTGGCGAGCGCACGCGCATCGCTGTCGCTCGCCTGTGGCTGGAGGCGCCAGACATCCTCCTGCTCGACGAGCCGACCAACAATCTCGACGGGCCGGGCCGGGCGGCCATCCTCGCCCTGATCGATGAGTGGCGCGGCGCGGCCCTCGTCGCCAGCCACGACCGCGACCTCCTCGAGCATGTCGATCGCATCGTCGAACTGACGCCAATCGGAATCACCGTTTTCGGCGGCGGCTGGTCGGCCTTTGCCGAAGCACGCGAGGCGCGTCGGGCCGCAGCGGCAGGCGCGCTCGACAGGGCGGAAGGCGACCTGAGGCGCGTGAAGGATCAGGTGCAGTTGCAGCGTGAGATGAAGGCGCGCAAGGACGCCGCGGGCAAGGCCGGGCGCGCCAAGGCGGGACAGAGCAAGATGATGCTCGACTTCAAGCAGGATCGCGCCGAAGCCTCGCAAGGCGCTGCCAATCGCCTGGCCGACCGCCAGCTCTCGGAAGCGACCGAGGCGCTGGACGAGGCCAAGGCCAGGTTCGAAGTCCTCGTCCCCCTCAACGTCATCGCGCCGAGCGTGAACCTGCCCTCGCAGAAGCTCGTTCTCCATGCCGAGGATGTGACAGCCGAAGCGGGCGGCCGCGTGTTGTTCGGTCCGCTCAACTTCAAGGTCACTGGCCCCGAGCGCATTCACGTCGCCGGCGGAAACGGAGCCGGAAAATCCACGCTCCTGAAACTCATCACGGGCGAGCGTGCCCCTGCGTCGGGGTCTATCCGCCGTCTCGACGGTCGCATCGCCATGCTCGATCAGCACGCCGACACGCTGGATGATTCTCGCACGCTTCTCGAAAACATGCGCGCCGCAAACCCGGAGCTCGACGACAACACGGCCTACGCCGCGCTCGCACGCTTTGCTTTCCGCAACAAGAAGGCGCACCAGGTCGTCGGCACGCTCTCCGGCGGCGAACGCCTTCGCCTCTCGATGTCCATCCTGCTCGCGAGCGCGACCCCGCCGCAACTGCTGCTGCTGGACGAGCCCACAAACCACCTCGACATCGATTCCATCGAGGTGATCGAAAAGGCGCTCATCGCCTATGATGGCGCGATGATCGTGGTGAGCCACGATCCGATCTTCGTTCAGGCGATAGGGTGCAGCAGGGAGATCAGGCTTGGCTAGACCATGTCCCGCGCCTCTTTCCGTGCTGCCTGCGCCTCTGCCGCCTGCCTCCCTCATTGTCATCCGGCGCCAAACGACGCTTGACGATATTCAGGAACTGCCTGCTGCCGTTCATGGTTTTGCTGATCACGAAACCGGTCCCGTCGCGGAAGTTGATCCGTACGTGCGGCGGCTAGGCGTTTTCCTGCAGCCCGATGATGTCGTCCCACACCAACCTGCAGTCGCTGTTCCGTTTGCGAAACCGCACCTCCATGCCGCTCCAGTCGCTGCGCCGGAAAAAAGCGACAAAACTCCCGAGACCAAGCCAGATCGCGATGGCGCCGAAAAGACATGCAGCGATCGAGGCGCCATCAATAGGCCTGCCGACGAGGATGCTTGACCATACGGGTGCGGCGAGGGGGCGTCACCATCGCGCTCACCACTGGCCCTGCCATCTTCGTGAGCCTGCCGGTTTGCACAACAGTTGGCGGCGGTCGGCAGGCTTCCGGCGGTTGGCGTGCGCTTCTTGGCTGCGCCACGCCCAGGGCGTCACCGTCTCAGTGAAGATGCTGCCGATGAGCCATCTGAGGAAGTCCATTGCAACTATGCCTTGACCCCACCCAGCTTGCAGATGTGCTTCCACTCACCTTCTGACACGGGCTGCACAGACAGGCGCGTGTTGTTGACCAGCACCATGTCCTTCAGCGCCGGATCTGATTTTGCGGCGGCGAGCGTTACAGGGGTCTTCAATGGCTCAATCGCGCGAATGTCGGGCGACACCCACGGACCGCTTTCCGCGGTGGGGTCGGGGTAAGCCGCCTTCACGATTTCGCCGATGCCGACCACGGCCTTGTCGGCGTTCGAGTGGTAGTAGAACACCCGCTCGCCTGGCTTCATCGCCATCAGGTGCAGCTTGGCCCCGTGATTGCGAACGCCAGTCCACGAGGTCCCTTTCTGTCCAGCCTTCACCAGATCGTCCCACGAGAAGACGTCAGGTTCGGACTTCACCAGCCAATAGGCCATCGCGATCTCCTTCAGGTCGGATGCTCAACGTCCTTGCCGTCCAGCCTCCGCGCCTCTCGCAAGCCGGGGAACATCCAGGCCCACGCTCCGGCGACGAAGACAGCACCAACCCCGCCAATCACCACGGCTGGTACAGCGCCAACGGCGCCCACGCCAATTGTGTGCGCCATCATGCCAGCGCGGAATTCGCCAAGCTCGTTCGAGGCCGAGACAAAAACGGAGTTCACGGCGTTGACCCGTCCTCGTACCTCGTCCGGCGTCCACAGCTGCAGCAGGGTCTCGCGGATAACCACGCTTACCATGTCGACGGCGCCCAGGAGGATGAGGGCCAGGATCGAAAGCCAGGCCACGGTCGAGAGCCCGAATACGATCGTGAATGCACCAAAGAGCGCGACACAGACGAACATGATCCGGCCGGCATGGTCGCGGATCGGGAAGGCGGCCAGCATGGCGGCTGTTGCGATCGCCCCGATCCCCGGGGCGGCGCGAAGCCAGCCAAGCCCCTCGGGCCCAAGCTTCAGAATCTCCTCCGCGTAGATCGGCAGCAGGGCGATCACGCCGCCCATCAGCACGGCAAACAGATCGAGCGAGATCGCGCCGAGAATGATCTTCTGCTTCCAGATGAAACGGAAGCCATCGAGCATGTTGGATAGCGTCGGCCGTTCCTTCGGCGGCGCCTTTGGAGGTTTCGGAATCGCAAAGACCAGCAGCGCCCCGATGATCATGAACACAAAGGCGATCGTGTAGGCGATCTCGGGCCCATGCCCGTTCAGGAAAGCACCGAACTCCGCCTGCCCATTGCCGGCCAGCCAGCTTGCGAAGGCAGGCTCGCCCAGTCCGAGCAGCAATCCGCCTGCCGCCGGCCCGACAATCGTCGCCGCCTGCCAGGCGGACGAGTTCCAGGTCACCGCATTGGCAAAGTCCTGGGCGGGAACGAGCGAGACGACAAGCGAAGAGGAGGCGGGACCCAGAAAGGCGCGGGCGATCCCGAAGACGACCAGAACGCTGAGCATCAGAAAAGCAGTGATCATTCCGCTCCCGGTCAGAAGCGCCATCGCTGCAGCACAGGCGGCTGCCAGCAGGACCGAAAGCCCCATGATCATCCTGCGGCCGAACTGGTCGGCGGCCGTGCCGGTGACAAGAACGAGCAGGGCAAGCGGCAGGAACTGAACGAGACCGACGAGACCTGTATAGAGGGCTGACTTGGTCAGGGCATAGATATGCCAGATGACGGCGACGGAGAGGATCTGGGCGCCGAAGGTCGTGAAGACCCGGGCCAGGAAATACAGCACAAAGGACCGGTGCCGGAAGGCGGCGAACCTTCCTTCCGGGGGGCTGTCTGCGGCGCCATCGGCAGCTGTTTCGGTCATCTGGGTGAGGGAAGGCGTTGAGGGATTCTCATCAGTCGGTCCCCATTGGCGGCGCCGGGGTAGCGCTGGCAAGGGTCTGGGTCAAAGTTCCGGAAATCCACCCATGGAACGTAGCGTGCCGTGTGGGGCGCCCATGGTTTGGGCGTGCGGGACTCAAAAGCTCCGGATTCGGACGAACCGGCAGCTTGGGGCGGCGCCCGGAATTCGTGCGAAACGGAGCGTTCCGCCTGGCGCGATCATTATTGACAGTGCGCTATTGCGTTAGGGATTCCGAAACGCGAGACAGGTTAAGGGGAGCAATTAGAATCCGCGCGAGACGAGTCGCGCACCGGGAGCCCAGCGCCCATGTTCGGCAAACTGTTCAGCCTGATGTCGACAGACATGGCGATCGACCTGGGTACGGCGAACACGCTGGTCTATGTGAAGGGCCACGGCGTCCAGCTCGATGAGCCTTCTGTCGTTGCCTATGTGAACCAGAACGGCCGGAAAGTCGTCCACGCGGTCGGCAAGGAAGCCAAGCTGATGCTTGGCAAGACCCCCATCTACATGGAAGCCGTTCGTCCCATGCGGGACGGCGTTATCGCCGACTTCGAAGTCGCCGAGGAGATGATCAAGCGCTTCATCCAGAAGGTGCAGGTCCGCCGCTCCTTCATCGCGCCGGTGATCATCATCTGCGTTCCCGCCGGGGCCACGCCAGTCGAACGCCGCGCCATCCAGCAGTCGGCCCAGATGGCCGGTGCGCGGCAGGTGCACCTGATCTACGAACCCATGGCGGCCGCCATTGGCGCCGGCCTGCCGATCGATGAGCCGTCGGGTTCCATGGTTGTCGATATCGGTGGCGGAACGACCGAGGTGGCTGTGCTGTCGCTCGGGGGGCTGGTGTACTCCCGCTCCGTCCGCGTCGGCGGCGACAAGATGGACGATGCGATCGTCAATTATCTGCGCCGGGAAGAGAACCTGCTGATCGGCGAGGCGTCTGCCGAGCGCATCAAGAAGGAAATCGGCACGGCCAAGGCCCCCGAGAACGGCAAGGGCATGTCGCTCGACATTCGCGGCCGGGACTTGATGAACGGCGTGCCCAAGGAAATCGAGATCACCGAAGCGATGGTCGCCAAGTCGTTGGCCGAGCCGGTCACGCAGATCGTCGATTCGGTCAAGACCGCGCTCGAGGCGATGCCGCCGGAACTCGCCGCCGACATCGTCGACAAGGGCATCGTGCTCACGGGCGGCGGCGCCCTGTTGCGGAACCTCGACGTTGTGTTGCGCGAGCGCACTGGTCTGCCGGTGACTGTTGCCGAGGACCCGCTGAAATGCGTCGTGCTCGGCTCTGGGAAAGTGCTAGAGAATCTCGACAAGATGAAGGGCGTTCTGGCGCCGGAGGTCTAGGCCTCACGGGCTGAGATGCGGGACATCGGTGTCCCGGAGACGCCGGGGCCTCGGGAGCCAAGATGGCCTGGTATGGCAACAGACGATCCGGTCAGCCGCGCCCCGGCGCGCGTGCGATCGTCGTTGGCCTTGGCCTGTCGATGGTTGGCGCGCTGGCGATTCAGACCTCGACCGCCGTTCGCTCCGGCATCGAAACGTCACGCAAATCGATGGACGGTACAACGGCGAACCTGGCTGGCGTTGCTTCCGGACTTGCCGGCTGGTCGTTGGGCTTTGGCAGTCAGGAAGACCAGGCCCGCATCGCTGAACTCGAATTGCAGGTCCGCGACCTTCACCGCTGGAAGGAACTTGCCGAGACCATGGCGCTTCGCATGGAGCGCTATGAAAAGCTGCTCGATCTCGTCGGCGAGACACAGGGCCAGTCGGTGACGGCGCGCGTCGTGGCCGAAGAGAACGGTCCGTTTGCCGCCTCGCGCATCGCAAACGCTGGCGCCGCCAATGGCGTGCGCGAGGGATTTGCGGCCATCAACGAGTACGGCCTTGTCGGCCGCGTCGTGCGGGTGGGCGAATACACCTCACGCATCCTGATGCTGACAGACTTCGCGAGCCGCATCCCCGTGATGGGTACCCAGTCGGGCGACCGCGCCCTGCTGGTCGGCGACAATGGCGCCAGCGCGCGCCTGCTTGAGCCCGAGACGCCCGACAAGATCATTCCAGGCGAGGTCTGGGTGACATCGGGCGACGACGGCAAGATGCCGCTCGGCGTGCGCGTCGGGGTCGCGCGGAAAGTCGGCGAGGAGTGGGTGCTTGATCTTGCGCTGCAGGCCCGGCCAATCGATTTCGTCCGCCTTGTCCCACCGCCAGATTTTGCCGATCCTGACCTCGTGCCGCCGCTGGGCGGCGTGCAGCGAAACACCGACTCGACCCTGCGCACTGTCAGCGCCGCGCCCATCTCGCCTGGTACGTCTCCGGCGTCCGGCAGCGCTGCACCTGCTCCGCCGCCGGCACGTCCGCCCAGCGCAGCTGCGGCCGGGCAGGGAGGAGCGCAGTGACGACTGCGTGGCGTCTGTGGGTTCTGATCCTTGTGGTGCTGGCGGCGCTTGCAACCGCTTTCGGCATGCGCGTCGGCCTCGGCGCGGTGTGGTGGCCGATTGCCGGACTCTGGCTCGCAGCAGGCTTTGCCGCCTTCGGACTTTCGGTCTGGGTCGCCGGCTGCCTGATCATGCTCGGCCTCGTCATGGATTACATGGGTGAGGCGCCGATCGGCTCCTGGCCGCTTGCCCTCCTGTGCGCCTATGGCGTCGCGTTGATCGCCTGGGATCGCCAGCCGCCCATACCGGTGGTTGGGGCAGAGGCGATCGCGCTGATCGGAGGCTTCATCGCGGCCAGCCTCGCGCTCGGCGTTGCGGGCAGCATTGCCGGCCATCCCGGCTTTGCGCGCGGCGCCCTGACGGGTGATTTAATCATGACCGCGATCCTGTATCCTCTCGCACGCTTCGTGATCCTGCCTGCGAGCATCAGGGTAGCCAGACGATGAGCCCCAGCAAATGAGCAGAGACTGGAAAAACCTTTTCCCCTCGCGGCGGATGATCTTTCTCACCAGCGGCGGTGTGGTGTTCCTGGGCCTTACGGCGCGGCTGGCCGAGCTGCAGCTTTTCCGCCAGCAGGAGTTCGAGACCAAGGCGCGCGAAGTTCGTATCAAGCTTGAACCTGCGCCGCCTCACCGCGGCACGATCTATGACCGCAACGGGCGCGAACTGGCCAGCTCGAAGCGCAACTTCTACGTCACCCTGCGTCCCGAGGTCGCCAGCATCGCGCGTGACAAGCAGACCCGGCAGGCCGAGATCGGCGACGTCATCGAACGCATCGGCAAGCTTTTGCGTCTGAGCGACGCCAAGAAGCGCTCGCTGCTCCAGGACGCGACCACGCCGCCAGCGCACCGCGATGTGCTCGTGGCGGACGACCTGACATGGGAGGAGTTCGCGCAGATCAACGTGATGGCGCCCGAACTCAACGGCATCAGTGCGGAAGTGGGCGAGCTTCGCTCCTATCCGCTGCAGGCGGCCTTCTACCACACCATCGGCTATGTCCAGAAAGCCAACGAGGCCGACATCTCGCGTATGGTGGATGCAGAGCTGGCTGCGGCTGGCGAGACACTCGATTCACCCGAAGGCAAGAAGCGCGCGGCGGCAGTCCGGCGTCTCTACAAGCATCCAGCGATGCGCGTCGGAAAGCAGGGCATCGAGGCCTATGGCGAGATGGCGCTCAAGGGTGAGCCCGGCAACGAACGTCTGCTGCAGAACGCCACCGGCCGCGTGATCGATCGCCTGCCAAGCGAGGATCTCGCCGGCAAGCCGGGCGCTGATGTCGTCCTCTCGATCGATGCCGAGCTTCAGGCCATTGCAATCCGGCGATTCGGCATCGAAGCCGGCAGCGCCGTCATGATCGACATCGCAACCGGCGAAGTCGTCTGCATGATGTCGACGCCGTCGCCCGATCCGAACCTGTTTGTCAGCGGCATTGCATCGGGGCCGTACAAGGCCCTGCGCGAAGACGAGCGCAACCCCCTCTACCACAAGGCTTATGACGGCGTTTATCCGCCGGGATCGACCTTCAAGATGGTGGTTGCCGCCGCCGCGCTTGAAACGGGCGCGATGAAGCCGGAGGATCAGGTCAGCTGCCCCGGCAAGGCGTGGTACTACACGCGCTTCTACAACTGTTGGCGGCCCGAGGGGCATGGGGTGGTGAACCTCCACACCGGTCTGCAGAAATCGTGCGACTGCTATTTCTATCGTGCGGCGCAGAGGACCGGCATCGAGGAGATCGCCAAGGTCGCGAAGCGTTTCGGCCTGGGTCATCGCTATGAACTGGGTATCACGGGCGGCAAGTCCGGCGTGGTTCCGAACAACGAATGGAAGCTGACGAACCCGCGCATCAATGAAAAGTGGTACGATGGCGACACGATCAGCGCGGGCATCGGGCAGGGCTATGTGACGGCGACCCCGTTCGAACTGGCCGTCATGGTTGCGCGCATTGCGGGTGGACCGCAGATGCCGGATCCGCACATGATCGTCGGCGGCATTCGCGTGCCCGACAATACGATCACCCCGATGGGAGAGTTCAAGCCGGGCGTGCTTGAGGCCGTGCGTGCCGGCATGTTCGCGGTGACGTCCGAAGGCGGCGGCACAGCCGTGCGTTCGGGGGAACTCGACCCTGAAGGAAAGTTGCCGGCGCCTTATACGAATGCGCGTATGGCCGGGAAGTCGGGATCTGCGCAGGTACGCGTCATCACCGCGGCCGAGCGTGACTCGCGCGGACGCGCCATCGCGAACGAAAAGCTGCCGTGGAAGCTGCGCGACCATGCGCTGTTTGTGGCCTTCGCGCCCGCGGAAAACCCGCGTTATGCAGTCTCGGTCATCGTCGAGCATGGTGGCTCGGGCTCCAGCGTCGCGGCGCCGATCGCGCGCGACCTGCTTGCCGAAGCGTTGAGGATCGACCCAGGTGCGAAGAAGGCGTTCGTGCCGCGCCCGCGTGACGTCGCCGCCGCTGAAAGCGGGAAGCGGCCGACATGATGATCCGCAAGGACACGCTGCTCTACAAGATCACGCAGCTGCACTGGTTTCTGCTGCTGACCATTATCGCGATGGCGATGTTCGGCTCGCTCATCCTGTTCTCGGCCGGTTCCAGTGCGCACGATCTGGAAACCGGCCTACTGAAGATCGACGCGCGCTATGCGATGGATCATATCTTCCGCTTCACCATCATGCTGGGCGTCGCGTTGTTCGTGGCCCTGCTGCCGCTGAGACTGTGGGCGTCGCTGGCCTATCCGGGCTATGCGCTTGGCGTCGTTCTGCTGTTTGGCGTCGAGGTCGCGGGCAACATCGTCAACGGATCGCAGCGCTGGCTGACGATCGGGCCGCTCACGCTGCAGCCCTCTGAGTTGATGAAGATCGCCGTGCCGCTGGCGGTGGCGCGATACTATCATCAGGTGTTTGCCTCGGGCCGCACCAGTCTCTGGATTCACATCGTTGCCCTGATCATGGTGCTGATCCCCGTCGGCTTCGTGCTGAAACAGCCCGACCTTGGAACCGCACTGATGATTCTCGGCGCGGGTTGTTCCGTGATCTTCTTCGCCGGCATCAGCCTGCGTATCGTCGGCGGGATTCTTGTGTTGCTCGTGGCGTTGACGCCGGTGGTCTATTTCTTCGGCCTGCATGACTACCAGCGTGAGCGCATTCACACGATGTGGGATCCGGCGGCCGATCCGCTAGGCGCCGGCTATCAGCTCCAGCAGGGCATGATCGCGATCGGCTCGGGCGGGCTTGCCGGCAAGGGCTTCATGGAAGGCGCCCAGAAGGAACTGGAATACATCCCCGAGCAGCACACCGACTTCATCTTCACCATCGTGGCCGAGGAGTTCGGCTTCGCCGGGTCGATGGTTATGCTGGCGGCGTGGGCGATCGCGATCGTTCAGGGAATGGCGATTGCGGGCAGTTCGCGAAGTTCGTTCGGGGCTCTGGCCGCGTCAGGCTTCGTGTCCACCCTGCTGCTCTATGTGGGAATCAACATCGGCATGGTGATCGGCCTGCTTCCTGTCGTGGGCATACCCTTGCCCCTGATCTCGTATGGAGGCACGGCTATTGTCACGGTCATGGTCGGATTCGGGTTGTTGATGGCTGTACACCTCAACCGCGCGAACGATATGACCCTTCGCGGCCTGCTCTAGGTCCGGCGTCCTGCCGGCCCCCGATCGGGCGCGGTTTCGGGCTGAACAGGGCGGGACATCATGACGATTGCCGGGCGGGTCGACCGCAAGAGCGAAACCTGGTCGTCCCGGTTCGGGTTCGTCATGGCGGCCGTCGGCTCGTCCATCGGTCTCGGCAACCTGTGGCGCTTCACTTACACCACGGGCGAGAACGGCGGCGGCGCCTTCGTCCTCGCCTACCTTCTCTGCCTCGCGCTGATTGCGTTTCCGCTACTCGCTGCCGAGTATGCAGTCGGTCGCCGTTCCGGGCATTCAGCTGTCGAGAGCGTTCAGGCTCTGGCGCGAGCGTCCGGCAAGAGCGAACTGTGGGGCGGCGTCGCATGGCTCGGCATGCTGTCGGCGTTTTTCATCCTCACATTCTACTGCGTCGTCTCGGCCTGGTTCATGGCCTACATCCCCTACGCCGTGTCCGGCGTGTTTGCTCTTGATGGCGGATCGATCGAGGCGTCCGCCGCGCGGTTCGAGGATGTGACCGGAAGGGCGAACCTTCCGCTGCTGCTGGTCTACCTTGCCATCTTCATCGGTGCGGCCGTGGTCGTCGTGGGGCGCGGTGTGAAGCGCGGGATCGAGCGTGCGTCGACGATCCTGATGCCGGTGTTCATTCTCGTGCTGCTGATCCTGCTGGGCTTCGGCATCGCCGAGGGCGCATTTGGCGAGGCCCTTGCGTTCCTCACGCGGGTGAGGGTGGAGGATTTCTCCTTCTCCATGCTGCTGGATGCGTTGGCGCAATCCTTCTTTGCCACCGGCGTCGGCGCGGCCGTGATGATTACCTACGGCGCCTACCTCAAGACAGACGCCGATCTGCCGCGTTCGTCCGCAATTGTCGCGCTCGCAGACACGGCGGTCGCGCTGGTAGCGGCGTTTGTGGTGTTTTCACTGGTCTTCGCCGTTGGAAGCGAGCCGAACTCCGGTTTCAGCCTGCTGTTCGTGAACCTGCCCATCGGCCTCGCGCAGATGCCCTTCGGCGCAGTCATCGGCGGCGCATTCTTTCTCCTGGCGCTGTTCGCAGCGCTCGCCTCGTCGATATCCCTGCTTGAGGTTGCGGTGTCGTGGCTGGATGAGCGCACAGGCGTCACGCGCTGGGGCGCATCGATGGGCGTGGGCTTTGCGGTATTCGTGATTGGCGCGGGTTACGTGTACAGCCGCGAATACATTGGCTTCGTCGACTTCGTCGCGTCGTCGCTGCTGATGCCGGTTGGCGGATTTCTCATGGCCATATTTGCGGGCTGGGTCATCGAGAAGAAGATGATGCAGGCCGAATTCGGCATGCCGTTCTTCCGCGTCTGGAGTGTGCTGGTCCGCTGGGTTATTCCAGTCGCGATCGGCGTGATCCTCGTGCTCGGCATCCGCGAGAAGCTTGATGCAGCGGGCGCTGCGATGGTCGTCGATACGATGTTGTCGGACGGCTGATCCGGGCTAATGCACCACATACGCGCCGCTGGTAATGTTGATGGCGGGTGGATTTCGTGTGGCCTCGAATGTGTCGTAGGCGGGCTGCAACATCCGCCAGAACGTCCCCCACTGTGAAGCCCCATGCAGCGCCCACGCCTCGGGCGTCATGCGAAACGGAAAGACATGCACGTCGATCGCTTGCTGGCTGCGGGAAAGGGCGGCCTCGACGATGAGATAGATTTCCTCAATTCCCTGGTCTGTCATCGCATAGCAGCCGATCGAGACGCATGCCCCATGAACCATCAGGAAGCTGCCTGTACGTCCCTGCGCGCGGTCATAGGCGTTGGGAAAGCCGAGGTTGAAGGACAGGTGATAACTGCTTCGCGGGTTCAGCTGCACTCGCGATACGCTGTAGAAACCTTCCGGGCTCTGGCCATCTCCTTCGCGCAGTTTGGGACCAAGCGCGCCTGACCAGGTGCAGATCGGGAAGGTCTTGAAGAGCGCAAACGCGTCGCCGCGCTTGACCCAGAGTTCGAGTTCGCTCGACTGCTTGAATACACGGATGAAGACAGGTTCGCCCAGTGGGGCTCCAAAGGACAACATCTCGGCAGTTATCCCGCCGAGCCGCCTCTGCTTGACGTCTTCGAGCCGACTTGCCGCCGGTCGATGTGGTAGGATCATTGCCGTGAAGGCGACAGCGAGCGCCAATCCGATCAGTATACCGACGATGGTCCTGCGCTTCACGCGGCCGCTCCGCCCGGCATGCGATGCTAGCCCACTTTCTCCGCGAGCCAGTCGCTTGCCTTGACCAGTTCGCTTATGATGCCGGGCTCAAGCGAAGAGTGTCCTGCATCCGGCACGATCTTCAGTTGAGACTTCGGCCAGGCCTTGTGCAGCTTCCATGCTGAATCGAGCGGCGTCACAACATCGTAGCGGCCATGCACGATCACGCCGGGCAGGTCGCCGAACTTCGCAGCCTGCTCCAGCAGCCAGCCATCCTTCTCGAAGAATCCCTTGTTGACGAAGTAATGACACTCGATGCGCGCGAAGGCGTCGAGGAAATCCGCCTCGTCGAAACGGGGAGGACGTTGCTTCGGCCCCTGGATCGAGAGCGTCTCGCCTTCCCAGCGCGCCCAGGCGGCGGCTGCTTCGGCGCGCTGCTGCGCGTTCTTGCCGGTCAGACGCTTGTGGAACGCCTTCAGCAGGTCGTCGCGCTCGTTCTCGGGTATGGGAGCGAGATAGCGGTCGAATGCATCTGGGAAAATGTTGCTCGCGCCTTCCTGGTAGAACCAGCGGATCTCGTGCTCCGTCAGCAGGAAAATCCCGCGCAGCAGGAGACCCAGAACCTGCTTGCGGTGCATTGCCGTGTAGGCGAGGGCGAGGGTCGATCCCCATGATCCGCCGAACACCAGCCACTTCTTGACGCCGAGGTGCGCCCGCAGCGTCTCGATGTCGCGGACAAGATCCCACGTGGTGTTGTCGCGCAGTTCCGAATGCGGGCTGGAGCGGCCGCAGCCGCGCTGATCGAACAGGATGATGCGATAGCGCCGAGGGTCGAAGAACCGGCGCATTTCCGGGCTGGAGCCGCCACCTGGTCCGCCATGCAGGGCGACAACGGGAATTCCGTCCGGGTGCCCGCTCTCCTCCCAGTAGAGTTCGTGCATACCGTTGACTGCCAGCCGCCCGGTGCGCCGGGGTTCGACAGACGGATAGAGACTGCGGCGTGGGCGATCATCGTTCATCGTTGTTTCATCTACCGGCAGCCATCCTTGCGTCAACCAATACATCTTCTATTGCTGTCGCGTTTGTTTTCTGGTGCGACCCATCTATAAGGGTCAGAGAATTCACGAACTTTTGGGGTCAGGCTCGGTGCAGCCACTTCGTACGGTCGTCTTCTGCGTGGCGCTTTCGGTCACGCTCGCTGGTTGCGCGACGGTCTCGGTTTACGAACCTGTCACTGCTGAGGTGTCGCTCACCGAAGAGCAGTCGCAGTTGCACAAGGCGTGCGAGGCCTACAGCAAGGATGCACGTACCAGGAAGCTGGCGACCGGAGAGGCCAGCCTCTCATCCCTGGCAGGCATGCTCAGCGGCAACCGGTCGGACGAGGGCGCCTATTGGCGGACGATCGGCGCAGACAAGTCCTCGCCAGCCGCCGTCGTCGCCCGGGTCCGGGATGACATGAACAATGCTGCGCGGGGCCTGTCCCGGCTGGACGGCATGGCGCGCGGTCTCATCGTGTCGGGCGACCTGGTTCGCGACGATGTCTCGGCGTTCGAAGGCGCCCTTATCCACGCGCGACAGGCGCGGGACTCATTCTCCGACGCGCTGGCGCAGGCGAACAAGCGGGTCGAGGCCGAGTACCAGATTGGGCTCGAACTGGCCCCGCTCGACGAAGCGCTTATGAAGGCCCGCGAAACCGCTGACGACCTTGCCGCCGCACGTGTGCAATCAGGCGAACCCGCTGGAAGCTGATCTCAGCTAGTCCTGTTTCTGTGCGAATGCAGCCGAAAGGCCCAGCAGGAGCCAGCCGGCGATGAACGCCACCCCTCCAATCGGCACCAGGAAGCTCACGGCGTCCAGCGGTGTTGGCGTCATGGCGATCCCGCCAAGCATGATCTTCGCGATCTGCACCCCGGAGAACATCGGTACGCTCAGCACAAAGGCCCAGCCGGCTGCATATTGCAGCAGGTTCCTGAACGGCAGGATTGCCGCGATCACCGCAGCGAGCGTGTGGGCAAACCCGTAGAGAAAGGCGCTGTGCCACCGGACCGTCGCTTCCGACGGTACCAGCGCGTGTCCACCCGCAGCGCCCGCCGCAACGAGCAGCAGGCCAAGTAGCGCGGCTGCAACGATCAGTGCACGCATCAAGTCTCCGTTGGAACGACCGCCTTTCGAGCTGGTAAACAACACCACACGCCGGAATTTTAAGCGAGGGCCAAGGCGAGAGCTGCCTTTACATGGCCGCAACCCCCGCGCGAACCGCGTCGCGCGTGTCCCAGTTTGGTGTTTCCTACATGTTTGTATCGTAAGTCTGCAGTATGGCGATCAATTCGACACGATTTCAGGTGGAAGTCGCGCCGGACGGAAGGCAGGTCCTTCTCGTCGCGGGCGACTGGACCGTGTGGACGGTCGCCTCGGTGGAAGAGGGACTGCGGAACACCAGGATTTCCCCAGAAGCTGTCCTGGACGTCAGCGGGCTGCAGCGTATCGACACGTCGGGAGCCTACCTGATCGACCGGGCCTTCGGCGCGCTCGATGGCGTGGACGACCCCATCGAAATGCGCGGCGACCATCCGACGATCGAGCGCCTGATGGGCAAGGTGCGCAAGGCGAGCCCGGCGGCGCCGCCGGACCCGATCCGCCAGCCGGGACTGATCGCGCTGCTGGACCGTGCCGGTCGCGGGGCGGTCAACGCCTGGGAGGAGTTTCTGGGACTGCTCTCCTTCATCGGCGAGACAATGGCGACGCTGGGCCGGCTGGCCGTGAACCCACGCCGTATCCGCATTCGCTCCGTCGTGGCGATCATGGAAGAGGTCGGACTCGACGCCTTGCCGATCGTCTGTTTTCTGTCCTTCTTCATCGGGCTCGTGATTGCCTTCATCGGGGCGAACCTGCTCGCGATGTTCAACGCGTCGGTCTTCACCGTCGAACTGGTCGGCATCGGCATGATGCGCGAGTTCGGCGCCGTGCTGACCGCCATCCTGCTCGCTGGCCGCACCGACAGCGCATTCACAGCACAGATTGGCGCAATGAAGATGCGTCAGGAAATCGACGCCATGCGGACGATCGGCCTGGATCCGATGGAGGCGCTGGTGGCGCCGCGCCTGATCGCGCTGCTGATCATGACGCCTTTGCTGACCTTCGCTGCGACGATCGCCGGGATAGGTGGCGGCATGATGGCGGCGTGGGGAGCGATGGATATCTCGCCCGCGATGTTCATCACGCGCTTCCAGGAAGTGATCGTGCCGATGAACTTCTGGGTTGGCATGATCAAGGCGCCTGTGTTCGCACTTGTGATTGCAATGGTTGGATGCCGGCAGGGGATGCTGGTCGAAGAAGACGTCGTCTCGCTTGGCCGCCGCACGACGTCCGCCGTGGTGCAGGCAATTTTCCTGGTCATCGCGATCGATGCGATGTTTGCCATCCTCTATTACCAGCTGAACATATGACCGGACAGGCAGACATCGCGCGCACGGGGAGCGCACCGGCAGGCGAGGGTGATGTCGCCGTGCGCGTGCGCGGCCTGGTCAATCGCTTCGGCTCCAAGACGGTGCATGAGGGCCTCGATCTCGATCTGCGCAAGGGCGAGATTCTTGGTGTCATTGGCGGATCGGGCACTGGCAAGTCGGTGCTGCTGCGTTCCATCGTTGGCCTGCACACGCCCAACGCCGGCGAGATCGAGGTGTTCGGCCAGACGCTGAACACCCTTTCGCGGGCCGAGCGAGTGAAGGTCGAGCGCCGCTGGGGCGTGATGTTCCAGGATGGCGCGCTGTTCTCGACAATGACTGTCCGCGAGAACGTGATGGCGCCCATGGTGGAGCACACCAGGATACCGGAAGCGCTGATGCGCGAACTCGCCGATCTCAAGATTCGCCTGGCGGGGCTTGAGCTGGAGGCGGCGCCCAAGCGTCCTGCCGATCTTTCCGGCGGCATGCGCAAGCGCGCGGCGCTTGCACGCGCCCTCTCGCTCGACCCCGAGCTCTTGTTCCTCGACGAACCCACAGCCGGACTGGACCCGATCGGCGCGGCCAAGTTCGATGAACTGGTTCGCTCGCTTAGCCAGTCGCTTGGCTTAACTATATTCCTTGTGACACACGACCTCGACACGCTGGCCGCCACTTGCGACCGCGTCGCGGTTCTGAGTGACGGCAAGGTGCTTGCAATTGGTCCACTTGATGAGGTTCGCAAGAATCCGAACCCGTGGATCCAGGAATACTTTTCAGGCCCGCGTGGCCGGGCTGCGGTGAGATAGGCCATGGAAACGAAGGCCAACTACGTGCTGATCGGTGCGTTCGTGCTGCTTGCAGCCGGCGCAATGGCGCTGTTCACCCTGTGGATCGCGGGTAACCCGTTCAGCCGCAGCTACAAGGACTACGACGTCATTTTCAGCGGCCCCGTGAACGGACTTTCGGAGGGCGGCGAGGTCCGCTTCAACGGCATCAAGGTGGGCGAGGTGACGACGCTGCGGCTTGATCGCCTGGACCCAAACCGAGTGATTGCGCACATCCGCGTCGAGGAGCAGACGCCGGTCCGCACCGACAGCGTTGCGCAGCTCAATTTTCAGGGCATTACGGGCGTCACCTTCATCCAGATTCTCGCCGGCGATCCGGCGACGCCGCTGCTTGCCTCCGTGAAGGGAGAAACGCCGCAGATCCCCACGAGCCGGACGCTTGTGGACGAGCTGTTCTCGGGCGGGCAGGATCTGCTCAGCGTCTCGGGCGATACGATCAAGAAGGTCAACGAGGCGCTGTCGGAAGAAAACCTGCTGCACCTGACCTCGACGCTCGCCAACATCGACACGGCGCTGGCCAAGATCGCGCGCGACGATGGCATCATCGATGAAGCCGCCAAGGCGATGAAGAACATCAACACGGCGGCACTGGCGCTCGAATCCGCCGCCAAGGCGTTCGACGTGGCGGCGGTCTCCGTGACCAATGACGTGTCGGGCCTTTCCGCCGAAGCCTCGACGGTGCTTCGCAAACTCGATCCGGTGCTTGATGATGCGCGCACCGCCATGGCCAGTGTCAACGAGACGGTCGGCGCGATCAACACGCAGATCACGCCCGCTGCAGCCCGCGCCTTCAGACAGGTCGGCAATACGGCGACAGACTTCCAGGCCGTGATGGGCCGCTTCCAGCAGTTGCTCGCACAGATCGAGCAGGATCCCAGCCGTTTCGTCTACCAACAGCCCTCGCCGGTGGAGCGCTAGATGATCAAGCCCGTCCTGTTCGCAGTCGCTCTGGCGTCAACCTCTGCTCTCGCAGGTTGCCTGTCGGTGCTGCCTGAGCCCTTCATTCCCTCTGCCCTCATTGCGCTTCCGGCGGAGCGCGCGACGGCGCCGTCATCGCCGTTGCTGGCCGACGTCGCGGTTTATCCGCCGGAGGCCTCACGCGCCTTCGCCGGCGCCGACATCGCGGTGCGGCAGGACCAGGAGATGGTCTTTCTCGATGATGTTCGCTGGTCCGACAATGCGCCATCGCTGCTGCAGGGCGCATTGGTCAATGCGCTCACCAAGGCGGCCGGGCCGGGCCGCGCAGCTCCAGCAGCGCTCGGCGCCGATGTCGACTATGATGTGCGCTGGCGAATCGTTGATCTTTCGGCCGGCCGCGAGACGGCGCCAGTGCGGGTTGAAGTTCAGGTGAGCCTTGTCGATTCATCCAATCGCCGAATGGTGGCGCAGGAGTCCTTCAGGGCTGAAGGCTCGCCCTCTGATCGCGCCCCGCGCGCGCGCGCTGCGGCGCTGGCCCTCGCTGCGCAGCAGGTAGCGGATGAGGTCGCAGCCTTCGTCGCCAGCAATGTGCAGGCCCGGCCGCAATAGATCGCGATTCCTGCTTCAGATCTGCGTGCCGAGCGCTGCGTCGAGCAGGAGATATGCCGACAGACGCGGGGCTGCATCCTCGCGCGCACGCTCCGCCATCGACAGGACACGCAGCGCGTCCGGCTCTTCTGCGGCGACGAAGCTTCGCGCGGCGTGCTGCAGGTCATGGTCGGCTTCCAGCATGCGCGTCACGCGCTGGATCTCGCTCGGCGCGGTGTCGCGGATGGCGCGGCGGCGCTGGCGTTCGCCCTGGTGAGCAGCATTGGCAATGCGCCGAAGGTCCGACGCCTTGACCACATGCAGCCGCACGCCACCCCGATCCAGCCGGTCGATGATGGCGCCGGCCGATGTCTCCTTGACTTGACCCGAGGCGTCTTCCACGCCGCTCAGGAGGCCACGCCAGCTCGTGGTGGGCTTGGCTTCATTCACCGAGAACGGGTCATAGAGGGGAGCCGGTCGCGCTGATACCGGGCGATCGAGCACCAACTCCCTGTCGGCTGCTGGATCGGGTCTCGGCGGCGCCTGAGCAGGCCGCGGTTCGTGGTTGAACCAGGCGGCGTCCGACGCTGCGGTCGGCTTGGCGAAGAGAGGCGTCGGCGCTGGCGCTGGCGGGAGCTGCAGGATTGGCTCCGGGGCAGGGTGCGGGGCGGGCGCGATGGGTTCGAGGATCAGGTCATCGACTGAAGATGTCTCGCTGTCTTCCTTCATGCGGCCGATCAGGAGCGACGCCTTCTCGATCCGTGCGCGTGCGCGTTCGAGACCGCTTTCTGCAGCGTTTGTGGCCTTTGTCGCCGTCTTGAACAGGGTGTCCGACAGCTGGTTGATGCGCCTTTCCGTTTCGTCTGCATGAGCGCGGGCGGCGTGGGTCGCCGCGCGTGTCGTCGCTTCCGCCTGCAGCCCGGCCTCCTTCAGCAGCGCCATGGCCTGGCGGGCATCGTCGGACGCCTGCGCCGATTTGGTATTGATGGTTTCCGTCGCCTTGAGCGCGGAGCCGATCGCGTCGGAAACGGTATCGCGCAGGCTCTCTGCGGTTGACTTGGTGGCGGCGGCGGCAAGCTCCCCAGCCTTGGTGGCGGCTTCGACCATGCGGGTCGACTGCACCAGCTGTTCGTCGAGCCGCATCAGCACGGAGGCAAGATTCTGGGCGCGCTTGCGGCTTTCGGCGCCCATCGTATCGAGCTGCGAAATGCGCTGTGCAAGGTGGCCGGCGGTCTCGTTCATGTCGCGCAGCCGCTGGTCGAGCGTGGCGTCGGCCTGCCGAACCTGCTCCTGAGCGGCCCGGGTGGCGTCCGCCATCAGCTGGGCGTGGCGCGGAATGGCCTTTGCCAGCGTGTCTGACTGGTGGCGGAGGTTCTCGGCCAGCTGGGCCAGACCCTGCCTTTCCGATCCCATCTTGTGGACCAGCACTTCGCTGTCGGCTCGGACGATTTCAGCGGCCTTGAGGGCGGCGGTCACGCTGACCTCGATATCGCCCTTCAGCCCATCAAGCCGGGAGCGGGTTTCGCCGAGCGCGCGATTGATCGCCTGGGTTTCGCGGGTGATGGCCTCGGCAAGGCTGGAGACTTCCTCGCGCGAAGATTCGGCCGGCTCAAGCAGGAGCCGGGCAGAGGTGAGGACAATTGCGTTGGCCTGCGAGGAGCGGGCCCCTTCGCGGGCCATCACGCCTGCGCAGATCAGTGTCAGCCCGGTTGCGAGCAGAACGCCAGCGCCACCCGCCACCACGGCCGGCGGCTGTTTCATTAACCCGTCGATCCCAAGCGTGGCGATGAGCCAAACCGCAATTGCGCCCCACAGCATGACCGCGATGGCGGCGCCGGCCCATGGCATCCAGGCTCCGGCGGTGCGCGCCGTTTCCAGCTGCGCCTTGATCCGGTTGGTCGCACGACGATCGAGAGGGTCCATCATGGAGGTCAGCTTTGCCTAATCACTATGGCGAACTCACGCCATCAAGCAGGCGCGGCGCGGGCTCCGGCAATAATTTCGCCAAGCACAATCCGGCCGGCCCACACAGCAAAGAGAGTGTGCAGGTGCGGCGCCAGATTGGAAAGGGGTGTGAGTCAGGCGGGCAGCTGTATCCGCGCAATCCGCCAAAACTTCGCCTAGTAGACCTTCGGCGCTTGTTGCTGAACGGGTTTTTCGATGGAGGCCGGCTGTCCGCGGGACAGCTGGTCCTTTTGCAGCTTGGGGGGGTCGGCGTCGCCGACGCCAGTCCACGCGACCAAAGCAGCGAAAACCGCATCCCTGACGTTCACGATAACTTCGATCATCAGGCTCACCCCTGTCCCGGAGGTACTGCGGACAAGCTGGCGCCGCTTCAAGGCGAAAATTCGGCAAGCGTCCCAGAATTAACGCGCTCGGGCCTTGCCGGAGACACTCGGGGATAGTCGTGCTTAACAGAATGTTTCAGGGCCGAGGCGATACTTACGGGCCGGGGGAAGCCTCGACGGAGAGGCCAGACAGCCATGATGCACGCGATCGACATCTCCCAACTCGAAATGATGACCAGCGGCGACGCGGCGCTGGCGGTCGAGGCGCTTGGGATATTCCGCCAGTCGGCGGAACTCTGGTCGCGCCTGCTCGACCCCCTGGCCGACGCAGAACAGTGGGCTGATGCCGCCCATGGCATCAAAGGCGCTGCCCGCTCCATTGGGGCAATGGCCCTCGGCGATGCCTGCGAGTCGGCCGAGAAGCTTGGCCGGAGCGGCATGGCTTCACGGGTTGAAGCGGCTGTGGCGATCTCTGCGGTGAAGGACGAGTTGGGTCAGGCGCTCGAGGCGATGGCGCACGTCGAGCATCAGCTGGTCATGCGGCGGACGTTCGACGGGGTCCTAGCCGGCTAGAACGTCCAGGTCAGTTCGGTATAGCCATAGAGCGGATGGCCCTGGCGCGTGGCGTTGGGGGCGTCTTCCAGAAAGCTCCCCGTCAGAACGGTGGCTGCACCTACGCTCAGCCGCAGGGCGTCCTGCACGAGCCAATGCCGATAGCGGCCCTCGATCTGAAGCCCGGCATGGTCACCTGAAAGTCCTGCCGGATCCCGCACGCTCGAATTGGCCAGGCTGTCAGTCGCCGAGTCGAGCCTGATATCGCGCAGCATGACGTAGCCGTCATTCCCGCCGTCCGGGCGGACTTCAAGACGTATGCCAGGCGACGAGAGATTGGTGCGGGAAATGAACCCGTAGATGCTGGTTGGTCCGAACTCGAAGGCCCTGTCGCCAAAGAGCGGGTCGAAGCGCTGGTTGTCGCCGTCGGTCGGCGAATGGTCACCAGATGCGAAATCATACTCCAGCGCAAGCCGCGGCGACCATGGCGCACCAAAGCTGAACCCGAGTTCCGCGTGCGCCATCTCCGCATCGTGGTCGAGCGGCGTGACGCCAGGCGCGCGTTCTGTTGCGCGCACCGATCCTGACTGGCGCGCGTATTCAAAGTCGAAGTCGAATTGGCTCTCATCGGGCGACCGAAGCAGGCGCACCCCGGCTGTGATGAGATCCCGGTCGCGCGTGGCGATCCCGCCGCCGTCTGCTTCGTCGAGGTCCAAAAGGTACGCTTCGCCCCTCATGTCGAAGGGCAGGGGCGAAGCGAGGTGAGCGAGGGAGAAGCGCGTGTGGGCCAGCGTGCGGTTCAGAGTGACCTCATTGGCCAGCGCGGAGTCTGCGTCAGAGGGCTGGCGCGCCACCGGCGCCGCGTAGGCAAGCGTGACCATCAGACTGTCCGGCGACGTCCAGACTGCACGGACGCCGTCGAACGAGGTCAGGATGCTGCGAAAGTTGGCGTGTGAGACCAGCCGCCGGGATCCGATGTCCATTGTGAAACGGCCGGCGGTCAGATTGAGCCTGGCGCCATGCGCCAGGAAGTCGTCTGGCCGCCATGACAGGTAGAGTTGCACCGGCTCCAGTGCGTCGATTTCCGTCGCCGCGCCGCCGGTCTCATTCCCCGCAATGAACCGGGAGTCGAGCAGTTCGCCGCCGATCGTCAGCGTCGGGGCGGCATCGAACTCGAGGCGAAGCCCGGTCTGCAGGCCAAGAAACTCATCGTCTTCGCTCCGGCCCGCGACGAAGGGGTTGCCCAGCGCCTCGTAGCGCGGCCGCATCGATCCTTCGATCCGTATGCTGTCGGGCAGGCCCAGCGCCTGATGCAGGGTCGGAGCTGCCTCGCCAGCGCCTCCCTGGGCGAACACGGCGGGAGCGGCCAGCAGGGCAAGCGCCGCCATCGGCGGAAAGGCCAGGAAACGATGCAAATCATCCATCCGGAAGGTGGCCGGCCGGTAGGCCGGGCATAACTCAGGCGCCCGTCTTATACATGAGCCCCTGGCTTTCGCAGGGATGGGTGTAGGTTTACTTACTCTACAGAGCCAATATAGTTTCGCGATGAGTCGCCCCGGCCCCCGGGGCGGATGTCTCGGTGAAGGCTCAGCGTTCAGGCATGATTTCCCAGAAGGCCAAGTATGCCCTCCGGGCCCTGGTGGCCTTGGCGAAGAAGCCCTCCGGACACCCTGTCTTCATCGGCGACATAGCCGAGAGCGAGAACATTCCGAAGAAATTCCTCGAGCAGATCCTGCTCGACCTGAAGCATCACGGGCTGGTCGCTTCCCGGCGCGGAAAAGCCGGCGGATATGGGCTTTTGCGGCCTGCGGACACGATTTCCTTCGGCGAAGTGTTGCGGATCGTCGATGGCCCGATCGCTCCGCTGCCGTGCCTTTCCAAGATCGCCTACCGGCGCTGTGACGATTGCGCCGAGGAGGCCAGCTGCGAGGTGCGGCGGGTATTTGCCCAGGTCGCGGATGCGACGCGCGCCGTCCTGGACCGGACCACCATTGCCGATGCCATTGCGGCCGATCTGCCGATCCGGCTGCGTGAACTGGTTGCCTGACTTCCATGCTTAGGTGGGTTTGACAAACCCGACCAAGCAACTAGCGTAAAGCTGGACGGAGGAAGTCACATGCGCGGTGGATTTATCGTCTTGGCCGCGGCGCTCGCGCTTGGCGCTTGCGGAGGCGCAGCTTCCAATGAAGTCACCCTGCTGAACGTATCTTACGATCCGACGCGTGAACTCTATGAGGAGTTCAACGCAGCCTTTACGGCCAGCTACAAGACGCCGGACGGCAAGACCGTGAAGATAAGCATGTCGCATGGCGGCTCGGGCAAGCAGGCCAGGACCGTCATCGACGGCATCGACGCGCAGGTGGTTACGCTGGCGCTGCAGAACGACATCGACGTTATCGCCAGGGAGTCGGGCAAGATCCCGGCCGACTGGCGCACGAAGCTTCCCGACAATTCCTCGCCCTACACCTCGACCATCGTGTTCATGGTGCGCAAGGGAAATCCGAAGGCGATCCTGGACTGGAGCGACCTTGCCAGGCCGGGGGTTTCCGTCGTCACGCCCAACCCCAAGACGTCGGGCGGCGCGCGCTGGAACTATCTCGCAGCGTGGGGCTATGCTGCGCGTCAGTTCGGCGGTGACGAAGCGAAGATCCGGGAGTTCGTGGCGTCGATCTACAGGAACGTGGCCAAACTCGACTCCGGGGCTCGCGGCGCGACCACGACATTCACCAACCAGGGCACCGGCGACGTGCTGATCACGTGGGAGAACGAGGCCTACTACACGCTCACCGAGCTGGAGCAGGGCGCATTCGAACTGATCTATCCCTCACTCTCGATCAAGGCGGAGCCGCCGGTCGCGGTGGTGCCGGGCAACGCCAGGAAGGATGGTCAGTTGCAGGCGGCCGAGGACTATCTCAGATATCTCTACGCGCCGGAGGGCCAGCGTATCGTCGCCAAGCATTTCTACCGGCCGATCGATCCGTCCGCTGCTGATCCTGCCGATATCGCGCGCTTCCGGGAGATCGAGATGCTGAGCATCGACGATCCGGTCTTCGGCGGCTGGGATCAGGCGCAGCCGAAGCATTTCGACGCCGGCGGCCTGTTCGACCAGATCTACCAGCCTGCGAGATAGCGCATGACGGCAGCGGCGCCGGATGGGGCGCGAAGGACAAGCTGGAGGCGGCGAAGCGTACTGCCCGGGTTCAACCTGACCCTGGGCTATACACTTGCTTACCTGTCGCTCATCGTCCTTATCCCGCTTGCAGCGCTGGCCATCCGGTCGGCTTCGCTGGGCTGGACCGAGTTCTGGGCCATTGCCACCGATCCGCGGATCGTTGCTTCATTGCAGTTGTCGTTCGGAGCGGCGATCCTGGCGGCCCTCGTGAATACGGTGTTCGGGGTCATCGTCGCCTGGGTGCTGGTTCGCTATCGTTTTCCGGGACGGCGCTGGCTCGACGCCGCCGTCGATCTGCCGTTTGCGTTGCCAACCGCCGTAGCCGGCATTGCGCTCGCAACGCTCTATGCGCCCAACGGCCCGTTCGGCGCATTTCTCGAAGGCGTCTTTGGCGTGAAAGTGGGCTTCACCTCGCTGGGTGTCGTTGTCGCGCTGATCTTCGTCGGGCTGCCTTTCGTCGTGCGGACGGTCCAGCCGGTACTCGAGGAGATCGACCGCGAGACCGAAGAAGTCTCGGCGACGCTTGGAGCAGGGCGGCTGCGCACCGTTACACGCGTGATCATGCCGGGGCTTCTGCCTGCGATTCTCACCGGCTTTGCGCTTTCGTTTGCGCGGGGCGTGGGCGAATATGGCTCGGTCATCTTCATTGCCAACAACCTGCCTTTTCAGTCCGAGATCGCGCCGCTGCTGATCGTCATCAAGCTTGAAGAGCACAACTATGCCGGCGCGACTGCGATCGCGACGATCATGCTGGTGATCTCGTTTGCCATGCTGTTCGTGATCAACCTGCTGCAGGCCTGGAGCCGGAAGTGGTTCGGCCATGACTGAGGCGACGGCAAACACGATCAGGATCAACAAACCGCGCCAGGCGATCGGCGAGGGGCCGCGTACGCGATTTGCCCTGATCGCAATCGCGCTGGTGTTTCTGGCGCTGATGCTGATCGCGCCGCTCGTCGTCGTTTTTTTCGAGGCGTTCAGCCGCGGCCTTGGCGTTTACATCGATGCGCTGGCCATGCCTGACACGATGTCGGCGCTTCAGCTTACCTTGCTGGTTGCCGCAATTGCCGTGCCTGCAAACCTTGTGTTCGGGGTTGCCGCCTCATGGGCGATCGCCAAGTTCGACTTCAAGGGCAAGTCGTTCCTGCTGACGCTTATCGACCTGCCGTTCGCCGTCTCGCCCGTTGTCTCGGGTCTCGTCTTCGTTCTGCTGTTCGGCGCAAACAGCGTGCTTGGTCCATGGCTCGCCGACATGGGGATACAGGTGCTCTTTGCCGTCCCCGGCATTGTCATCGCCACCATCTTCATCACCTTCCCGTTCGTGGCGCGCGAGCTGATCCCTCTGATGCAGCAGCAGGGCTCATCGGAAGAAGAGGCGGCTGTCTCGCTGGGCGCGGGCGGCTGGCGGACATTCTTTCTTGTCACGCTCCCCAATGTGAAGTGGGGGCTGCTCTACGGCGTCCTGCTCTGCAATGCGCGTGCGATGGGCGAGTTCGGCGCGGTGTCCGTCGTCTCGGGTCACATCCGCGGACAGACGAACACGCTGCCCTTGCACATCGAGATCCTCTACAACGACAACAAGGCCGCGGCGGCCTTTGCTGTTGCGTCCCTGCTTGCGATGCTTGCGCTCGTCACCCTCGCGGTGAAGACGATGCTCGAGGCGCGGTTCGCCGGTTCACTTGCCGCACAGCGGCGTCACTGAGTCAGTACATGCAGGTCCGGGCCGAAAACATCAGCAAGCGCTACGCCAGCATGGCAGCCCTCGACGACGTCTCGCTGACGGTCGGTTCGGGCGAGCTTGTGGCGCTGCTTGGTCCGTCGGGGTCGGGCAAGACGACGCTGCTGCGCACGATCGCCGGGCTCGAAGTGCCGGATTCAGGGACGGTGTTTTACAACGACCGCGACACCTCGCAGATGCGGATACAGGATCGCGGGGTCGGCTTCGTGTTCCAGCATTATGCTCTCTTCAAGCACATGAAGGTGATGGACAACATCGCGTTCGGCCTGCGCGCCCGGAAGAAGAACAAGCCGAAGGAAGCCGAGATCAGACGCCGTGTGTTGGAGCTGCTCGACCTCGTTCAACTGTCAGGACTCGAAGGCCGGTTCCCGTCGCAGCTGTCTGGCGGACAACGTCAGCGCGTTGCGCTTGCACGCGCGCTGGCGATCGAGCCGAGCGTGCTGCTGCTCGACGAACCGTTCGGCGCGCTCGATGCGCGGGTGCGGAAGGATCTGCGGCGCTGGCTACGTGAAATCCACGAACGCACCGGACACACGACGCTGTTCGTCACGCACGACCAGGAAGAGGCGCTTGAGCTGGCCGATCGCGTGGTTGTCATGAGCAAGGGCAGGATCGAGCAGTCTGCCACCCCGGACGAAATTTACGACACGCCGGCCACGCCTTTCGTGTTCTCCTTCATTGGCGAGTCGAGCGTGATTCCGGTCGCTGTCGGCAACGGTCGGGCGACATTGGACGAGCGCGTGATCGACCTCGATGTCGGCACGCTGCCCGATGGGCCTGCGCAACTTTACCTGCGGCCGGAAGACGTTGCGATGGTCACTGATGGCGGGCCCGGGATTCCGGGTCTCGTCGTCTCGACCCGGCGCATTGGGGGCATGCGGCGCGTGACGATCGAGTGCGGGCTTGCGAGGCACCGTATCGAGTTCGACGCGCCCGCCGAAATACCTATCGCAAACTCCCAGCGCCTTCAGGTGCGCGTCATCGGGGGCCGCGTCTATGGCGCGGGCTCCGAAGGCTATGGGACAGAGAAACTCGCTGCGTCCGCTACGTCCGACTTCAAGTGGGCAAAGGCCGAGGGCTGGCTGGATCGCTAGGTCTTCCTTGCTCACGCCGGGCCCATTTGCGCCGTCGATCCTAAAGTGTAAGTTGTCTCCAATCGGTCGCGAAAAAAGCCGTACCCTCAGGGAGAGACGTTGATGTGTGACGAGCATACCGAACAGGACAATGAACAAGGCTTCTCGGCGGGACGGCTGTCGCGCCGTGGGTTTGGCGCGATGTCGATTGCTGCGCTCGCTGCGTGCACGACTGCGCCGCCGAACCCCGAAATGGTCACCGAGCGCGAAGTTCAGATCACGACGCCAGATGGCGTGATCGATGCGCACTATGTCGCCCCGGCCGCCGGCAAGTGGCCGGCCGTGCTGGTGTGGCCGGATATCATGGGACTTCGGCCTGCCTTCCGTCTGATGGCGAACCGGCTCGCCAAGTCGGGCTATGCGGTGCTTACCGTCAATCCGTTCTACCGTCTGGCCAAGGGCCAGGTGTTCGACGCGACGACGGAAAAGTTCTCCGACCCGCCGGTTCGCACACGCCTTGTTGCGCTGATGGGTCCGACCGTCGGCAATCCCGAGAACACCAAGAAAGACGCGATAGCTGCTGTCGCCTGGCTCGACCAGCAGGCGGAAGTCGACACGTCCAAAGGCATCGGTACGACCGGCTACTGCATGGGTGGTCCGCTGGTGATGCGGACGATGGCGTTCGTGCCCGATCGCGTGAAGGCTGGCGGCAGTTTCCATGGTGGCGGACTTGCGACCGCTGCGCCGACAAGCCCGCACCTGCTTGTTCCGCAGATGAAGGCGAAAGCGGTTCTGATCGCTGTTGCCCAGAACGACGACAAGCAGGACACCACCGTCAAGGAGAAGGTGAAGGCTGCCTTCGACGCCAAGAGTATTCCCGCTGAAGTCGAAGTCTATCCGGCCGAGCATGGCTGGTGCCCGCCTGATAGCCAGGTGTTCGACCAGGTTCAGGCAGATCGTGCGTGGGCGCGGTTGCTTGCGACCTTCGAGAAGGGTCTGGTCTAGACATCGTGGTAAGCTGAACCATGGCCCTGCGCTTCGATGAAGCGTGGGGCCATTTTCATGCGGGTGCGAGATGCCGGACCACAAGCCATTCTTCCGATTTCATCCGGGCGCATATGAGCGCGGATCGTTCGTCGCGTCCGAGAAGCCATGCGATGTCTGTCGGCGGCCGAGTGTCTGGCTTTACGGCGGTTTGGTCTATGTCGCCGGACACCCGCCAGCTGTCTGTGCGCGCTGCATTGCAGATGGCGCGTTGAGCGCTTTCAGCAAGGGTCGGCATGCGATGCACGATGCGGACTTCGGGGACGATGTGGACGGTGCGCTTGCGGATGAAGTGATGCAGCGCACGCCGGGGTTCTCGACGTTCAACGCTTTCGAATGGCCCGTGCGCGATGGAAAGCCGATGGTCTATGTCGGTCATGGCGACGAAGCGCGCACGTGGGAGAATCAGGCTGCGGCCAAGTCGATCCGGGACCTCTGCGAGGATGAGGGCGAGCCGACCGATGGAACGACGCCTTGGGCGATTGTTTTTCGTGAGCTCGATGGGACGCGGCATGTCGCGATCATGGATCGCGAGTAGCGCGCTTCATCTCTTTTTCTTCGCCGCCACCTGCTTCTTTTTCGCCGCTGCGCGCTCGTCTGCGATTTCCAGATTCTGCACGATACGGGCCTTCACGATCTTCTTTTCGAGCGCGGCGCGTGGCTCGGGCGCGAGGCGGGAGAGCCAATCATCGGTATCGGTCGTGCCGGGTGCATCTCTCATTTTCCATCAGGCGCCGTGATGGGGCGGGCGTCTTCCCAGCGATAGGGATAGATGTCGGGTTTGACGTAGACTTCGGTCGTTACTTTCAGCGGGAATTTCCCGCCCGTGGGGTAGGTGAGTTCGACGAAGTAGGCGGTGAAGCCGGTTGGCGGCTTTTCGACATTGCCGACATAGCGTCCGTCCGGCTGCGCCGTCAGGGGCGTTGACGTAAACGCCTTGTCGCCGAGCGTCTGCACGCGGAAATCGCGCGCGTTGGGGTTCGTGCCCTGCCAGAGCAGCACAGAGCTTGGCTTCGCGGCGCCCGGGTCGACGACGAGGGCGCCGTCGTCGCGCACCGTCCATGCATACTCGGGCGTGGCGCGGTTGTGGATCAGATTGTCGTACCAGGCCGTCATGCTTTCGTTGATGTCAGTTCCCGCCGTCGAGTGGCGCGAGTTGGGGAGCATGCGAAGCTGCTTCGAGCCGGGGAGAAGGTTGTAGGAGAATTTCGTGTTATCAGGTGGGAAGAATTCATCGCCCACCGCGTTGATGATGAATTTCGGCATCTTCATCGCGGGGCGGCCGCGATAGTTGAGCGGGTCCTCGATCGTGTTGATCTCGACCATCTTGCGTCCGATCTCATCTGGGATGAGCTTGTGCTTCACATAATCGCCGAGGGCGGGCGAGAAATAGCCCATCGTCTCCCAGTGGTGACGCGTCGTGGCGTCGACATCGAGCACGTTGATGACGATGGGCATCATGCCGATCACGCGAGGGTCGAGCAGGCCGACGAGCCAGCTGGTCCAGGCGCGCTTGGAGCCGCCCGAAACGACGAAGCCGTCGATTGTCTTTTTCCCGCCTGCGTCGCTGGCGAGGAATTGCTGGATTGCGGTCATCGCAGTCGTGCCGCTTTTCACCATCGGCAGGCGGGCGAGCGCGAGCGGGTTTTTCTGCCCGTCATAACGGGCCTGCAGGTAGGCGATGATGTCGTCTTCGCTGCGCGCCTTGTCAGGCGTGTCGGCGAAGCGGATCGGCTGGTTGGGCGTCTGGCCGAGTACAGCAATGACGGAACCGGTGTCGATGGCCATCTGGGCGAAGCGCGGTGTCGCCGTGGCGGGGGCTGTGGAAGAGGACGAGCCGCCGTCAATGTAGAGGAAGGCTTTCTGGGCGGAGAGCTTGTCGGGGATGGTGACGGTGAGCCAGTGCTTCCAGACGGGGCGGTCGGATTCGGCGGCGGTCATCCAGGTCTGGGAGGTGAGTTCGAGGACGGCGCCGTGGAAGCCTGCGCCGGTGAAGGTCTTCTCGACTTTCCAGGCGAAGGTGGGATCGGGCGCCGCGACATAGGCGTCGAGGATGTTGGGCGGGTTCGGCGGGATGCTCGGCGCCGATGCGCACGAGGTCGCGAGGCCGAAGGCGAGCACGAGGCTCAACGTGTGGACGAAGCGCATATGTCTCTCCCGTGGCCTGTTCCGGCCCTGGCCAGAGTGGAGCTTGGGTTGGGCGGGGATGCAAGTTGCATCGTCGCGACGAGCCGGACACCTTTTCGCATTCAGGCTGGCGTGAACCGGCTGAGATAGCGGTGATCGGCCGCCTTCCACGCGGAATGGACGAGAGCCGTATCTCACCGGTCCGGACGCGGGGGACGCACGTGTCGGTAATCGGCTGGTTCTGGCGGGGACGGGACCTGTTGAGAGAGAACCCCCACCTGTCCGCTCACTTGAAGGGGGGCGGACAGGTGGGGTCTCTGCCGGCAAGCGCTCGGTCTCAGACCCCGATGACTTCGCTCGCCTGCGCTTCGCTCTTCAGCCAGGCCATGAAGGTGCGGGCGAGTTTTGAGGGAGTGCGCCATTTGGGGTAGACGATCCAGTACGCAAAATCGATGTCGCTGGAGCCGTCGGCGAAGGGCGAGATGAGGCGGCCGCGTTCGAGGTCGCCCGAGGCGATCGCGAATTTTGCGAGAGCGACGCCGCGGCCGGCAGCCGCTGCTTCGACGACGAGTGAGGACTGCGTGAAGCGCGGGCCGCGATTGCCGTCCACCGTGGTGACGCCGCGGGCCTTGAGCCAGCTGTTCCAGTCGGGGCGTGAGGGATCGTTCTCGGGGGACTCGTCGTGGAGCAGGACGTGGTGGGTGAGGTCGGCGGGCGAGCGCAGGGGGTGCGGGCCGGACATGAGATCGGGCGAGCAAACCGGCAGGCAGGATTCCGACATGATCTTCTCGGCGCGCAGGCCTTCATAGATGCCTTTGCCATAGCGCAGGGCGAGGTCGATATCGGAGGAGTTGAAGTCGGTCATGGCGAGGTCGGCCGAGACCCAGACTTCGGCTTCGGGGTTCAGCTCCTGGAATTTCTCGAGCCTTGGGGCCAGCCATTTGGCGGCGAAGGAAGGGGCTGAAGAGATCATCAGCCGGTCGCGGCGGGCAGGCGCGCGCATATGGTGGACGGCCTCCGACATCATCTCGAAGGCGTTGGTCAGCAGCGGCAGGGCGGCCTGGCCGGCGTCTGTCAGGAGAACCTGGCGGCCTGTGCGGCGGAACAGGGGGGCGCCGGCGAACTCTTCAAGCTGTCGGATCTGCTGGGAAATGGCGCCCGGCGTGACGTTCAGCTCTTCTGCGGCGCGGGTGAAGGATAGGTGACGGGCGGCCGCCTCGAAGGCGCGCAGGGCGTTGAGAGCGGGAAGGCGGTCTTCCTGGGCCATTTTGCTCGAGGTTTTCTGCATCTGGAGGCGGGTAAGGGCGTCTAATGGTTCGGCTTAGCTGGGGTCCATTGCGCTAGCTGCGCCTTCCGGCCATTTGCCGTTGGGGCTACAGCGGGGCACAAACCCGAAGGTGCCTCGTTATATGCGCATGCATGAGAAAAACTAAAGGGCCGAATTCAATGTCGGACGTGCCAGCCTCTCGGACGGGAGAGCCGGGGACGCATCAACAGGCGACGGGATCCGTCGCGCTGGTGGGTGCTGGCCCGGGCGATCCGGACCTTCTCACCGTGAAAGCCGCGCGCCTGATCGGCGCGGCGGACGTGATCTTTGCGGACAGGCTGGTGGGGGATGGCGTGCTGGCGCTGGCGCGCGCGGAGATCGTGTACGTCGGCAAGAGCAAGGGCGAGCATTCGGTTCCGCAGGGCGAGATCCATGCGCGCATGATCGCGGCGGCGCACACGGGCAAGCGCGTGGTTAGACTCAAGGGCGGCGATCCATTCATCTTCGGGCGCGGCGGCGAGGAAGTGGAAGCGCTGCGTGCGGCGGGTGTTGAGGTAGACGTGGTGCCTGGGATTTCGGCGGCGCTGGGCGTGGCGGCGTCAGCGCAGATTCCGCTGACACATCGTGATGTCGCGCAGGCGGTGACGTTCGTGACCGGCCACGCGAAGCTTGGGCAGACGCCGGATCTCGACTGGGATGCGCTGGCGCGCGGCAACCAGACGGTCGTCGTCTACATGGGCGTTGGCACAGCGGGCACGATTGCGGCGCGCCTGATTGCAGCGGGGCGTGAGCCTGCGACGCCGGTGGCGGTGATCGAGAACGGGACGCGGGCGCAAGAGATCCGCGCGTTCGGCGTGCTGGGCGAGTTGAGCGAGATCATTGTCCGGGCTGGGATACAGGGGCCGGCGCTGCTGGTGATTGGTGAGGTGGTGAGGGTCGCGCGGGACGCGCAGGCTATTATCCCGGCCGAGCACGGCAAGAGCCGGGAACCGTCGGATAACGAATCCGCACGCGGTGAAATGGGCCCCGGGTCTGCGCTTCGCTCCGCCCGGGATGATGCCTCGAGCCCGACGCTGTCCGACCTCTGGAGGATGTTCTCGTGAGTTCCGAACGTCCCAAGCTTGGGCCTGATGTTCCGAAAGTGGTGACGGCGTGGCTGTCGGCTTCGGGGCGGGTTGTATATCTCACAAAGGATCGCGCGTGGTCGGAGGACCTTGGCGATGCCGAGGTGGTGACCGGCGTTGGCGCCAATGATGTGCTGGCGTGGGCGGCGCAGGACCAGACGCGGGTGTCGGACCCCTATTTCATGCAGGTGACGGCGGACGGGCAGATCGCGGGGCGAGAGACGATCCGCGAGACGATTCGCGCGAAGGGGCCGACCAATCATCCGATGTTCGGGAAGCAGGCGGGGAACAACTGATGCCGGATCGCGCGATCAGCCGAATGACGCTCTATGGCGACTCGATTTCGGGCAACTGCCTGAAGACGAAGTGGACGGCGGACTATCTTGGCCTCGACTATGACTGGATCGAGGTGAGCGTCGTGGAGGGGGGCACGCGGTCGGACGCGTTCATGGCGATGAACCCGTCGGGGCAGGTTCCCGTGCTGCGCCTCGCCGATGGGCGTATCCTGCCGCAGTCGAACGCGATCATTCTTTACCTTGCCGAGACCTATGCCAGTGAGGCGCTGATCCCGGTCAATCCGTTCGAGAAGGCGAAGATGATGAGCTGGCTGTTCTGGGAGCAGTACAGCCACGAGCCCTATATCGCGGTGCGCCGGTTCAGGAAGAAGTTCATGAACATGAGCGATGACGAGCTTGATCCGCAGCTTCTCGCGCGCGGCCGCCGCGCGCTGGGCGTCATGGAGATGCAGCTGACCTTCTCGAACTACTTCGTGGGCGACAGCCTGACGCTCGCGGATGTTGCGCTGGTGGCGTATACGCGCGTGGCGGATGAGGGCGGCTTCGACCTCGACGAATTCCCGAACGTGCAGCGCTGGGTGGCGCGGGTCGAGACCGACCTGGGCATCGGCCATGCGAAGAAGGCTGCCTGATGTATCGCTACGACCAATTTGACGAGACGCTGGTCCGGGAACGCGCAAAACAGTTCCGCGGCCAGGTGGAGCGTCGTCTGAAGGGCGAACTGCGGGAAGAGCATTTCAAGCCGCTGCGGCTGCAGAACGGCGTGTATCTTCAGCTGCACGCCTACATGCTGCGCGTGGCGATTCCGTATGGGCAGCTCAATGCGGCGAAGCTGCGCCAGCTCGCGATGATCGCGGACAAGTACGACAAGGGCTATGGGCATTTCACGACGCGGCAGAACATCCAGTACAACTGGATCAGGCTGGCCGACATGCCGGATGTGCTGGATGACCTGGCGGATGTCGAGATGCATGCGATCCAGACGAGCGGCAACTGCATCCGCAATGTGACTTCGGACCATCTGGCAGGCGCGAACCTTGATGAGATCGAGGATCCGCGGCCGTGGTGCGAGATCATCCGGCAGTGGTCAACATTCCATCCGGAGTTTTCGAGCCTGCCACGGAAGTTCAAGATCGCGGTGACGGCGGGGGCTACGGATCGCGCGGCGGTGCGGGTGCACGACATCGGCCTGCACATGAAGACGAATTCGGAAGGCCGCGTGGGCTTCGAGTTCATCGTCGGCGGTGGGCTCGGACGAACGCCGTATATCGGGCTGACGGTGCGCGAGTGGGTCGCGAAGGAAGACCTGCTCGACTATCTCGAAGCGAACATGCGCGTCTACAACCGCTATGGACGGCGGGACAACAAGTACAAGGCGCGTATCAAGATCCTGGTGAACGAGCTGGGGCTTGATGAGTACAGGCGCGAGGTCGAGGAAGAGTTCGCGGCGCAGAATACCTGGGAGAAGGTCGTGCTTCCGCGGGAGGAAGTGGATCGGATCACGGCGTACTTCGCGCCACCTGCATTCGCGAAGCTGCCGCCGGTGTCTGAAGGCTTCGAGGCGTTCAGGCGGACAAGCCGCGAGCAGGCGCGCTGGGCGCGGAACAACCTGCGGCCGCATCGCGTGCCGGGCTATGTCTCCGTGCACATAGCCGTGAAGCAGCAGGGCGAGGCGCCGGGAGATGCGACGTCGGACCAGATGCGCGCCATTGCAGACATTGGCGAGCGTTACGGGTTCGACGATATCCGCGTGGCGCACGAGCAGGACGTGGTGCTGCCGCATGTGAAGCTGGACGATGTGCCGGCGGTGTATGCGGCGTTGAAGACATCGGGGTTGCATGCGTCGAATGCCGGCATGGGGTCGGACATCATCGCATGCCCGGGGCTGGATTACTGCAATCTGTCGAATGCGCGCTCGATCTCGGTTGCGAACGAGATCCAGGCGGTGTTTGCCGATCCGGAATTCGAGGATGAGGTTGGCACGCTGCATGTGAATGTGTCGGGCTGCATCAATGCATGCGGACATCATCACGTTGGCCATATCGGCATTCTTGGCGTCGATAAGAAGGGCGAAGAATTCTATCAGGTCCTTCTCGGCGGGCGGGCCGACGAGAAGGCGACGATCGCGACGATCCAGGGTCCGGGGCTGAAGCACGAGGAAGTGGCGCCTGCGATCCGCCGCATGGTGGACACGTATCTCTCGCTCCGTCGCGACCAGACCGAGACGTTCATCGACACGATGGGCCGCGTGGGCCAGGCGCCGTTCAAGGAGGCGCTGTATGCCGCTGCTTAAGGACGGGAAGGTCGTCGACGATATCTGGGCGTTCTTGGAAGACGGTCATGAGCTGTCGCCGGGCGGATGTATCGTGGTGTCGCTGGGGCGGTTCATGTCAGAGCATGACCAGCTGCTGGCGCGCAACCAGTCGATCGGTGTGCGGCTGTTGAACAGCGATGATCCAGCGCTTCTTGCGCCCCATCTGGACCGGCTGCACCTGATCGAAGTGCAGTTTCCGAAGTACACGGATGGGCGCGCGCTGAGCCAGGCTCAGCTTCTGCGCCGGCGGCTTGGCTACAAGGGCGAGATCCGTGCGACGGGACAGGTGCTGCGTGACCAGCTGCGGCTGATGATCCGCTGCGGCATCGACGCGATGGCGATCGCGGAAGCGGACGCCGAGGGCGTGTACGCTGCTTCAGCCTCCGAGTTTTCAGAGTTCTATCAGCCTGCCGCCGACACGTCCGAGTCGATCTTCGTGAAGCGGCAGAAGCTGAGACAGTCCAGGGCTGCCGAATGAGCGCGCTTGCCATGAGCATCGAAACACCCGACCAGCTCGTCGAGCGGCTGAACGCCGAGCTGCACGGGAAAGGGCCGCACGAGATCATCCGCGTGGCGCTGCGCGAGTTCGGACGGAAGCTGACCTATGTGTCGTCCTTCGGCGCGGAGAGTGCGGCGATGCTGGGGCTGATCGCCGACGTCGACCAGGGCATGCCGATCGTGTTCATCGACACGGGCATGCACTTTCACCAGACGCTGCAGTATCGTGACACGCTGGGCCAGGTGCTGGGCCTCACCGACATCCGCACATTCCATCCGGTGAAGGACGAGGTGAAGGCGGTCGATCCCAGGGGCGTGCTGAACAAGACGGACCCCAATGCGTGCTGCGAAGTGCGCAAGGTGCGGCCGTTGGCGCCAGCGCTGGAAGGGTTCGATGCGTGGATCACGGGGCGCAAGCGCTTCCATGGCGGCGGGCGCACGAAGTTGCCGGTGGTGGAGTATTTCGAGGGGCGGTACAAGATCAACCCGCTGACGGACCAGACGCCGGAAGACCTCGCCGCCCTGGTTGCCGAGAAGCACTTGCCGCCCCATCCGATGGTGGCGGAGGGCTATCCCTCGATCGGCTGCTGGCCCTGCACGGCGCGGCCGCTTGATCCGAACGACATCCGGTCCGGGCGCTGGGTGGGCTTCAAGAAAGAAGAGTGCGGGCTGCACCTGACCCGGCAGGAACGCCCGCGGGTGTTCTAGGCCCGCTCACGCTTACGCCATCGTAATGACGTTGCGGCGACATGCGCATCCCATGGGTGGGCAGGCGCTCTGCCATTTGTTAGACAAGCTCTGGGGGAACGGATGGGTTGCTGAGCCCGTTCGCGTCAGGGGCGGTGCAAGCGAGCGCGGAGTGGCGGTATGTCGATCTGGTGGCTGATCCCGGCATTCGTGGGCCTTGTGGGCGTGCTGATGCTGGTGGGCGGCTTCGCCAAGCTGTTCAGGGCGAACCTTGGCGGGGGTCTTGTGCGCGTGCTGTTCGGCGGGCTGACGCTGGCGGGCGCGATGATCGTGGGGCTGATCGGGCTCAATCTGCAGACCTATGCGGCGCTCTCGAAGGAGCGGCTGGCGGGGCAGGTGGTGCTGAAGAAGAACGGCGATTTCGACTACACGGCGACCATCGATCTGGCGGATGCCGAAGGCAGGCTGCGTGGCCAGCCCAGGGATTTCCAGATCACTGGCCAGCGCGTGCACATCGAAGGCCCGGTGGTGAAGTTCAAGCCGTGGGCCAACGTCATCGGCATCGACTCGCTGTTCAAGGTGACCGAGGTCTACGGCACCTATGTGAATCCCAACTGCACCAACAAATACACGCCGCGCCGCGAGACGACCGAGGAATGCAAGACGGGCGACTTCATGGGCTGCCTCGGGTCGAGCTGGCAGATGCTGGACCTCGCGGATTTCTCGCACACATCGGCGAGCGGACAGCTGATGGACGATGGCGCGATCTACGACATCTATGCGAGCCAGGATGCGTTCGAGCTGAAGCCGAACGAGAGCAATGCGGTGGCGATGGCGCTGCAGGATCAGGTTGCGCCCCGCGGGCCGGTGGACTGCGATCCGGTGACGGGCCCGGTGCAGACGCCGAGCGGGGCGGTCGAGTATCGTCCGCCGGCGGCGACGGTGGCGCCGCAATCGACGCTGCCGCCTGTGCAGGGCACGGTGCAGCCGCAGGTGATGCCGCCGCAGCCGGCGCCCAACTAGACGCGCGCGCGATCGACAGGCGTCAGCGGCCCTCGCCCATGTCGGCGAGCGCCCAGTCTGCAAACGCCGCGAGATCGCCGCCGGTGAACAGGAAGCCGCGGACGCCGGCAGCCTTGGCGGCGTCGAGATCGGCCTGCTTGTCGCCGATCAGGAAGGAGCGCTCCTTGATGACGGGGAAGTCGGTCATCGCGCGGATCAGCATGCCGGGCTTTGGTTTGCGGTCGTAGCTGTCCCTGGTATAGCGCGGGATCACGCCGTCCTCGTGGAAGGGGCAGTGGTAGATCCGGTCGATGTGGGCGCCGGTCGCACCGAGCTCGGCCGACATCCAGTCGTGCAGGGCCTGCATCTGCTCTTCGGTGTAGTAGCCGCGCGCGATGCCGGACTGGTTGGTGACGACGAAGACCCACCAGCCCATGTCGTTGAAGCGGCGGATGACGGCTTTCGCACCGTCGACCCACTCGAAACCCTCGCGGCTGAAGACGTAGCTTTGATCGACGTTGATGACGCCGTCGCGGTCGAGGAAGAGGGCGGGGCGGGCGGCTGGCATCTCTAGCCGGAATGCGTGGCTGGCGCTGCGTCGGCTGGCGGATCGGCGGGCTGCTCTTCCACCTTCGGCGCGACGGCGAGGCCACGCATCAGCGGCAGCAGCGAGACCGCGCAGAACACTGCGGCGAGCGCAAAGGCTGCGCCGGGGAAGAAGAAGGACGCGCCTGGGGCGGTGAAGTAGTAAAAGGTCTGCGTCATTGCGAGCGGTGCGACCATGTTGGAAAGCGAGTTGACGCTGGCGATCGCGCCCTGGAGTTCGCCTTGCGCGTTCTTCGGCGTGCGAACCGACATGATCTGGTTCATCGCGGGGCCAAGTAGGCCGGCGAGCGCGCCGAAGGGGATGATCAGGTAGACCATCCATCCTTCGGTTGCGGCGGCATAGGCGGCGAAGGTGACGATGCAGATGAGGAAGCCGAAGACGGCGGTGTTGGTTGACCCGAAGCGCCTGATGATCGGACCGATCAGTCCGCCTTGCACGACGGCGGAACCGATGCCGACAACCATCAGCGCAATGCCGATCAGGCCCTCACCCCAGCCGAAATTGACCGCAGAGTAGTAGCCGAACGTTGCCGGATAGACCCAATAGGAAAACTGGAAGAGGCCAAGCGCCAGCATGAACCAGGCAAGATAGGGCACCTTGGCGAGGTGCGCGAACGTGCCGAACGCGTTGGCGCGCTTCCATTCGAAGCGGCGGCGATGCTCGCGTCCAAGCGATTCCGGCAGCACGAACAGGCCATAGCAGAAGTTGATTGCTGCAAGCGCGGCTGAGGCGAAGAACGGGTAGCGCGGATCGAACTGGCCGAGGAAGCCGCCGATGGCGGGGCCAAGGATGAAGCCGAGGCCGAACGCTGCGCCGAGCATGCCGAAGGCCTGGGCGCGCTGCTTCGGCTCCGTGACGTCGGCGATGTAGGCAGAGGCGGTTGAGTGAGTGGCGCCGGAAATCCCTGAAAGTACGCGCCCGAGAAAGAGCAGCCAGATGGTGTGGGCGAAACCCATGATGAGGAAGTCGATCGCCAGCGTGCCGATCGACAGCAGCAGGACAGGGCGGCGGCCGAACCTGTCCGACAGCCCGCCAAGGATGGGCGCGCTGAGAAAGTTCATCACCGCGTAGACCATGGTGATGTAGCCCCCCCACGGCGCGGCTTCCGACAGCATCGCTTCGAGCGGGAGCAGGTTGCCTTCGCTCGCCAGCGTGCGGGCGGATTCCAGCGCCGCCTCGCCGTTCAGCAGCTCGGCCATCAGGTAGGGCATCGAGGGCATCACGACCGCGAAGGCCATCATGTCGATGAACACCGTCACGATGATGAAAAAGAACGCATTCTTGCCGAGCCGCGAAGCCCCGGTTGCGGGTGGAGAGGCGTTTGCGGCGGACATGTCCGGCTCCGGGACGTGTGACCAGCGCGGATACGCCGGGCGGGCTTGTGCAGTCAATCAGGGAGGCGTGGAGGAAAGGTTTCTGCAGCGCGTTGTGACAGGCGTTCGAGGCCCGCGCGCCATTGTTCGCCCTGGCGCTGGTTGGTGAGCTGCAGGGGTAAGCCGTGGCGGGCGACATGGTCCTGCGGCACGGATTCCCGGCCGCGGTGGTCCACGCTTACACGTGTCGCGGAGCCGACCGGTTCGAATGTCACCTCGACCTCGGTGGCGCGACCGGGCCCGAAGCTGGCATGGCGCCATCCGACCACCAGACGCTCCCCCGGCCCCCAGGCGCGTACGGGGCCGATCTCGAAGACTTTGCCGCAGGGGAGGCGTTCGATCAAACGACCGCCCTCGCCAACGGGGCCGGGCGGCTCGAAGGCCAGCGTGCAGGGGCTGCGCGGGGTAAACTTGAAGAAGCGGCTCTGGGCCCGCCAGGAGCCGATTTACTCCGTGAACAGCGCGAATGCCTCGTCGGGCGAGCAGGGCGCGCGCAGGGAGACCACAACGCGGGACGTCATGGCGCTTTCTTCCGGGCTGGCGGAGAGCGCTTCAGGGGCCGCAGCTGTCTCAACGGGAGGCGACGGGCCACCGCAGGCGACCAGCAGGGAGAGCGAGGCGATGTTGGCGGCAAGCGAAAGGAACGGCTTCATGACAGGTCCCCGAATGCGGCGTTTTCCCCGCGCCGCATGAAACAGACAGCGCCAGACCTGGGCGGCGCACCGCGACTTCCTGTTCAACTGGAACGCGACGCGCGAGCAGGCTTCACGCCCCGGGCCATTCCGGTTTGCGCCTTTCGAGGAAGGCGCGGAGGCCCTCCTGCGCGTCGGGTGAGGTCGCGAGTTTGCAGAAATCGTCGACGGCGCGGGCGACGGCGTCGGTGTAGTCGCGGTCGGCTTCGCGGTGGAAGGCTGCGCGGCTGAAGGCTGTGGCGGCGGGGGATTTCGCGGCGATCAGGCGGGCGGCGTCCATGGCTTCGGGCAGGGCGCGGGGCGCGAGGCGGCTGGCGAGGCCGAGATCCAGGGCTTCGTGGGCGTCGAATGTGCGTGCCGTGAAGAGGAGGTCGAAGGCGCGGTAGCGGCCGATGATGCGGTGCAGGTGAGCAAAGTGGATGGCGGGGGGCAGGGCGAGGTTGATCTCGGGATAGCCGAAGCTCGCAGTTTCGCCTGCAATGATCATGTCGCACGAGATGGCGAGTGTCATGCCGCCGCCGCGTGCTGCGCCATCGACGGCGGCGATGGTCGGTTTGCCCATGTTTCGCTGCACGTCCCACAGCTCGACATAGAGGCGGTTGAGAAAGTCGCGGATGGTGGCGTCGTCGCTGCCGAGGATGATGTCGAGGTCGAGGCCGGCGCAGAACATCTCCGCGATGCCGCTGGCGAGCACCACCACGCGCACATCGGGATCGGCGGCGGCGTCGCGGAGGGCCTTGAGGATCTCGTCGAGAAAGCCGATGGAGAAGGCGTTCAGCGGCGGGCGCGCCAGGGTGATGACCGCGATGTGGTCGGCGGCGGTGTAGCGGACGTGGTCAGTCATGGGTCACTCTCTCCGAGCAGGTCGGCCCCCTGGTTGCGGACATTGCCGACGGCGGGGTTGGCGGGCCAGGCGCGCAGCCAGTGGGACGGGCATGGCTTCAGCAGGGCGTGCGGATCGCGGTCATCGAGGTCGAGCCAGCGCGCGTAGTGTTCGGGCGACAGGATCACCGGCATGGATGTACTGATACCGGCGACGGCGAGGTTGGGCTCGCATGTGATCATGGCGAAGGTGTCGAATTCGGAGCCGTCGATCATGGCGCGGCTCCACAGGCCGGCGAAGAAGAACCACGCGCCGGTGGGCAGTGCGAAGGCGAAGGGCGTGCCGCTGCTCCATGCGTAGAAGCCCGAGGCGGGGATGAGGCAGCGGCCTTGCCGGAAGGCGCCCGAGAAGGTGTTGCTGGTGGCGATGTCTTCGGCGCGGGCGTTGAAGGTCTGGAATTTCTTGTCCGAGAGCGGCTGCTTCCACCAGATGGGGACGAGGCCCCAGAAGGCGGGGGCGACCTGGATGGTGTGGCGCGGGGCGTATTCGCCATCGGGCGCGCGGCGAAGGATGGGCGCGAAGCTTCCGGGCGGGATGTTGTCGTCCGCTCCGGGAGGCTCGACGCCCGGTGGGGGGACGAGATCGATGGCGGCGCGGTAGTCGGCCCAGGAAATGGCGCGGCGGAAGAAGCGGGAGGTCATGCTGGAAGGGTAGGCCCTGTCCGGGACTGGTGAAAGCGGCGTTGACGGCGGCGTGCAGGCGCACTTAGCTGGGTGCCGGGACATCTGCGTCGCGATAGGGGACATCGGGCAATGAAGATCTGTCTGACGAGTGGCGTGATCCTGCTGGCGGCGGCGTGTTCGCCCGCGCCGGCGAGCGAGACGGCGGCGATCGAGGCTGCGCCGCTGGCGCCGATGGCTCCGCCGGAAATTGCGATTCTGACAAATCTTCTCGGCCGCTGGGGCGTCACGATGGAGGCGTGCGCGCCGGCCAATGCCTCGAAAGATGGCGTGGTCGTGATCACGGCGTCGACCGTCGCCATGGGTCTAGATGCGTGCACGATCAGCAGCACGACGCCCGAGGGTGCCGGGACGATGATGGTCCTGCAGTGCAAGAGCGGCGAGGGCGCCGCCGACTACGAACGCAATTTCAGCGTCGTCTCTTCAACGCCTGAAACGATGACCTGGGTCAAAGAGGGCGGCGCGGGCGAGCCTTATGTGCGCTGCCCGTAGGGCGGCTGGCGGCGTGTGCGTTTCCCCGCTTGATGGGGGCGGCGACGGCGCGTTATCTGCCCCTGGTGGGTACACAGGGAGCAGGTCGTGGGACGCCTTACAGTTTCGCTGGTTGCAGCATGCATGACCATCGTGGCGGCGATACCCGCCATCGCCGATCCGCTGGATCATGCCGGGCTCAAGACCATGCTGACCGGCATGGGCTATACACCGAAGGAGACCGGTGTGGCGCCGGCGCAGTTGCTGGAAATCAATGTCACGACGGCGAGCTTCAACGTTCCGGTCGGGCTTGAGGTCAGCGGCAGCGGCCGCTTTGTCTGGGCGCGGGCGACGCTGGGCGACGTCGGCCTGACGGGCGAGCAGGCGCTTCAGGCGCTGCAAAGCAATGCGAGCACGCAGCCGGTGATGTTCTGGCTGACATCGAAGAACCAGCTGGTGATCGGCATGGCGATCGACAACCGCGATGTCACACCCGAGCAGCTCCGCTTTGCGATCGACAAGATCGCCGTGGATGTGAACAACACGGCGCCGATCTGGAACAAGCCGCAGTAAGGCAGGCATGCATCTGCCCTTCGCTGTCGCTCCGGGCGTCCGTCGTGCGGATTGATCGACTGGACCAATCCGTCCGCTGCGCGGATCACGCTCACTCCCTGAAAGCACTCCTTGCGCACGGCGTCGTCGTGGAGGTCGGGCGTTGTCCAGAATTTCTTGAAAACGCCTCCGCGAACCGCAGGGGCAGGTCAGGCGCTTTGCAGTCTTCAAGGGTTGGCAGAGCTGGCTTTGGCATGGGCGGATTTTGAAATGACTTTAGTCACCTTCGAACAAATCGGCTGTGCCACAACTGTGCTGACCCCGAGCATTATTCTCAATCAATCGCCTCGCGCTTCTGGCCGCTCTCGCTGACGTACAGCTCCTTTCCGACTTCCGCGAACTTCGCGCTCATGTCGGCCATGCCGATCTGCTGGTCATTCAGCTTTGCGGTGTAGTCGCGGACGTCCTGCGTGATCTTCATCGAGCAGAATTTCGGGCCGCACATGGAGCAGAAGTGAGCGACCTTGTGGGCGTCCTTCGGCAGGGTGGCGTCGTGGAATTTCTGCGCGGTCTCTGGATCGAGGGACAAGTTGAACTGGTCCTCCCAGCGGAATTCGAATCGCGCGCGGGAGAGGGCGTCGTCGCGTAGCTTGGCGGCGGGGTGGCCTTTCGCGAGGTCGGCTGCGTGGGCGGCGATCTTGTAAGTGATGACGCCGGTCTTCACGTCGTCGCGGTCGGGCAGGCCGAGATGTTCCTTCGGCGTGACGTAGCAGAGCATGCTGGTGCCGAACCAGCCGATCATCGCGGCGCCGATTCCTGATGTAATGTGATCATAGCCGGGGGCGATGTCGGTGGTGAGCGGCCCGAGGGTGTAGAAGGGGGCTTCGCCGCAGACCTTCAGCTGCTTTTCCATGTTCACCTTGATCTTGTGCATCGGCACATGGCCGGGGCCTTCGATCATGACCTGGCAGCCCTTGTCCCATGCGACTTTCGTGAGCTCGCCGAGGGTGTCGAGTTCGGCAAACTGTGCTGCGTCGTTGGCGTCGGCGATGGAGCCGGGGCGGAGGCCGTCGCCGAGGGAGAAGGAGACGTCGTACTGCGCCATGAGATCGCAGATCTCGTCGAAGCGCTCGTAGAGGAAGCTCTCCTTGTGACGGCTGAGCATCCAGCGCGCCATGATGGAGCCGCCGCGCGAGACGATGCCGGTGACGCGTTTGGCGGTGAGGTGGATGTATTGCAGGCGCACGCCGGCGTGGATGGTGAAGTAGTCGACGCCTTGCTCGCACTGTTCGACCAGCGTGTCCTTGAACACGGACCAGTCGAGCTTGTCGGGATCGCCGCCGACTTTCTCGAGCGCCTGGTAGATCGGGACGGTGCCGATCGGAACGGGCGAGTTGCGGATGATCCAGTCACGGATGTTGTGGATGTTTCTTCCGGTTGAGAGGTCCATGACGGTGTCCGCGCCCCAGCGGATCGACCAGACGAGTTTCTCGACTTCTTCCTCGACGGAAGAAGTGACGGCGCTGTTGCCGATGTTGGCGTTGATCTTGCACTTGGCGGCGATCCCGATCGCCATGGGCTCCAGGCACTTCTGGATGTGCACTTTGTTGGCCGGAATGACCATGCGGCCGGCCGCCACCTCGTCGCGGATCAGTTCCGGGGC
>CAIMMO010000224.1 GCA_903842595.1 uncultured Alphaproteobacteria bacterium
ACGTCTCGCAACGCCACCCTGCCGGGATTCTCCGATGACCACCCCTCCCGCCGACCGCGCCCCGGGCGCGCGCTGACTCTTGCGGTCCGCGCGCCCGAAGCGCTCCATCAGTGAATTTACACCACCTCCGTGGACGCTACCCCGTCCTGCAACCCGTTTGAATTCCAGAGGCATCGGCTGAGCCGGCGTGCAACGCCCATCCTTCGCGCAAGCTCAATACCTCCCTCGAGCAGGGCGGTCGCGCAGCCCGGTCACGCGGCGAAAGTCGAGCAAAACCCCGCCGAGTTGACGTGACAGCCGCCCCGCAACTCTGCAAAAGTGCAAGGGCATATGAAGCTGGAGGTCTGTGGTGCCGCACTTTCGCCTGTCTGGATCGTCGATCCTGGTCAACTCGGTCGCCATTGCTGCCCTCCTGGGTATGTCGGCCTGCGCCCAGCAGCCGCCGCTGATTCAGCCGGGTGCGCCGGGTCAGGAAAGCCGGACGCTTGAGGGTCGCGAAGCCGCCCGCGTGGCAGACAACCGCTACTCGGACGCCGATGTCGCGTTCATGCAGGGCATGATCCATCATCACGGTCAGGCCGTGGAAATGGCAGTCCTCGTTCAGGGCCGCACCGCAACACCTGCTATTGTCGAGTTGGCGGGGCGGATCAATGCGTCCCAGGCGGACGAGATCGCCTTCATGCAGGGCTGGTTGCGCGAGCGCGGCGAAGACGCTCCCGCGCCAGCGCCGACCGCGGCAGATCGTCATGGCGGGCATGCTGCCGCGGGACACGGCGCCTCAGGACACACAGCCTCAGCACATGGTGCTGACCATGGCGGTATGGCGGGAATGGCGACAGCTGCGCAATTGACCCAGCTGAAAGCATCAAGCGGATCGGAGTTCGACAGGCAGTTCCTGCAACTCATGATTGCCCATCACGAGGGCGCCATCACGATGGTCACGAGCCTGCTGGCGGAGCCCGGCTCTGCCTATGATCCTGTGCTCTATCGCTTTGCAACCGACGTCACGAATGAGCAGCAGGCAGAGATCAAGCGCATGGCGGCTCTGCTGCGCGGTCTCTCGCCAGACCCGCGCGCGATACTGAAGGCGGGCTTTCTCGACGCCGGGCAGGCGATCAGCAACATGCGTCTGGTTGCCAGCCTTCCCAAGCCGGCCGGGTTCTTCGATCCGTCCAATCCCGAAGGTTTGCCCCTGCAACTCCCTGCCGAAAACAAGGACGGCGATGCACGTCTCGGCACGGCAGACGAGGCGAGCCGGCGCGCGCCTTTCCTCAGCTTCGCCAACACGGACATGGCCTTCTCGGGCGATTTGCTTGCCATCGGCAGCTATCAGGGCGTGCAGTTCTATCGGCTGGGCGGAGCCGAGCCGAAACTGGTCAGCGCCATCGTCTGCCCCGGCGGGCAGGGTGACGTTTCCATCGTCGGCAATCTCCTGCTCATGTCGGTGGAAGCCACGAGCGGCCGCGTGGATTGCGGCCGCGAAGGCGTGGGCCCTGAAGCCAGCCCGGATCGCTTCCGCGGCCTGCGTATCTTCGATATCTCGAACATCATGCGGCCACGTCAGGTCGGCCAGGTCCAGACATGCCGTGGATCGCATACCCACTCAGTCGTCTCGGCCGACGACCAGCGGCTGATCGTCTACAATTCTGGAACAGCAGGCGTACGCGACAAGGACGAGCTGGCCGGCTGCATCATGGGTCAGCCGGGCGATAGCCGAACCGCGCTTTTCCGTGTCGACGTCATCGAGATTCCGCTGGCAGACCCGTCAAAGGCCCGCATCATCGACAGCCCGACCGTATTCGCTGACGGCCAGAGCGGGCAGCTTGGCGGCCTCTGGCTTGGCGGCGATCACGGCGAAGGCACGCAGACCACAAACCGCACGGATCATTGCCACGACATCACGCTTTTCCCGTCACGCAAGATCGCTGGCGGCGCCTGCTCAGGTAACGGCATCATCTTCGACATCAGTGATCCGCGAGCGCCCAAGCGGATCGACACCGTCGTCGATTCCGGGTTCGCCTACTGGCATTCGGCGACCTTCAACAATGAGGGAACCAAGGTCATCTTCACCGATGAGTGGGGTGGCGGCGGCCGGCCGCGTTGCCGTGTTCAGGATCCGCAGACCTGGGGCGCAAACGCCATTTACGACATTGTCGACGGCAAGCTCGTCTTCCGAAGCTACTACAAGCTGCCGGCAGCCCAAACGGATCTTGAGAACTGCGTCGCGCACAATGGCTCCCTGCTTCCGGTGCCGGGGCGCGACCTCTTTGTGCAGGCGTGGTATCAAGGCGGGCTCTCGATCAGCGACTTCACCGACTCGGCCAAACCGCGCGAGATCGCCTATTTTGATCGTGGCCCGGTGAACGCTGATCGTCAGACACTGGGTGGATACTGGTCAGTCTACTGGTATGAGGGCCGCATCTACGGAACGGAAATCGCACGCGGTCTTGACGTGTTCGAGCTGACGCCAAGCGAATATCTGTCGGCAAATGAAATCGCCGCCGCTCGCATGGCCGAGCAGGGCCGCACCGTGAATCCGCAGCAGCAATACCCGGTAACCTGGCCAGCGCACCCTGTCGTGGCGCGCGCCTACATGGACCAGCTGGCGAGGGACAAGGCTCTGAAAACTGACGTCGCGAGCCGGCTGACCGCTGTGCTGGATGCTGCAACACCTCTTGTCGACCAGGCTCGCCGAAGCGCTGCCGTGGCCCGTGATCTTCGCGCCGCTGCGCAGGCACTTGAGGTCTCAGGCAACGGTCAGACCGCCCAGCGGCTGACCGCGCTGCGCGATACGCTTGTCCGCATCGCAGAGCGCGTGAGCTAGGCGATCGGCGATCACCTGACCCGGTGCTGGCGGGCTGGCCCGAGCGGCAACGCGGTTTGCAGCGACGCTCGCGGGGCTGCGAGCAGGCGCTCGCAAGGTGCGGGCGGTGCAGTTACGTGCGCTGCTGTGACACGCGCGGTAACCGCGCGCCGTTTCGGCGTTCCAGAAAGCTTTTTTAATCAAGTGATTATGAAGCAGCGCTGGCGGAGAGGAAGGGATTCGAACCCTCGATACCGTTACCGGTATACACCCTTAGCAGGGGTGCGCCTTCGACCACTCGGCCACCTCCCCGTACCGCGCTGGCGGTAAGCGAGCGGCTTTCCTACCGGGATTTGGGGCCGGCGCAAGGCGAAAGGCCCGCCATCGCCTGAATCCTTGGTCTTGTCGGGGCAATTGGGCTGCCGGCTGCTCTCTCCAGGCTGACCGGCAGCGCAAGCACAATGGCGCAGTTCGAAGCCTCAGTGCGCGCCGGCTGCGTCTACCATGACATGGGGGCAGGCGAGCCTGGCCGAAGGGCGCTGCCTGTTCGGTGACGTCACCGTGTCGCCTGAACCCGGCCATTGATCGTCGTCAGTGATGGTGATGTTCGCCGTGCTGCGCAGCCGCGCGCGCCTCCATGGTCTTGCGGCTTTCGACGTCGATGAAAGCCATCAGGTCGGCGACATTCTGCTCGCTGAGCTTCAGGTTCGGCATCGCCAGGTTCCGGAAGTTCGGCAGCATGGCCATGGCGGTCTCGTCCTTTACCGCCAGCATCTTGTCCGGTTCGCGGATGAAGCGCGCCAGCCATTCCGGCGACCGCCGTGAACTCACCATCAGAAGATCGGGGCCAAGCCCGTCGCCGCCGCCGATCGTGTGGCACGTGGCGCAGCGCGTACGAAACATCTGTGCAGACTCATCGGTGGCGACCGCGACGGCGTCGGCATAGCTCAGGCGGCTGCCCGAGCCGCGCCCTTTGGGATTCAGCTGGCCGGTCAGCACGTTCGCCAGCATTTGCGGATTGTCGTACGGCGACCGCTTCACATACTGACCAGTCGCCTCGTTGGCCAGGATGATCGTCGTCGAATGTGCGGTCGGCTTCTCGCCCGCCGGCTCGAGCCCGAACTTGCGCTGGATAAGCGTAATGTCGTCCTGTCGGCCGGTCAGGAAGGTCCAGCCGGCCTTGATGTCGAACTTCTTCATGAAGGCGCGCATGGCTTCGGGTGTGTCGTTCTCGGGATCGATCGAGATCGAGTAGAACGTAACGTCACGCCCGGCATGATCGCCGATCAATTCCTGCACGCGCTTCAGCTGAGCCGTATCCAGCGGGCAGACGTCGCCGCAGTTCGTGAAGATGAAATTCACGACGACGATCTTGCCGCGCAGGACGTCGTCGTAGAACTTCACCTGCCTGTCGTCGTGCGTCGTGAGCGTGACATTCGGCCAGTAGTCACGTCCCCACGGGGATTGCGCCACCGCTGTGATGGGCCATAGCAGGCAAACGCTGATCGCGGCCAGCAACGCGCGGGCCAAATGCGTGGAACAGGACGGCCAAACCCGCTTCATCGCGTTGTCGTTGTCGCTGTTGTCGTTACCGGCTCTGGAGTCGGTCCCACGCCGCGACCTGTCCGCCAGGTCGGCAGGACGTAGGAGGGCTCGTAGAACATACCCTCCCAGCCGCCTTCCGGCGTCGGTATGGCAACCGTCTGGCCAGGGTTGAGAATATCCCACCGCAGCAGCATTGCATGATCTTCGTGCTGCGTGTTGTGGCAGTGCTCGACATAGGAACCAGCGAACTCGCGGAAGCGAATTGCGACCTCCACCACCGCGCTGCTGTTGGGTTCAGGGCCGACGCGATAGACGTCCTTGCGGGCATAGCGTTCCCAGATCGGCGGCGGCCTGCCGTCGCGGGTGAGAATCTGCCCTTCCTCGAAGTGGATATGAACAGGGTGGCTCCAGCCGCCGCTGTTGCTTTCGATGCGCCAGATCTCCCACGCGCCCATCTGCGGTGCAGCGGAAACGCGGTTGATGTCGGCCGAGAGGCCATTGCCGCCATCGGTCTTGATCGTCCAGGGCGTTTCGTCGGTGCCGCCGCTGCGGCCGAACTCGAACGTGCGCCGCTTGGCCTTGGCAAGGTCCGCCGCCGAAATCTTCGGCAGCGGGATCATCTTCTTCTTGCCCTCGACATAGTCAGCCGGGTTCATGCTCAGGTCCTGGCCCGTGTAGGCCTGGACGCGGAACTCCATGAACTTGCCGACGGCGGGGTCGCCCTTGTACTTGCCGGAGAGAATCTCGTTGAGCGGGATCTCCTCCTTCGGGCCGGCGCCGTCGCGGTGCTCCAGCGTGTTCACGAAGTAGAGCTTCGTCCCCACGGGATACTTGCTGAAATCGACGACGATGTCGAAGCGCTCGGCAATCGCCTGCGTTGGCAGGTCTTTCGACTCGGCGTTCGGGAAGGGAACGGCATGCTCCATAATGTTGCCGTCGTTGGCGATCATGTGGAACGGCACGCGCACGCCCTTGTCCGTCACGATCGCGATCTTGAAGTAACGCGAGACCGAGCCATTGAGCAGGCGCAGGCGATACTTGCGTGCCCGCACATCCATGTAGGGTTTCCAGGACCAGTTGACCGTCATCTGGTCGCCGAGGAAGCCGTCCTTGTTGAAGATGTTGAAGGCGAGCTGCCCCTTGGAGTCCCAGGCCTTGTCCGCGATCAGCAGGTTCACGTCGTAGTCGCGATTGCCCCAGTCCAGGCCCGTGCCGCTCGGCAGACAGAGATTGGCGTTGTTGGGGTCCGAATAGTGGCACTTCAGACCTTCGCGCCCACGGTCCACCGCGCTGTAGTAGTTCATCATCGCGGCGTTGCCCTTGTAGACGTTCTGGGCCGTGTAATCGATCATGTGATCGTGGAACCAGTGCGTGCTCTCGGTCTCGCGCCAGTCGCCACGGATCTTGATCACCCCACCTGCGCCATCCGGCATTCCGGCGCGCGGATCGGTGGCGTTGACATTCTCACTGTCGCGGCCAGCCAACTGCATGGGCCAGCGATAGTCGTAGTACTGGCCGGGATAGAAGTAGGCGCCGGTGAACCCGTCACTCTCGGCAGGGTTGTGGCCGTTGTGTTCGTGGGTCGTGATCAGGTGGTGGCCAAAGCCGTTATTGGCGGCGACGTTGATCGGAAGCCCGTTATAGTGGCGGAACAGGATCGGCTCGCCGACGCGCGCCATCAGGAGTTTGGGCGGCAGCGTGCCATCGAACGTCCAGACGGAATTGGCGTCCTGCACCGGCATCTTGGGATGCATGCGGATCGCGATGCCATTCGTCGAACCGCCAAAGCCTGAGCCGCTCGCCGTATTGAAATACAAGCCGCCCGGCGCGAACTCGCCTACCTTGTAGCCGTGCATCTGCATCGAATCGCGCAGGCCCGTGTTTGGACGGGCGCCGGACTGGACGCTCTGGAAATAGACCTTCGGCGCAAACTCGTCATAGCGCTGGTGTGCGTACATTTCCCCGGGGGGACGGCCCTCG
>CAIMMO010000225.1 GCA_903842595.1 uncultured Alphaproteobacteria bacterium
AGTTGCCAATGACAACTTTGCTCCGGAAATGCGCCTCGCTGCGTAAGCAGCTGGTGTTTTCCAAACCTAAGTCCTTAGCTCTAGCAAGCTAAGGCGGGGCTCGGGGCGGCGCCTGGCAACAGAAGCCGCCCCACTTGTTTTCTGACATTTTCGTTCGACTTCTCCCTCCCCTTGCGGCGGGGATCGATGTTGCGTTGGACAACATGGAAGGTTCACGATGAAACGTACCGCACAGGCTGTCTGGTCAGGCACGCTGCAGGACGGCAAGGGCGCGATCTCGTTGCAGAGCGCGGCGCTGAAGGACAGTCCCTACTCTTTCAAGGTTAGGTTCGAGGATGAGAGCGGCAGGTCAGCGACCAATCCCGAGGAGCTGATCGCGGCGGCGCATGCGAGTTGCTTCGCCATGCGGCTGTCGCACTTTCTTGCGGAGGCCGGGCATCCCGCGGCGAAGCTGACGACGGAGGCTGCTGTACATATCGGGCCGGTCGATGCCGGCGGTCAGGCGATTTCGAAGAGCGCTCTGACATTGCGCGGCAATGTGCCGGGCATGAGCGAGGCGCAGTTCATCGATCTGGCGAACAAGGCCAAGGCTGGGTGCCCCGTGTCGAAGGCGCTGGGAGCCATCGAGATAACGTTGGATGCGAAGCTGGAGGGGTGAACCTCACACACCCGAAATGATGCCGTAGCTCTCGCCTTCCGTGATCGGGACGATTACGTGGCGGACGCTGTAGGCCAGGGTGTCAAGGGCGCGGGCTTCGCCGAAGGGCCAGTCGGCTTCGATGACGATCAGGACGTACTGGTCGCCGATCATCATGCGTGTGGCGCCCTTGACGGCGCCTGGGGTGAGCGCTGCCTTCGGGAGGACGAGATAGCTCTCCCCGCCGCGTGTGTCCCAGTGGCCGGGGCTGTCGAAGATGTCCTGGTCGGCATCGACGGGCGGGGCCAGCGGATCGTGCGCAACGAGGCAAAGCTGCGACGTGGTCTTGCTCTGCGCGATGATCCACGCGTCGAGCCACTCGTTGGCGTCGTCGGTCTGGGCGATGCGGCTTGCGGTGTCGGTAAGGATCTGCGCTTCGGGCGTGTTGGCGGGAGCGAGCGCCCAGACTTCTGGCTTGGTCCAACCGCGGCGGCAGATGCAGCGCCCCAGTTCGCCCGACGACCAGAGCAGGTCCTGCACATACCCCATCATGTCTTTCGGGGCGGGGATACGGGCAAGCGACGACACGCAAGGACTCCTGCCGGCTTCTCCTACCGGATCTCGACGAACAGCGGCATGCCTCCTTCGGGACGGAGCGTGATGCGTATGTTCGGCTCTATCTTGTGCGCGGCATTCGGCAGGAAGCGCAAGCTACGGACAAGTGTCGCAAGGATGGCGACAGCTTCCATATATGCGAACTTCATTCCGATGCAGATACGAGGTCCGGCGCCGAAAGGCATGTATTGGAAACGGTGGATGCGTTTCGCATTCTCGAGCGAGAACCGTTCGGGATCGAAACGTGATGGGTTGTCCCACAATGTATGGTGACGATGCATCACGTAGATGAGGTTGAAGGCGAAGTCGCCCTTCTTGACCTGCGCGTCGCCCAGATCGACGTCTTGAGTGGCGACGCGGTCGATCAGAGAGGCGGGCGGGTAGAGCCGCATCGACTCCTTGATGACCTGCTCGTGGTAGACGAGGTCCTCGACCATCGCAGCGTCGATCGGCCTGTCGCCGCACACATCCTGCACTTCGCGCAGGAGCCGGTCCTGCACATCGGGCGAGTTGGCGATGAGGTAGAGCGTGAAGGCAAGCGTCAGCGCAGTGGTCTCGTGGCCGGCGCCAATGAAGGTGACGACGTTGTCGCACAGTTCGACATCGGAGAAGCCGCGACCGGTTTCCGGGTCGCGGGCGGCGAGCAGCAGGCCGAGCAGGTCGTTGTGCGTCTTTCCAGAGGCGCGGCGGCGGGCGATCGCGTTGGCGGCGGCAGCGCGCAGGGCGGCGGCGGCGCGCCTGCCCTTCCCGCCCCATGGTCGCGGCACCCAGTTGGGCATGCCGAACAGGTCGAGCACATCCGGCTTGCCCATCACCTGCATGTAGTCCTCGACCGTGCCGGCGATGCGGGAATAGCCAAAGCCAGGATCAGCGCCGCCGAGGATGGTTTCCACGATCACATCAAGCGTCGCGTGCTGCATTTCGGACTGCATGTCGATCGCCAGGCCGGAAGGCTTCTTGCGGATGCGTTCGATGGTGGCTTCTGCGGATGTCGAGAACGCCGGGACGAGCGCGCGCAGAGCCTCGATGCGGAAGGCGGGCGAGGCCGCGCGGCGCTGGAACTTCCAGTGATCGCCTTCAGAGGTGAGCAGGCCGTCGCCGAGTGCGGGGCCGACAAGCTTTTTCTGGAATTGCGATTTGCGGAAGATGTCGGCGTGATCGAGGAAGACCGCCTTCATGTGTTCGGGCTTGCGGAAATAGTGGAAGGTGCGGCCGATCCACTTCACGCCATGGTACGGGTTTTCATACATCGCCTGCGGCCAGACATGCAGGGGATTGGCGATCGTCTGCCAGAGGCCGCGGATCAGCGGCAGCGGCTTCTCGGGCGGGACGACCGTCTGCGGGATGAACTCCGGCGAGGTCAACGTATCGGGCATGCGCCGCGGGTAGCATGAGGCCACGCGCCCGTCGAGGATCTGTCGACGACAACAACACGCAGGGGCGGCGGGAAGGCGGGGCCTGCTTGCAGCGTCTGCCGGCGACCCCGCGCACGCCGACAGTGAATGCTCAGGAGCGGCTGGACCGGTAGGGCGCCAGAGCGCCCTGGCGGCGTTGCCGGTCCCCTGCTGAGCCAGCCGCCGCGTCGTGCTTACTGACCGAGCGCCTGCTCGATGTCCGCGATCAGGTCGTCCGGATTCTCGACGCCGATGGAGAGGCGGACTAGCGATTCGGTGATGCCGAGGCGCAGCCGTGCTTCAGGCGGTACGTCGGAGTGAGTCATTGCGGCGGGGTGGGACGCTAGCGTTTCGGTCCCGCCGAGGCTGACGGCCAGCTTGATCACCTGCAGCTTGTCGAGGAAGTCGAATGCTTCTTTCTCGCCGCCCACAATCTCGAAGGAGAAGGTGGAGCCTGCAGTGAGGCACTGCTTCTCGAACAGCGCGCGGTCGGGATGGTCCTTCGGCAGGAAGGGGAGATACCAGACTGACTTCACGCGTGGATGGTCGCGCAGGTAGGCGGCGACTTTTCGTGCGCCGAGTTCGGCGGCGTCCATCCGGACTTTCAGGGTTTCGAGCGACCGCAGCAGCAGCCATGCGGTGTGCGGGTCGGTCATGGTGCCCAGAATGGTGCGGAAGACGGCGACCTGGCCGATCCAGCTGGCGTCGCCGGAAGCTGCACCGGCTATGAGATCGGAATGACCGCCGACATACTTGGTCAGCGAGGTGATGCAGATGTCTGCACCGTGCTTCAGCGGTTGCTGCCAGATGGGCCCGAGGAAGGTATTGTCGACAATCACGGGCGGGCGGCCGCCTGGACCTTTCAGAGTTTCCGAGATCTCGCGGGCAAGTGCGATGTCGACAAGACCGTTGGTGGGGTTGGCGGGTGTCTCGACATAGATCACACCGACCTTGCCGCCTGATTGCGCGGCCTGCGCCGCAGCGGCTTTTGCTGCTTCGCGAAAACCATCGGCGCCGGCTTCGGCCATGAAGCCCACGCCCTTGACGCCGAACTGCGGCAGGATGGTGTGGACGAGGAATTCGGTGCCGCCATAGACCGGCTCTGAAAACACGAATGTGTCGCCTGGGCGCAGGAAGGTCATCAGCGTGGTCGAGATCGCGGCCATGCCCGAGGCGAAGGCGAGCGCCTTTTCCGCAGCGTCCCACACCGCGAGACGATCTTCCAGCACTTCGAGATTGGGGTTGTTGATGCGCGAGTAGATGAGATGCATCTCTTCGTCGCGCTTCTTTTCACGTAGCCCGTAGGCGAGTTCGAAGGACGCCTTCCCTTCCTCTGCGCTGCCGAAGACGAAGGTAGATGTCTGGAACAGGGGCGGCTTCAACGCGCCCTCGGACAGGTGAGGCGAGTATCCATACCCCATCATGAGTGTCTCGGGCGAAAGGTCGCGGTCGCCGATTCTGCGCGATCTGTAAGGCTTGGGGGTGCGTGTCATGCGTTGAAGGTATGCTGGTTCGGCCTGTGGAGAAATCAAATGTTGCGCTTGGGTCTTGCACATGCATGGCTCATGCGCGTTATCGTTCTCGCAGAACGAGGCGAAGGGCGCGGGCTCGCCTAGCACTTGAAGCTAATTTACCGGGCTCTCACCAGAGCCTAGCTCTGGTTCTCAGACGATGGAGGTTTTGTTGGAGCGGTCACCGGGATCGGGCAAGGATCACATCGGCTATCAGGCCCTGACCCAGGCGGCGTATCGCGGGATCGTGCGCGCGGCGATGGACAAGGCCGCCGCGATGGGACAACTGCCGGGCGACCATCATTTCTATGTCACCTTCAGTACGCACCAGCAGGGCGTGCAAATGGAGGACTGGCTGAAGGACAAGTTCCCCGAGGAGATGACGATCGTCATCCAGCACCAGTACGACAAGTTCGCGGTGCAGGACGATCTGTTCGAGATAATGCTGCGGTTTGGCGGCGCTCCTCAACTGCTGCGTGTGCCGTTCGGCGCCGTGACCCGGTTCTTCGATCCATCGACCAATTTCGGCGTGCAGATGGAGCCGCTGGATACGCGGGCGGATGCGGGCTTACCGGCCGTGATCCCGGCCAGGCGTACGTCGGTCGCTGGCGCACCGGCGCCTGCGCCGGCCCCGGCCCCGGCCGCCCCTGACGCGACCATCGTTTCACTCGACGCCTTCCGCCGCAAATAGAAGCACGATCCCGTGAGCAGCAGCGACATGCCGGAACCACCTCGGCTGACCGATGCAGAGATGCTTGCGCGCTTCCAGAACTCGAAGAAGCGGCCGCCCTGCACCGAGACGCTGGGTATGCGGCTGGTCGGCGTGGATCAGGCGAACATGGTTTCGCGCTTCGAGTTCGAGGCGCGGCAGGACTTTGCCAATCCGACAGGCGCGATCCAGGGCGGCTTCATCGCGGCGATGCTGGACGAGGCGATGAGCACGGCGGCGATCATCGCCTCCAATGTCACCATGAATGCGCCGACGCTGGAGATGAAGATCTCCTATCTGCGCCCGCTGTTCGTCGGCAAGGCGAGCGCGGAAGCGAAGATCCTTAAATGGGGCAAGTCCACCTGCTTCATCGAGGCGGAGCTGTTCGATCCGGACGGCAAGCTGGTGGCGAAGGCCAGCGCGACGCAGGCGCCGAAGGCGTTCAAGCGGTTCTAGCGTGTTGACGACGCGTCGCCCGCGCTCAAAGTGCGCCGCGTGAACACGCATGGATGACACCAACTGATGGCGCGCGAGGCTCCCGCGAAGGCGGCGCACATCCTGCCGGACCGGCTCGCGCCGAACCTGCGACTGTGGTTCGTGGGCACGGCGGCGGGGCCGATGTCTGCGGCGGTCGGCGCCTACTATGCGCATCCGGGAAATCGCTTCTGGCGCGCGCTGCATGAAACCGGCGTCACGCCGCGGTTGTTCGCGCCGCGTGAATATCCGCTGCTTCTCGATCTTGGCGTTGGGCTGACGGATTTCTGCAAGACACGCTGGGGTGTCGATGCGCAGATCGCACGGGAGGCGTTCGACGTGGCGGGCTTCAAGCGCAAGGTGAAGCGGCTGAAGCCCGACGCGCTGGCCTTCACCAGCAAGACGGCTGCGGGACTGTGGCTGGGCAAGTCAACCGGACGCATCAGCGTCGGGCGGCAGGCCGTCGGCGAGGGGCCAGAGGTATTTGTCCTGCCCTCGCCTTCGGGACTCGCGACTTCCTACTGGTCGGTTACGCCTTGGCGCGAGGCGGCGCATTTCTTCCGGGGCGAGATGCGAGGCTCGCATCGATGAGCGACTGGACTGCTGACTGCACCTTTCGGGAAAGGATCTTGATGGCCCCAGGACCATGAAAGAGTCGTCCCGAACGTCGCGCGGCCCGGGGGGTTACGCCTCACGCAGTGGCACCATCGCGACATTCATGGCCGCCGGCTGTTTCGCAAGGCCAACATCACCCTGGCGACTCTGCCGGGCTGGCAAGTCTCCAACTCAGTACAGCCAGGTGAACGCGGCCGCGGACGTGCTATATTGCCTGCATGCTGAAAGCTCTTCCCTTCGCGGGCCTGTTGTTCGTCGCCGTGCCAGCGCATGCGCAGCTCGAAACGCGGCCGCGCTTCGATGCGCTGGACCGGCAGTTGCAGATGGAGGACCAGCGCCAACTGGACCAGCTTGAATCAGCACGCCAGCGCGAGCGGGATCGCAACGGCCTGCCCGGCTCAGGCGTATCCCTCGCCGAACTGGCGATGCGGGACATGGACGACAGGCGCGAGCGCAACAGGCTGCTGCTCAAGGCAGAGCAGGACCGCTGGAGCTTGACCCGCGAGCGGATGCTGGCGGAGGCGGCGTTGCTCAACAAGCGCGTGCCGGCGGTTTCGACGGCGGTGGTGACATCGCCCGAGAGATACATCCTGCCGCCTGCCCCTCCGGGACAGTTTTATGCGCGCGTGGATGGGCGCTTTGTCCTGGTGGATCGGACGTCAGAGCTGGTGATCAGCGTGCTGCCAGTGCAGCCGACGGACCCCACGGCCGATGTGCCCGCCGGGCCGCGATCTTTGCCTGACCCTCACTCAGCTTATGGGGGGCTACCCATGCGGCGTGTGTCGCCGACCTCCGCGCTGGTTATCCATGATCCTGCAACGCTGGCGCTTCCATCAGCCCCGAGTGGGCAGTTCTATGCACGGATGGACGGCCGGATCGTGCTGGTCGACGCGCGGACGGAACTGCCCGTCAGAGTTGTGCGCGCGGGCTGAACTGCGCATGCTCACCCTTTGCCCTTGCGCGCAGGGCCGATGGCCCCCATTCTCCCGCCCATCGTCAACTTTGCGAAAGGAGGTGATCCAATGTCAGTCACTATGAGCCGGGGCGGAGCCCTGTTGGCCGGTCTGTCGTTCGGAGCAACCTCCGGTCTTCCGACCAGCTGACGGAACAGCTTTCAGGGGCTTTCTCCCCGCTCAATGACGGGAAGGGCCGCCGGCATCTGCCGCGCGGCCCTTCTTGTTTTTCAGGCCGGCTTTGCCCTTAGATCGCGGCCTGACAACGGGGAGCCGGATGGCGCGGACGCAGCTGCTGAGCTGGATCAATGGACGGGTAGGCCAGGCACGCGCTGAGCTTGGCGTATCGGGTCCGCGCGCGCTGACGCGGAGGTCGGCACTGGGTCTGCTGGCGGCGGCCTGCACCCCCCAGGCGGGCCCCGCGCTGAACGGGGAGGCGGGTTCTGTCGCCGTGGTGGGCGGAGGCGTTTCGGGGCTGGTGGCGGCCTGGCGGCTCGCGATCTCCGGCGCGATGGTCGATGTTTTCGAAGCGAGTGGGCGGCTGGGCGGGCGCATGTTCACGCTGCGCGACTTCACGCCAGAGGGCCTGTTCTGCGAATTGGGCGGGGAGTTCGTTGACAGCGGCGACGAGGCGCTGCTGCGCGTGTGCAGCGAGATTGGGGTGCGGGTCGAGCCGATGGCGCCGGAGAGTGCGAGTCCGACGCTTTACGACATTGGCGGGTTCCAGTGGGGCGATTCTGACGTGCTTGATCCCGCAGGACCGACGGGGGCGTTCGTTGCGGTCGCCCTGCGCGTGGCTGCCGACCAGGGGGCGCTGCTCGATAGTGCGGGGGAATGGACCGAGCGGGCAAGGCAGCTCGATGACCTGCCGCTCTCCGAGTATCTCAAGAGCCTTATGGACTCGACGGAACCCTGGGTTCTCGACATGCTGGCGTTGGCCTGGCAGGCGGAATTCGGCGTGGGCGTCAGCCAGCAGTCTTCACTGAACTTCGTGGACCTCGTCGGAACCGACACTGCCAGGCCTTTTTCGCTGCACGGCAAGCGCGACGGTGCGATGCGGATTGTGGGTGGATCATCGAGCCTGCCGGAAGCCTTGGAGCGCCGGCTGTCCGGCGAACCATTGGTGCAGCGCGTGGCCATTCACAAGCGGCATCAGCTGGCGGCTATCGCGCGCAGTGGCGATGGGCTGAAGCTGAGTTTCCGCACGGAGGACGGCTCCTCGTTCGAGCGCACGTTTGCGCATGTTGTGATGGCCCTGCCCTTCACGCGTCTGCGCGAGATCAGGGGGCTGGGCGGGCTGGCGCTGCCGGCTGACAAGATGATGGTGATCAACGAGCTTGGCCATGGCGCCACAGCCAAGCTGATCGTCGGCGCGAGCGCGAGGCCGGCGAATAGCCGGATCATCTCCGACCGCGGCTTCCAGATGATGTGGGATTCGAGCGTGGGCCAGACAGGCGCTGGCGCAGTGCTGACGAACCTGTTCGCGGACGATGCGGCCAAGGGCGAAGAGGCGGCGGCGCTGGCGCGATTGCAGGCAGGACTTTCAGCCCTGTCCCCGGAGCTTGCGGGGACATTGACGCCGAAGGTGCGGACAAGCCTGTTCTGGGCGAACCATCCACATACGCGCGGGAGCCGCGCGACCTGCCTTGTTGGCCAGTACACGCGCTATCCCGAGATCGCCGCGCGTGCGGAACTCGATGGCAGGCTCGCATTTGCGGGAGAGCACACGAGCCTGTCGGCGATGGGAACCATGAATGGCGCGGTGGAAGCGGGCGAGCGCGCGGCACGGGAACTGGTTGCCGAAGATTGATCCGGGAACTTGGTGCGCTGTCGTGGGTTAGCTCCCCGACACAGGAATTTCCGTCATGAACACCTTTCTTCTCGCAGCTGTCAGCCTCAGCGCCCTGTTCGTGAGCGCAACACGCTCGCCGGATCAACTCGTGCTGGGAAACGAGGCCCGGTTCGCTACAGATGACGCGGAAGTGGCGCGCCTGATGGAAGAAGCGCCTGATACGGGCGAGTTCGTCTATATCGTGACGATCGATGCCCAGACCGGCGCCAAGACAAAAGTCAAAGTCGTGTCTTTCAGGGATTGAGCCCGCTGGTCGTCACGCGTCACATTACGCAACTGGCAGCCCGAGCCGGGTGCCTGCGTAGACGCCATTAATGATCGGCTCCCACCAGGTCCGGTTGGCGAGGTACCAGTCGACCGTGCAGCGCAGGCCATGCTCGAAGGATACGGATGGTTTCCAGCCCAATTCGGTTTCAATCTTTGTGCTGTCAATGGCGTAGCGCTTGTCGTGGCCCGGGCGGTCCTGGACGAAGGTAATGAGGCGTTTTGCTGTCTCGCCGGCGGGACGCGACCTGATTGGGTCGAAGAGCCCACAGAGCGCGGTGACGACGTCGATATTGGTGCGCTCAGCCCGGCCGCCGATGCAATAGGTCTCGCCCGGCCGGCCATGTTCGACCAACAAACGCAGTGCGCGTGCGTGGTCCTGGACGAACAGCCAGTCGCGGATGTTGGATCCGTCGCCATAGACCGGCAGGGGCTTGTCGTTCATCGCGTTGATGATCATCAGCGGGATGAGCTTTTCTGGGAAATGGTAGGGACCATAATTGTTGGAGCAGTTGGAGATGACCACCGGCAGGCCGTAGGTATGGCCCCAGGCGCTGACGAGATGGTCGGATGCAGCCTTACTCGCCGAATAGGGAGAGCGCGGATCGAACGCCGTGGTCTCGCTGAAATAGCCGGTTGGACCGAGCGAGCCGTAGACTTCATCCGTCGAGACGGCGAGGAAGCGGAACTGGTCCTTCTTGTCTGTCGAAAGCGTCTTCCAGTAGCCGAGAGTAGACTCGAGCAACGCGTGCGTGCCGACGATGTTGGTCTGGATGAAACTCGCCGAGCCGGTGATGGAACGATCGACATGGGATTCAGCGGCAAGATGCATCACCGCATCAGGCTGGATTCGCGCGAGCATAGCATCGACCAGGGGGCGGTCGCAGATGTCGCCGTGGACGAATTCGTAGCGCGGATCGGACTCGATCGTTGCGAGCGACTGCAGGTTGCCAGCGTAGGTGAGCTTGTCGAGGTTGACGAGCGACCAGCCGGTCTGGGCGATCACCTGCCGGCAGACTTCAGACCCGATGAAGCCGGCGCCGCCCGTGACCACAAGCTTTTTCATAAAGGCGCACGGCTCCGCATTTGCCGTGGGATTTAGGGGTGGCGCCTGCTCGGCGTCAACGCGCCAGGTCTGGTACGGGAGGTGGGGGTCGAACCCACAAATCCGTTAGGACGGTGGATTTTGAGTCCACTGCGTCTGCCAATTCCGCCACTCCCGCGCGGGGCGGACTGATTAGCGTAATGATCGCAGCTTGGCCAGCCGGTGTCAGAGGATAAGGGCGGACGGGCTTGCCAGTTGCAACGCCACGAAGGCGCCGAGGAAAACGCACAGGAGCCAGTGCGGAGCAACGCGCGTCGAAGCAGTCTGGATGCGGCGAAGCGTGGCCATGGATGCGACCCGGTACTTACAGCGAGCAAGCGGACCATCCGCAAGCTCACCGGGGTTGTCGCATGATGATCGCAAACATCCGGTTCACGGATCGCAGAAATTTTGATCGAATTCTTTGTATCGATCAGTGAAGAAGTGCGGCCAGGGCGAAGCCGCCCACGAGGATCGCAAGGAAAAGAAGCATGAACAGGCCGACGCGTTTCTCGATGATCGGGGCGAGCGTGGGGCCGAACTTCTGGAACAGCCAGGCGACCAGGAAGAAGCGGATTCCCCGCGTGAAGAGGCAGGCGGCGATGAAGATCGGCAGGTTGAAAGCCATGGCGCCGGAGACGATGGTGACCAGCTTGAAGGGGATCGGCGTGATGCCCTTCAGGAAGATGATCCAGACGCCGGCTGTGGCGTAGGCGAGCCGGAGCTCCTCTTCCTTTCCGCCATAGCCGAAGAAGCTGATGATCTGGGAGCCGACGGCTTCCCACAGATAGAAACCGATCGCATAGCCAAGCAACGCTCCGAACACGGACGCTAATGTGCAGCCGAAGGCGTAGCGGACCCAGCGCTCGGGCCGGGCGAAACACATCGGGGCGAGCATCACGTCCGGCGGGATCGGGAAGAAGGAGCTTTCCGTGAAAGACACCGTGTAGAGCGCCGGCTCGGCATGGCGGCCGGCGGCGAGGCGCATGACCCAGTTGTAGAGGGCGCCAAACGGGCCTTTCGCCTGCGGCGTGTGCGGGGCGGCGGGAGAGATCGTCGTGGCGTCGGTCATGAGTGGCCGGGAATCCGCGATTCAGGGGTTAAGTTGAGCTCTGATCACTTAGCACATGCACCACGGGGAATAACCCCGCGAAGGCGGCAAGATAACGGCGGCAGGTCAATGTCCGGTCAAGGCTCCTTCAGCCCTTTCGTCGCATTGTCGCCTCGCCCCTCCCGGATAACGTCAAACGATGAACAGGCTGCCTCTCGACCGGATCAGGTGGCCGCTGGTCGCCCTGCTGGCGTCGGCGGCGACGCTGGGCGTGGCCTATTTCTTCGAAATCGTCCTGAACCAGGCACCTTGTCAGATGTGTTGGTGGCAGCGGTACGCTTATTTCGCTGCCGGACCGATTGCGCTTGTGGCGATCGTGCTGAAATGGCGGGGGGCCGGACCGGGCCTGATGACAACCCTTTCGATCCTTCTTGCCCTCACATTCATGACGGGTTTCGTGATCGCGGCGTGGCATGCGCTGTTCGAGTGGGATCTTGCGCCGGGGCCGGCCGGTTGCACGGCAATGACGGCTGGCGCGTTGCCGGAAGGCATCCCGCTGAGCGAGCTTTTGTCACGTCCGCAGGCGATCCCATCGTGCAAGGAGGCGCTGTGGCGCGTACCGGACCAGCCATGGGGCCTCTCGATGGCCGGACTGAATGCCGTGTGGTCGATGATCCTCGCGGCGCTGAGCCTGTATTCCGCCAGCCAGCCGCCGATGCATGCGGATACGGCCAATGAAACATTACAGCCATGACGATGAGCCGCAGTCGTCGTGAGGAAATACTGCGTGTCGACCATGCCGGCGAATATGGCGCTGTCGCGATCTACAAGGGCCAGTTGGCCGTGTTCGAGCGGCAGCATGGCAAGGAACGCATCGTTGGCCAGCTCAAGGAGATGGCGGCACAGGAACAGGAACACCTCGACGCGTTCGATCGCATGCTGAGCGCCGGGAGCGTGCGGCCGACGGCGATGTCGCCGGTTTGGAACGCGGCGGGCTTTGCCCTTGGCGTGGGTACAGCCTTGCTCGGCGAGAAGGCTGCGCATGCGTGCACCGAGGCGGTCGAGACCGTCATCGAGGAGCACTATGGCGACCAGATCGTCGAGCTGCGCGAAGCGGGCGATGATCAGCTGGCCGAGACGATGGCGAAGTTCCAGGAGGAGGAAGTCTCCCACAAGGAGCTCGCTGCTTCCGAGGGCGCTGCGCAGGCGCCGGCTTACCCGCTGCTGTCGGCGATCATACGGACGGGCTGCAGGCTCGCGATCCGGATCAGCGAGAAAGTGTAGTCCGGGCGCGCGGGGCCAGAGTTGCCCTTGAAGTGGGCTGACCCTAGCATGGTGCTTCGGCCTGCCGCTGCCCTGCGGTGCCATCAGCCTTTCAGCGTGGAAATCATGATTCGTCGGACAATCCTGCCTGGTGTCGCGAGCATTGCCTTGGTTGCAGCGTGCGGGACTGCAGCAGCGCCGGTCGTGATCGATACGCCCATGACGGTGGAGCAGGCGACGACGGCGGCCAAGGCGAGGATCGGAGCGTGGGGTTTCGATATTGGCGGTATGGACCGCTCGGTCTTACCCGGCGTGGACTTTGCGAAATACGCCGGAGGCACGTGGCAGGCGACCACCAAGATCCCCGGCGACCGCACACGCTGGGGAGCGTTCGATGAGTTGCGCGAACAGGCCGATGTGCACGTGATCGAACTGGTCGCGGAGACGACAGCCAAGGGTGGCGCGAAAGGCTCGGACGAGCAGCGGATCGCGGATTTCTATGCGTCGTTTGTCGACACGGCGGCGATCGAGGCGAAGGGGCTGGGGCCGATCCAGCCGCTGCTCGCCGAAATCAATGGCGCGAGGGATGCAGCGGCGCTGGCGGTCATCGCGGCGCGACCGGGATCTCCGGTCCCCTCGCCGATCGGCTGGGGCGTGTCGCCCGACCAGAAGAATCCGGACATCTATGTGCTGAACGTGAACCATGGCGGGCTCGGCATGCCGAACCGCACCTTCTATGTGGGCAAGACGGCCAAGCCTGAACAGATCGCAGGCTACAAGGCACATGTCGCGAAGATGCTGTCGCTGGCAGGCGTTGTGGACAGCGATCGCAAGGCGGAGGCAGTCCTCGGCCTTGAGATGAAGATCGCGGAGAAGCACTGGTTGCCGGAGCAACTGCGCGAGCGCGACAAGACCTACAATCCCAAGACGCGGGCCGAGCTGAAGGCCATGGCTCCGGCCTATCCGTGGGATGCGGCGCTGGAGGCGAGCCTGGTTGGCGCAGCGGATCGGGCGATCGTGCGGACGCCGGATGCGATCGGGCCGCTGGCGAAGATCTGGTCCGAGACGCCGCTTGAGACGCTGAAGGCGTATGCGACCTATCATTCGCTGCGACGCAATGCGGAGGTGCTGCCAAAGGCGCTCGATAACGAGGCGTTTGCGTTCTACGGCAAGACGCTGAACGGTCAGCCAGAGCAGCGCGCGCGCGACAAGCGGGCGATCGCGGCGCTGAACAGCGCAATGGGCGAGGCTGTCGGCAAGGTTTACGCGGCGAAGCATTTCCCGGCCGATTCAAAAGCCAAGATGCTCGACCTCGTCGAGAACATGCGCATAGCCTACGCCCAGCGCATCAAGGCGCTGTCGTGGATGAGTGCGGGCACGAAGGAGCGCGCGCTGGAGAAACTGGCTCTGTTCAAGCCGAAGATCGGTTATCCGGACAAGTGGCGCGACTATTCCGCGATGACGATCGAGAAGGGCGATGCCTACGGCAATACGCAGCGCGCTGCGGAGTTCGAGGCAAAGCGGCGGCTGGTGCGGCTGGGTCAGAAGACTGATCGCACCGAGTGGGGGATGACGCCGCAGACGGTGAATGCCTCTTACAATTCGGTATTCAACGAGATCACCTTCCCTGCCGCGATCCTGCAGCCGCCCTTCTTCGATCCCAACGCAGACCCTGCCGTGAACTATGGCGGCATCGGCGCGGTGATCGGCCACGAGATGGGCCATGGCTTCGACGACCAGGGCGCGAAGTCAGACGGCATGGGCGTGCTGCGCGACTGGTGGGGCCCGGATGATGTCGCCCGCTTCAAGGGCCTGACCGATATGCTTGCCGAGCAATACTCAGCGTTCGAGGCGTTGCCGGGCCTAAACGTGAACGGGCGTTTCACGCTGGGCGAAAACATCGGCGACAATGGCGGGCTGCAGGTGGCATATGCCGCCTACCGTCTCTCGCTCAATGGCAAGGAAGCACCTGTGCTGGATGGATTCACGGGCGACCAGCGCTTCTTCCTAGGTTGGGCGCAGGTATGGCGCGGACTGGTACGCGACGAGGCGCTGCGCGTGCTGATCGCGACGGACTCGCACTCGCCGGCGTATTTCCGCACGATTGGTCCGGTGCGGAACATGGAGAGCTGGTATCAGGCCTTCGGGGTGAAGGAGACTGATCCCAGCTACCTGCCGCCAGAAAAGCGGGTGTTGATCTGGTAGTTGCGCTACGCGGGTGAACATGATGCGCGATCCGCCCGCTCTGCAGGCGCCACCATCGGTCATGATTCGCATGCCACCTCCCCCGCCTTCGGCGCGGGAGGACTTCTTCTTGAAGGTCAGTGTTTGTGACCGCCACGGCCGCACATGAGGTGGGCGTCGCTGGCCATCCACATCAGCTGGACGCCGGGGCTCCACGTCAGGGAGTGTTCGCCATCGCTCCAGACAACCTGCACCGGACCCTGTCGGGGCGGCTGGTTCGGGAGGCGGTAGGTTGCGCCATGCAGCCAGATGACGGCGTCGATGCCGTTGGCCGCCTCGGCGAAGGAGAGGACCATTTTCGATCCATCCTGGCATTGGAAACTAGCGCCAGTTTCGGGGGCGGTGGTTTGTGTCTGGGAATGGGCGACGGGAGCGATTGCGCAGAGCGCCAGCAGCGCGATGAGCGGGCGATGGATGGATGACATGGGTTTGGCCCCGCGTGTGTGTGGCGGGAGACTGCGTGAGGCCGCAGGTGGTGGCAAGAGCGGGTCGACGGGATGATATCCAGCAGCGAAGACGCCAGACTGCTTGGCATGGGCGACCCTAAGGACATGAACGTTCTCACCACATCGACGGGCGGGCTCAACAGAGCTTTAGCGCCGCTCGGCCTGTCGCTATCGGGCGAGGACGCCGCCGGGATTTTTCTGCCTTTTCTGCGGGTCATGTCCCAGCCAGCCTTCCCGCGGTGAGGGACCACGAATGCGCGCGTATCGCTGCGGAAGCGAATGCTTGTCTGGAGGTTGACCGGGCAACAGCAGCTTACATCGCCGAGGCTGTCGTATACACGCTACAGCACTGGGGTGAATGATCACTCCGCCGCTTGCGCCGCGGCCTCTTTCGCGGCGCGGAGGATGGCCGCCCTCGCCTCGACCTGCGCAACAATCTTGTCGACCATTTCGGCGTTGGTGACTTTGTGGTCGGGCTTGCCGGAGACATACATCATGCCGGCGTCCTTGCCGCCTCCCGTAAAGCCGAGGTCGGTCATGGTGGCCTCACCGGGGCCGTTGACGACGCAGCCGATGATCGAGAGCGAGATCGGCTCCTGAATGTGGGCGAGGCGCTTTTCCAGCGTCTCGACGGTACGGATGACATCGAAGCCCTGACGGGCGCAGCTTGGGCACGATATGATATTCACGCCCCTTGTGCGAAGGCCGAGCGATTTCAGGATTTCGTAACCGGCGCGGATTTCCTCGACGGGTTCGGCCGAGAGTGAGACACGGATCGTATCGCCGATGCCGGCCCAGAGCAGCGATCCGATACCAATGGCGGATTTGACGGTGCCGGTGCGCAGGCCGCCTGCTTCCGTGACGCCGAGATGCAGCGGCGCGTCGGTGGCGTCGGCGAGCTGGTGATAGGCGGCGGCCGTGAGGAACGGGTCGGAGGCCTTCACCGAAATCTTGTACTCGTGGAAGTCGTGGTCATCGAGGATGCGCGCATGGTCAAGCGCGCTTTCCACCATCGCTTCAGGACAGGGCTCGCCGTACTTTTCGAGCAGGTGGCGTTCGAGGCTGCCGCCGTTGACGCCGATGCGCATCGAGCAGCCATGGTCCTTGGCGGCCTGCACCACGTCTCTCACCCGCGAGGCGTTGCCGATATTACCCGGGTTGATGCGAAGGCAAGCGGCGCCGGCCTTGGCGGCTTCGATGCCGCGTTTGTAGTGGAAGTGGATGTCGGCGACGATCGGCACATTCGCGGCGCGGCAGATTTCAGGCATCGCGGCGGTCGATTCTTCATCGGGGCATGAGACGCGGACGATGTCGGCGCCGGCTTCCTCGAGGCCGCGGATCTGTTCGATCGTCGCCTTGGCGTCAGAGGTCGGCGTGTTGGTCATCGACTGTACGGAGATGGGGGCGTCGCCGCCCACAAGGACGTTGCCGACGCGAATCTGCCGCGACTTGCGCCGCACGATCGTGCGCCAAGGGCGGATGTGATTGATGTCGTGGCTCATGCACCTGCCCGATCAGCCGATTACGGACATTTGGGCCTTTTGGGCCTGCCCGTAAAGACGGGTAGGCGGATTGCGCCTGCTACTGGGCCGGAGGCGGCGCGAGTTGATCCGGATAGGCGTCGAGCGCGGGGTCGCGGACAGGGGCCTGGGCCGGCGCGGGCGTTGCGGCGGGCGGTGCGGATGGCGTGGCGGTGGAGGCGGCGGGCGGCGTCGCCGGACGGGGGCGCGGCCTGGCCGGAGCCGGAGCGGGGCTCGCGCCAGCCGCCGGCTGGCCGGGGGGGGTGAGAGCGTTGGCGTCCGTGTCGGAGGCGACGGGCTCTATGACGGGCGGGGCCGTGACGATGGGCGGGCGCTGGGCGGCCTGGTCGACGTTTGCCGAGAAAACCGGACCACCGGCTTCCTGCAGCAGGCCAAGCGACTGGTCGCCTAGGCGCCATTCGAATGCAGAGCCGTCCTCGGCGGAAACGGTGAAGCCCGCGCCGACGCGGACGACGAAGAATTCGCCGGGATTGTAGTAGCGGTGGACGTACTTGTCGCCTTTGGCAGAACGCACTTCCAGCATGGAGCGCTTCAGGGCGACGATGCGGAGTTGGGGCGCGACGGGTTGGGCGATCGGGCCCACGCCGGCGGCGGCAGTCGAGGTTTCAGATGTGATAGCCGGGGTCTTGTCACCGCTGTTGAAGAACATGATGGCGCCGCCGCCGACCAGGGCGACCATCAGTATGCCCAGCATGGGTACGGCGACTGGCAGCTTGCGCGCATTGGACGAGGCCGATGGCGCGATTTCCAGCTTTTCGGGGTCTTTCAGGATGGCGGCGCATTCGGACAGGTAACGGTCGAGCGTGGTCTGCTCGTCCATGCCGAGAAAGCGGGCGTAGGACTTGATGTAGCCCTTGGCGTAGACTGGGGCGCCGAGCAGGCCGGGGGTCATCTCCTCGATGGCGCGGAGGTGGCTGAGGTGAACGCGTGTCTCGCGGGAGACCTGTTCGAGCGTGAACCCCGAATTCTCGCGCGCGGCACGAATAGCGTCGCCAATGCGAGTGTGTACGGCAGCAGCCTGGGCGGCAAACTCGATCTCGTTGTCGCTCACCACACGCAGGTGGGGGGCGCCACGGCGGGCGCGAGGTTCGTCGTCCTTGGATTGCGCGGAAGCGGTGACCTCGGCAACAGCCTGGCCAGCATCGGCTTCGCTCGTTACGGTAGCCACCTCATCCGCAGGCGAATTGGGGTTGGTGTCGTCCTTGGCCACGCCGCTCATATGTCTGTCCGAAACGGGAAGGCGATTACTGAAGACAAGCCTGTCCCGATTAACGCCCACCACCCTAACAAGTGATTATCAAGGTAAGGGTGCGCCGATACCGCCACAACCTAAATCTTCAGCCCAAGCCCCGCTGCAACACTTAACATTGCGTTACGTATCGAGGGTGCCGGACCGTCGAGCACAGCTTGCACGTCCCGCGCCAGCACCGCCATGTCGACCGAGCGAACCAGCAGTTTCACGGGCGCGATGCGGGAGGCCTGCATCGAGAGCTTGCGGTAACCAAGCGCAATCAGGGCGAGAGCTTCGAGCGGCCGGCCGGCCGCCTCGCCGCAGACGGTAATCGGCAGCGACGCCTCGTCGGCGCGTTGCCGCATGCGCTGCATCAGGCGCATGGCGGGACGGCTCAACAGGTCATAACGGCCTGCAAGACGGGCGTTATCGCGATCGGCGGCGAAGAAGAACTGCATCAGGTCATTGGTTCCCACCGAGAGGAAATCGGCCTTGCCCTTGAGCTGGTCGATCGAGAAAGCGAGCGATGGCGTCTCGACCATGGCGCCGACCTGAAGCCGGTTGGGGAGGTCGCGGCCGAACTTCACCGCCCATTCCATTTCGCTGTCGAGAAGACGCCGGGCGGCCTCGAACTCCTCGACGGTGGCGACCATCGGGAACATCAACCGCAGCGTCTTGCCGCGGGAAGCACGGATCAGGGCGCGGAGCTGTCGGCGGAAGAAGAAGGGGTGGTCGAGCGCCATGCGGAGGGCGCGCCAGCCGAGGGCGGGATTTTCCTCACGCTCACGCCTGCCCATGAAGGGAGCGATCTTGTCGCCGCCGAGATCGATGGTTCGGAAGGTGACGGGACGGTCGCCTGCCCGGTCGATTACGGATTTGTAGAATTGCGATTGTTCGTCGAGGCCCGGCATCGTCTCGGACGCCATGAACTGGAACTCGGTCCGGAACAAGCCGACGCCCTTGGCGCCGACGGCGTCGAGATGGTCGAGGTCGAAGCTGAGGCCGGCGTTGATGTAGAGGTCGATTTCCACGCCATCTGTCGTCCTTGCGGGCTCATCGCGCAGGCGGGAGAGTTCGGCTTGCGTCTGCTCGGATATGGCGACGCGAGCCTGGAAGCTGGACATCATTTCGGCTTCGGGGCGGATGTGTACCACCCCTCCCTCGCCGTCGATGATCATCAGGTCACCGTCTTCAGCCCTCGTGACGAGGCCAGTGAGGCCACCGACAGCGGGGACGCCCATGGCGCGGGCGACGATGGCGGCGTGGGAGCCGGCCCCGGCTTCTTCCAGCGCAATGCCCGCAAGCTGTGCGTCACGGTATTCGAGCAGTTCGGCCGGGCCGATGCGGCTGGCGACAAGAATGGCCCCGGGCGGGGCGACGCGGCCACCGCCATCATCGCCGTTGAGCTGTCGCAGGAGGCGGTTTTCCAGGTCTTCCAGGTCGTGCAGGCGTTCGCGCAGGAAGCCGTCGCGGGCGTTTTCGAGGCGGGCGCGGTGTTCGCGGCGAACGCGGTCGACGGCGGCTTCCGCTGAGAGGCCGGTGCGGACGGCTTCGACGAGGCGGGCTTCCCAGCTCGGATCATGCGCGAAGAGGCGGTATGTTTCGAGCACGTCGCGGCTTTCACCGAACAGGACAGGGCCAGCGCGGGTGAGCATGGCGTCGATCGAGTTGCGGAGCGCCTCAAGCGCGTCATTGAGGCGGCGCTCCTCGAGTTCCGGGTCGGCGGCGAACAGCCGGGCGGGCGGAACAACGGGGTCGTAGAGGTGCACGACGCCTGATGCGAGGCCTTCATTCATGGCGCGGCCGCGGAGTTCGACGGGGCGCGTCTGGCGCAGGCCGGCGCTGAGCGTGTCGGCGGCGGAGGCGACGAGTTCGGCCAGCACCATGGCGACGGTCTGGAGAGCTTCAGCCTCCTCATCGTCATAGGCGCGCTCTGTCCGGTTCTGGACGACTACCACTCCGAGGACGCGGCCGCCCCGGAGAATCGGCACGCCGAGGAAGGAGTGGAACGGGTCTTCGCCTGTTTCCGGCCGGTAGGAAAAGCGCGGGTGCGAGAAGGCGTCGGTGAGGCGGAGCGGACGGGCGGTGGAGGAGACGAGGCCGACGAGGCCTTCGTTTTCCTTCATGCGCGTGCGGCCGACGGCTTCCGGGCGCAGGCCCTGGGTCGCCATCAGAAGGAGGCTTTCGTCCTCCGACCGAAGGTAGATCGAGCAGACATCCGCCACCATGGTGTTGGCGATGAGTTCCACGACCCGTTCGAGACGCTTGGGGTCCTGCGCCTGGTTGGCCATCAGGGCGCGCAGGCGCGAGAGCAGAAGCTTGGCGCCGCCGCCGCCCGCAGGGGGGCGGGGCGATGAAGATCCCTTCTCTCCTGGCCTTCCGCGATCGGTCACGGGGTCTCCGTTTGGGCTTATTACCGCGCTTTAGCGGATAACGGGGCGGACGTCATTGTGCGCCGATTTACTGAAGGAGATTTCCGGTATGTTTTTGTGGCGGGGTTGAAAATTGTCGTGGAGGGACAGCTGGTGGCCGCTGGTGAACCCCGCCCCGGTGGTTCGACGGACGGTCCTTCGGGCCTGCTCACCATTAAGGCTACGCAGGCAATGGGGACGATTGTTGTCCCGAGAGGCGCGAAGCGAGACCTGAGAAACGTTCACACATCCTCGAAAGCCGACAAATGGGTCGCGGATAACGCTTCGCGCCTCCGGAATGACGAACTGCGAGAACCTTCTGGCCTGTCAGTCCGCGTCCAGCCCATATGCTGTGTGCAGCGCGCGTACGGCCAGCTCGGTGTAGCTGGCGTCGATCAGGACGGAGATCTTGATCTCGGATGTCGAGATGACCTGTATGTTGATGCCCTTGGCGGACAGGGCCTGGAACATCGTCTTGGCGACGCCGGCGTGGGAGCGCATGCCGACGCCGATGACCGAGACCTTCGCGACGTTGCGGTCGACCGAGAGATTTTCGAAGCCGACATTGCCGTTGAGGCTTTCCAGGACGGATTTGGCGTGGGCGGCGTCGCGGTCCGGACATGTGAACACGATGTTCTGGCGGCCTTCGGTTTTCGCCGAGGCTTGAACGATCATGTCGACGTTGACGCCCGCGTCGGCGAGGGCGCCGAAGATGTTGGCGGCGACGCCGGGATGGTCTTCCACGCCGATGATGCTGAACTTGGCCTCGTCACGCGAATAGGCGACGCCGCTGACAACCTGCTTTTCCACGATCTGTTCCTCATCGCACACGAGCGTTCCGGTGTTTGGTTTCGGCACGGCTCCCTCGAAGGAGGACAGCACGCGCACGGGAACGCGATGGTTCATTGCAAGCTCGACCGAGCGCGTCTGCAGCACCTTGGCGCCGAGCGAAGCGAGCTCCAGCATTTCCTCGTAGGAGATCTTCTCGATGCGCCGGGCCTTTGGCGTGATGCGCGGGTCGGTGGTGTAGACGCCATCGACGTCGGTATAGATGTCGCAGAGAGAGGCCTTGAGGGCGGCGGCGACGGCAACGGCGGAAGTGTCCGACCCGCCGCGGCCTAGCGTCGAAACGCGGCCATGATCGTCGACGCCCTGGAAGCCGGCGACGACGGCGATCTCGCCGCTATCGACCGAGCGGATGAATTCGGGGTTGTCGCAGCCGGTTATGCGGGCCTTGCCGTGGGCCTCGTCGGTTTTCAGCTTGAGCTGCCAGCCAAGCCATGAGCGGGCCTTGAGGCCCTTCTTGCGGAGCGCCAGGGCGAGGAGGCCGGCGGTGACCTGTTCGCCGGAGGCTACGACGACATCGTATTCATCGTCGAAGTCCGGGCCGTGCAGATCGGGGCCTGCGGCGCCGCGGGACCACTCGACCAGCTGGTTGGTGGCGCCCGACATGGCGGAGACGACCACGGCGATGGCGCGGCTTTCGGCACGGCGCGCAGCGACGATATCTGCCACGTGCGCAATGCGCTCGAGATTGGCGACCGACGTTCCGCCGAATTTCAGCACCAGGCGATTCATGACCGGCTACGTCCCTTGCCCTTCCCCCGGGCGGGGGCGGATGACGGCAGGGTGTCTAAGGGCACACGCGGCGGAGGGCAATGCGCAGTTTGCCCTAGGCTTCCTGGCGGAAGAATTCCCCCCTGCCCGGGATGGTTGACCCTGCTCCGCACGCTGCCTTGCCTCACACGGAATTTGGCCGGGCCCGGCCGCCGGCAGGCGTTGCGAGAGCGGCCCGACGGGTCCAGATAGATGTCATGACCAAGATCCTGACACGTGACGAAAGCATTCCGGAATCTCCCAGCGTCGATCCGGCCGAGATCGAGAAGTTCCGCGCTATGGCAGCGGACTGGTGGTCGCCGACGGGCAAGTTCGCGCCGCTGCACAAGTTCAATCCGGTAAGGCTTACGTACATTCGGGAAACCGCAGTGAAGCATTTCGGGCTCGATGCCGATGCCAAGCGGCCGCTGGAGGGCTTGCGCCTTCTGGATGCGGGATGCGGTGGCGGGCTGGTGACAGAGCCGATGGCGCGGCTGGGCGCGCATGCGGTTGGGATCGATGCGGGCGACAAGAATATCAAGGCGGCGATGGTGCATGCCGATGCTATGAATGTGGTTGTCGACTATCGCGTCGGCACGGTCGAAGGGCTGGTCGCCGCAGGTGAGCCCAAGTTCGACATCGTACTGTCTCTCGAGGTGGTCGAGCACGTGCAGGACCCGGCGCGGTTCCTGGCGGACTGTGCGGCGCTGCTGGCGCCGGGCGGGATGATGGTGATGGCAACGCTGAACCGGACGGCGAAGGCGTTTGCGTTCGCTGTTGTGGGGGCGGAGCATGTGCTGCGCTGGCTGCCGGTGGGGACGCATGACTGGAACAAGTTCGTGACGCCAGAAGAGGCGCGCGCGGCGATGATCGGGGCGGGGCTGGACATGCTGGAGACGGTGGGCGTGTCGTTCTCGCCGCTGACGGGCAGGTGGAGCCTGACGCGCGACACGGCCGTCAACTACATGGTGACGGCGACGCGCCCGCAGGTCTGATGCAGCGCCTGCCACCCCTGCCCGACCTGGAATTCACCGACACGCTGCCATTCGCGCGCGGGCATGGCGATGTGTATTTCTCCGGTGAAGGTCTCGATGAGAAGCGCGCAGTTTTTCTCGGTGGGTGCGGGCTTCCCGAAGCGTGGGCGGGACGCGAACAGTTCCTTGTCGGCGAGCTTGGGTTCGGGACGGGGCTGAACCTGCTGGCGCTGTGGGAGCTGTGGCGGGCGCATCGACCGAGCGTGACGGCGCGGCTGGATGTTCTCTCGTTCGAAGGCTTGCTGATGCCGTGTAGGGCGGCGGCGCGCGTGCATGCGGGCTGGCCAGAGCTGGCGGCGTTGTCGGCGCAGCTGCGGGACAAGTGGCCAGAGCGGGCGCGGGGTGTGCAGCGCATCGTGCTGGGCGATGGCGTGACGCTGACGCTGCATGTCGATGACATTGGAGCGGCTGTCGCGGAGGCTCGGGCGCAGTGCGATGCATGGTTTCTCGATGGCTTTGCACCGGCGAAGAACCCGGAGATGTGGTCGGCGGAGGTGCTGGGCCATGTCGCGCGCATGTGCGCCCCGGGCGCGCGGGCGGCGACGTATACGGTGGCGGGGGATGTGCGGCGCAACCTCCAAGCCGTGGGCTTTGAGGTGGCCAGGGTTCCGGGCCATGGGCGCAAGAAGCAGCGGCTGGAGGCGCGGCTGGTTGCGGCGGGTGCTCCGCGTGCGGCGGGGCCGAAGCGCGTGGCGATCATCGGCGGCGGGATTGCTGGGGCGTGCGCGGCGCGGGCGTTTGTCCGGCGCGGATGTGCGGTGACAGTTTACGAACAGGCGGACCAGCTTGGCGCGGGCGCCAGCGGCAATCCGACTGCGCTGGTGATGCCGCGGCTGGATGCAGCCGATGGGCCGGCGGCGCGGGCGCTGCTGGAGGCGTGGCTTTATGCGCGGCGGTTCTATTCCGAGCTGGGCGCCGATGCCGTGCAGGTGCTGGACGCGGTGCACTTGCCCCGTGGCGAGCGGGAGGTGGCGCGGTTTGCGAAACTGATGGCCGATCCGCCGCTGGACGAGACGCTGCTGCGGGCAGAGGGCGCGGGGCTTCGCCACCTGGGCGCTGTGGCGGTGCGGCCCGAGGCTGCGCTACCGCAACTGGTGGCGGGTGCGGCGGTGAGGTTTGGCGCGCGTGTGACGTCGGTCGATGGGATCGATGCGGACCTGGTCGTGGTGTGTGCGGGGATGGGCGCCACGGAAATTGTCGGCTCGGACTCGCCGGCGATTGAGGGGCGGTTGGGTCAGGTGGATTGGGTTGCGGCGGATGGCGTGGCGCGGGCTGTTGCGGATGGCGGGTACACCGTGGAGGCGTTCGGGCAGATCGTGTTCGGCGCGACGTTCGAGGCGGCCGATGGTGCGCCGCGGGTGAGTGAGGCGGCGAGCGCACACAATCTTGATATCCTGGCGCGGTTGCGGCCGGATGTTACGGCGATGGTGAGCCCGCCCTCGTCCTTCGATACGATCGCTTCGCGATCCTTCAGGATGAGGGCTACTCCAGCAACTGGAGCGCGGGCCGCGGTGCGTGCGACGACGCAGGATCGGTTGCCGTTTGCGGGGGCGGCGCCGGGCAAGGAAAAGGCGCCGGACGGCACTCCGGCGCCTACAGAGCGTCACCGCCTGATCGGCGGCCTCGGCTCACGTGGCTTTCTTTGGGGGCCACTGCTTGCCGAGAAAGTCGCATCTGAGACGTTCGGTGAGCCCTCGCCGGTGGAGGCGTGCGTCGCCGAATGCCTTAACCCCGGGCGATTCCGAGCCCGCGCGATGCGGCGCGGGAGACTGTAGTTCAAGCGCCCGCGCGCGGACCGGCCTCCTCGCGTCGCAGGCGGTTGATCTCGTCCGCCAGGCGGCGATCGTCATCGGTGACGAGCTTTTCGAGAACGCGAACGCGGTCCTTGAGACGGTCGACATCCTTGTGAAGGTCGGAGACGATGCCGCCAAGCTGGGCAGCCTCGCCGTCGGCCTCGCGGCGGCCGGCGCGGATCTTGTCGCGCTCCAGCTTGATGCCCTGCTGGACAATGCCGGCGACGGAGCCGATCAGCACAATCGCGATGATGAATTCAAAGAGATCGAGATCGAACATCCCTAGACCCTCCGGTCATCGCGCAGGCGATCGATCTCGCCAGCGAGTTTCCTGTCGCCGTCGGTGGCAAGCCTTTCGAGCACGGCGACGCGGTCCTTCAACCGCTGTATCTCGCTCATCATTTCGGACTCGGAGGCCGAAGAGAGGCGATTGGCCTGCGCCATGTCGAGCTTCATCTTCTGCGACTTCAGGTATGCGCTGCTGATGATGGCGATGATGCCACACATGATGCCGAGAAGCGGGATCAGGACGCCTGCATTTTCCATCTTCTAGACCCTTTGTTCCGAGCGAAGTCGCTCGATGTCGCCGGCGAGCCGGCGGTCTCCGTCTGTTGCGAGCCGTTCAAGCACTTCCACACGCGCGCGCAAGCGCGAGATCTCGGCAGTGTTGTCTGTGAGCAGGCGCTTCATACCTTCCGTGTCTTCCGAGCCGGCGGCCTTGACGCGGGCCTTGTCGGTCTCCGCCTTGCCGATGATGTGGATCATGAGGAGGAAGGTCCCCATGCCTGCGATCGCGACGAACATGACTTCGGTTGACATCTAGCCTTCCTTCCTCAGCTTCTCGATCTCCAGTGCGATGCGCGCCTCGTCCTGCACGGCCAGGCGCTCAAGGACCGTGACGCGTTCGGCAAGACCTTCGGCAAGGCGTGTCGTCTGGTCAATTCGTTCAACGAGCGCGCGGAAGAGATCTGTGCGGTCATTGCCTTCGGCGTCGTAGAACAGAGCGTACTCCGAGCCGAACATTTCCTCCCAGAAGTCCCTGGATTTCTGGCGCGCGCGCGTCGACGAACCCACAAGCTCGCGCAGTTCGTCCCAGGCCCTCTTGCTGTCGCTGGCGTCCATTTTTCTTCCAACATCCACTCTTGCCTGAAACACAAACGGTCCGCTCATCATGCCGGCGTCCGTCCGCCCTGCAGGCCCGCAATCTCGTACGAAAGGCGCCGCTCGTCATCCGTCGCGAGCCGCTCAAGCACCTCGACGCGCTGGCGAAGCTTGGCCATCTCGGTGGTGTTTGCGGCCAAGATCTGTTCGAGTCGGGCCGCGTCGCCCACGCCCGCCTTCAGCGCCAGCCGTTTCTCCTCATGGGCAAGCGCCATGCGGATGATCTGCACGGACGCCGCCATTATGACGGCGATGCCAACGACGATCGAAATCATGATCGCTTCCATCACGTGCCCCCCTCTGGCCGGTCGCGGAGCTTCTCGATCTCCGCAGCGAGACGGGACTCCCGTGTTTCCTTGTCGAGATCCAGAATCAGGCGCTCGAGCACCGCAATGCGTTCCTGCATGGAATCGATCGTCGTTTCCATCTCGGCAACCTGCGCCTTGAGCTGCTCGACTTCGCTTTGGTTGGGTCCAGTCTGTTGGCCGTCCATGCCCCAGTCGGAATTGAGGCCCCATTGCTTCATGCTTTCGGCGTCCAGGCCCCAGAATTTCGGGTCCTTGAAATGGCTCCAGTCGCCCTGCCCCGCGCGGCGGGCGGCGAAGCGGACGCGCCAGGCAGCACGCTTGGCCTCGCGTTCGATGCGCCAGGCATCTCGGTTCTTTCCGTGGCCGCCGCAATTCTGTCCGTGCATGCGCAGATCCCCTCCAATGCCAACTAGCTTGCACGGGCCTGTTCGCCGCGCAGTTGTGCTATCTCGCGCGCCAGCTTGCGGTCGTCGTCTGCGATGTCCGGGATGTTCTCCATGGCTTGCTCCTTGGACCCCTAACGCAACTTTTCGATTTCGGCGGCGAGACGCGCCTCGTCGTCCGTACGCAGGCGGCCGAGCGGTGGAGGCCGCGGCGGATCTGCGTCGAGGAAGCGCGGCTGCTTCCCGTCGGGTGCGGACTTGCCCTGAACCGGGGCCGGCGTGGCGTCTTTCTGCATAAGCATACTCCTTTCCCTGCCGTTGATGATGTCAGACCGGTGGACGAGCACGGTCGCGGAGACTATCGATCTCGCGCGAGAGGCGGCGGTCGTCGTCGGTGACGAGACGTTCGAGGACGGCGACGCGATCGGTCAGCTTGTCGATCTGATGCTGCATCTGGCCGATTATGGCCTGGTCTTCGCGCGAGCCGCCGGACGCCATTTCGGCGCGCTTGTTCTTGCCGTTCTGGACAAGCCAGACGATGGCGACCACCATCACGAAGGGAGCGGCGACTGCAATCACGCCTTCCATCTACAACCCCGTTCC
>CAIMMO010000226.1 GCA_903842595.1 uncultured Alphaproteobacteria bacterium
CGAGCCTTGAAGTTCAACCTGGACCCGGCTTACCCCCTCGAGCATTCCACGTCTTCCGAGCGTGTCGACGAACCGCTTTGCGATCCGCATCGGACCGACCGTATGCGAGCTGGAGGGGCCGATACCCAGCCGGAACAGGTCGAGGACGGACAACATGAAGCGCATCTCCTCCCAAGCCGGGCGCAGTGTTGCATTCGAATGCAATTCCGTCGATAGTTCGACAGAAGCCTGTGCTGGATCGTCGGATGCCCCTGCCAGAATACGTTTTTTTGCCGGGATTCATGTGCGATGCGGATCTGTTTGCTGCGCAAACCGCCTTTCTCGCGGATCGTGGCGTGGTCTCGCGCGTGCATGAGCTTGCGAGCTCGGCAAGCATTGAGGGCCTTGCCCGCAAAGTTCTCCAGCATGCACCCCGACAGTTCGCGCTGGCCGGCCTTTCGATGGGCGGCATTGTGGCGCTTGAAGTCTATCGGCAAGCACCCGGACGGGTCACACAACTTGCGCTGCTCAACACCACGTGGAGACCCGATCAGGCGGCCGAGGAGCGGAAAAGGCAACTGCAGCGTGTCGCACACGGCGAATTTCAGGCGGTGATGACGCAGGACCTGAAGCCAAGGTATCTCGCGCCGCAAAATCAGACCACCGAGAATCGCCACCTGATCGCTGCGATGGCTGATCGTCTTGGGCCCGACGTTTTTGCAAGACAGACACAGGCGCTGATGACGCGAGAATCGGCAGAGGCAATCTTGCCGCGGATCACCTGTCCCGTGCTCGTGCTGACTGGCGCACAGGATACGATCTGCCCGCCCGCCCTGCACCGGGAGATGGCTGCGAGGATTCCTCGAGCTCGGCTGCGCATCATTGATGACTGCGGGCATCTCTCGCCTCTGGAACAACCCGACGCGGTATGCGAGCACCTCATGAGCCTGCTCCATGCTGACAGATGTCCGCGGTGGGAGGATCCGCCCCGCGACACGTCAGGAATGACTGCCGCAGTCGGAGCTGCGCGAACATGGCCAAAGGGGCGAGAGCAATGACGGGCAGCGCCCAACGTGATTACGCCGCCACGAAACTCTGGCTTCATCAGAGCCTGAAGCGCTTGGCGGGGGCTTCACCCGACCGCGCGCCCTCCATCATCAGTGAAGTGTTTTCTGCGGACGCAAGCTGCTTTGTCGCGCATCCGATCAATGAGCTTGAGGGAGCGCCCGAGATCGAGCGCAAGCTGTGGGGTCCGTTGAAGCAGGCCTTCCCGGATCTTGAACGAACCGACACGATGATGGTGGCGGGGGAGTTTGGCGGCAAGATGATGATTGCCTGCCTGGGCTCCTACAATGGAACGTTCGAGCGCGACTGGTTAGGCATACCTGCAAGCTTCAAGGCGACCTCCATCAGATATGGTGAGGTCTATCATGTCGAGAACCACCGGATCGCCCGTGCGTGGATGCTGATCGATGTTCTGGACGTCATGCGACAAGCAGACGTCTGGCTGCTACCGCCCTCCCTCGGAGCAGAGGGTATCTGGCCGGCGCCTGGTGGCGTCAGCGGACTGGAACTGGACCGCCACGATGAGGCGGGCGGCCAGGCTTCGCTGGATCTCGTCTTGCGGATGCACAAGGGCCTGCTGAGTTTTGACGGCCAGGACCTGCGCACAATGAGTCACGCGCAGTACTGGTCGCAAAATTTCTGCTGGTATGGCCCCTCAGGCATTGGCGCCACGCGTGGATTGAAGGGCTTCGAGGCCCATCACCAGATTCCCTTTCTGTCCGCCTTTCCCGATCGCAAGGGCGGACAGCATTACGTCAGGATTTCCGAAGGGCTTCACGTTGTCACCGGTGGATGGCCCAGTGTCACGGCGACCCATTCGGGCAGCGGGTTTTTGGGGATGCCCGCCACCGGTCGGGCGGTCGGCATGCGCGTCATGGACTTCTACCGTTGCGAGGGTGGGCTGATCGTCGAGAACTGGGTGCCGCTCGATATCCTGCACCTTCTCTTGCAGATGGGGTTCGATGTCTTTGAGCGTCTTGCGCACCTGCGGGGTAACCCGCGCCGGACTCTGCTCGATTCAAGGGGGCAAGACTGATGATATCTGCTGAGACAAGCGAAGGCCGCATTGGCCGTGATGTGGAGTCGCGCATCGTTCGCTATGAGGCCCTGCGCCCGTGCCTGAACGCATTCATCGACACCCGCTCACCTGGGTCGGACCGGAAGGAAAACTTCACGATAATCGGCCCCGGCGTCTCGGAGAATCCGAACCAGCACATCCATATCTCCGAGCCGCATGGGTTCAATATCGGCGGCGCCCGGCAACCGCCTGGATGCCTGAACTCCCAGCACAGCCACGACACGGCAGAAGTGTTCTACGCCCATAGTGGGCAGTGGAGGTTCATGACAGGAGAAGCGGCGACGGACGGAGAGGTTCACCTGGCGCCAGGCGATCTGATCTCGATCCCGACGCGTCTTTTTCGCGGCTTCGAGAATGTGGGCGACAGCTCCGGATTTCTTTGGGCTGTGCTTGGCGGAGATGATCCCGGCCACGTGCTCTGGGCGCCGTATGTCTTCGAATTGGCGGACGAATACGGACTTGTGCTCCTGGAGGACGGACAACTTGTCGATACGCGAAATGGCGAGTTGGTCCCGCCACACAAGCGGCGCATGCAGAAGACGACCAGACAGCAGGTCGCCGCGCTTCAGCAGGCGGACAGCTCTGCTCTTGCAAACTGTGTGGTGCGGAGCACATCTCCGCGGCCAGACGGCGAGTTTGCTGCGCTGGAAGGCGTCACGCACCGTCAGCTTGTCGGGTCAGCCCCGCTCGACTGGGCGCATGGCTTCCAGATCTCGGAGGTGCGCCTGACTCGCGGATCGGCAATCCGTTCGCATGTGCTTGGTGTGCCGGATGTCTGGTTTGTGCACCGGGGTCTGATCCGCGGCAGCATCGATGGCCAGTCATTTCAATGCGGGCCTGGCGCCACGATCACAGTTCCAGCCGGCGCGCGCCGGACTCTGGAGAATGCAGGCCAGGAGGACGCCGAGGTTGTGCTCGTGCGTGGCGGGGATGCGCCCTCCCCCGCCGTCTGGTCGTGACGTCCCGTGACGGATCGACAGATGCTTTTCGGGCGGCAGGCCCTGGTCACCGGTGCGAGCCGCGGGCTTGGCCGCGCGATAGCGAGCGCGCTTGCGCGTGAGGGAGCGAGAACAATTGCGGTCGCCCGTGCATCGGATGACCTGCAATCTCTTGCTGCCGAACTCCAGCCAGATGGGGAGGTCTGGGAGGCTGATGTCACAACCGACGCTCTGCTCAGCCGCATCGAAGCACTCGAAGGTCTGGA
>CAIMMO010000227.1 GCA_903842595.1 uncultured Alphaproteobacteria bacterium
CGCCGGGCTTTCGCCCGCGCCCACGCTGACGCTTCATGAAACCTTCCTGATCTTCAGAGTACTCGCCCCAATCGGACGGGAGTTAGGCCGCTATCTTGCTGACCAACCAGACGCTTGGCTGTAAATCGCCCGCAGTCCGTCACTGGCAACGCTAGCCTGTTTGAACGCCGCCGCCAAGCGCTTTCCTGTGGATACACAAGGCGGCCCAAACCATGGTTTACGGTGCCTTTTGTGGCCTGCGGCCGAAAGCAGCGCGCGGTATGCCCGCCAGATCCGCGTACGCCGCCAGCTCAACTAGCCCGGCTTCTGCCATGAGCGCGCAGACATCGTCCGCCTGGCCGGCCCCACACTCGACGCCGATCCAGCCGCAGGGCCGCACCCTCCGCGCATGAAAAGCGATGATGGCGCGATAAGCCGCCAGCCCGTCCCGTCCCGGGGTAAGCGCGAGGTGGGGATCATGGTCGATCACGTCACGCGAGAGCGCGCCCATCTCGTCGGCCGTAATGTAAGGCGGGTTGGACAGAACGAGATCGACTGTCTCCGCCGGCGAACTCTCCCAGCCTCCTTGCACCAACGCCACCCGCGCCTCGACTCCCAGGGCCTCCGCATTCCGCGCCGCCACCGCCAGTGCAGCCGCCGAGATATCGACGCCCTCGCCCGCCACGTCAGGCCGCTCTGCCAGCATGGACAGCACGATGCATCCCGACCCCACGCCCAGGTCGAGCACGCGCCCGCCCTGGGGCAGCCGCGCAATCCCCTGCTCGACCAGCAACTCCGTCTCCGGCCGTGGATCCAGCACATCCGGCGTCACGATGAACCGCCGCCCGTAGAACTCCCGCCAACCGCGAATGCGTGACACCGGTTCGTGCTTCAGCCGCCGCTGCACCGCGACCTCGAACGCGGTGAGCCCGGCAGCATCGACTTGATCCGTTTCGCGCATGATCACATCGACAGGATCGATGCCCAGCACATGCGCCAGCAGCAGCCGCGCATCACGCATCGGATTCTCGACGCCGGCCGCGCCAAGCCGCAGCACCGCCTCCCGCATTATCTCCCGCCAGTCGCAGTGTACGCTCATAGCCGCGCATGTAGCATGAGCGCCGCCGCTGTCATAAAGACCTGCCCATGACCCACGATCCATCCCGCATCGACGAACTCGAAATCCGCGCGGCCCACCACGAGCGCATGATCGAGGATCTCAACACGACGATAACGGAGCAATGGAAGGAGATCGATCGCCTCAGGCGAGACATCCAGCGCCTCTCCGACCGCCTCGCCAACGCCGAGCAGGCAATCGGCCCCGAGCCGGGCGAGGAGCCGCCTCCGCCGCATTGGTGAGCGCGGTCAACCGCTTACCTCATCCCCAACACTGACACGCCCACTCCCTGTCACTGAAAAATACGTCCCCAGCGTATCCCGCCCGAAATGCTCGCGTAGCATGCCCACCATGTCGATATCGCGCGCCCCCGTCTCCAGGTTTACATGCGTCGCCACGCAGCGCACGATCGGCTTGAACACGGAAAGCGTCGCCTCGCCGACGCTCAGTGACTGCCCTGCAACCCACTCATCCTCGGCCCACGGCTTCAATCCGTCGACATAGATGTTGGCGCGAAAGCGCAGTGGATCGACGTCCACACCGATAGCCTGCGCCACAGCACGAAAGCTCGCAAGATTCATCACCGATACGAAGCCCTGCGGATGATCCATGAAGCGATAGCCGCGCGGACTTTCCAGCACGCGCAACTTGCCCTGAGCTTCTTCGCCGAGGAATGCCTGCAGGAAAAGCTCGATCGACGCGCGCCCCTCTTCGGTCGAAAGCTTCGCCTCGACTCCGAAGCCAGACGCATCGCCGAAATGAAACGACCCCGTCGCATCATCCAGCCGCGTCCTGATCCGCGCCAATGAAGGAAACCGCGACAGCACTGTGAAACGCTGCTTCGAAATGTGCTTCGGTTTCTCCGGATCAAACCCCGACGGCCCCACCTCGATCGCGTAGTCACGATCTCCGGGAAAATACTCACCCGCCGCGAGCTGCGCCTGCGTCATGTGCTCCGGCGAGAGGCCCTTCACCGGATGCCGATAGATGCTCTCAACCGTCGCGCGCATGCTGCGTCTCCTGTCGACCCCGCCTAAAACATCCCTACCCCGGATGCCAGCGCCCGGCTCCGTCTCGCAGCATTCAGTGAGTTGTTCTCGGGCAAGCCGAAAGCGCGACCCGGGGATCCCGGTGTCTGCGTCAAGGGGACCGAACCAATTCCCCAGCTGACAGAGACCCCGCCAGAACCACCCGATTCTGGACGCATGTTTCCGGTCTCGATCCGAACAATATCAAGCCCTTGTACAAACCGATCCCGCCGATTCCGGACACGTGCGTCCGCCGTGCCCACAGGTGTCCTAGAATGCTTGCATCCACTCGGCAGGCGGGCGACTGATCACCGTTCAGCAGCGCGGTGTGGGTGCAGGCAGAGCTTGAATAACCTCTCGAGCCAACGAGACTGGGCGTTGTCCGGGGACTCGCCCTGAACGGGCCGGCCCGCTCGCCGGCAGCCTCAACGGCGCCAGGCGTATGACATGCAAGCTGCGGTGCGCAGGCTGCCGCACAACAACTGCCGGGGACGCGGGATCCGCGAACCGCTTCCTGCCGGTAGCTCCGCCACAAGCTGAGACGCCGGATACGCGGCGCATCCCGCGTCCCCGGGCCCTCCACTCAGTTTGGAGACCAAGGGAGACAGCATGACAGGCGGACCACACCGGCATAAAGGCGAGCCTGTGACTGATGATGTCTGCGAGCCGCAGCTGGGCAACGCTCACCCCCGCCCGCGATACCCCTGCACGCCCGTGTCCGGAACCCATAGTCCCGCCGGTGCGACCCCCGTCTGCCAGAACACGTCGATCGGAATGCCGCCGCGCGGATACCAGTAGCCGGCAATCCGCAGCCAGGACGGCGCGAGCAGGTCGACGAGCCTCTTGCCAATCGCAACCGTGCAGTCCTCGTGAAAGGCGCCGTGATTGCGGAACGAAGTTAGATAGAGCTTCAGGCTCTTGCTCTCCACGATCCAGTCGGCCGGCGCGTAGTCGATCACGAGGTGGGCAAAGTCCGGCTGGCCTGTCACGGGGCATAGCGAGGTGAATTCCGGCGCAGTGAAGCGTGAAAGATACAGTGTTCCGGGATGCGGATTGGGGACCCGCTCAAGAACCGCCTGGTCAGGTGATGCCGGCAAAGTCGTCTGCGCGCCGAGCTGTGTCAGCCCAGAGGGAGTTGAAGGTGAATTCATGCGGCTTGATGGCCCCGCAGCAAACTTTCGGCAATAGGCGGGTCCGATTCGTCGGCGCGCAGACGGAGTTTTCCGTGAATCGCCCGGCGCACCGTCATTAAGCTGTCGCTTACCACGCCAGGCGTAACGTCGCGGGCGCCCAATCATAGGGCGAGTGACCCAAGGGTTGTCATGAAATTGTGCGGGTACGCTGCGCCGCCGCATGGATTGGTCGAACCGCTTCTGGTGTGTCCGCCCAAATCGTCATGGTCGTCCGCGAGACGGAGGCGCTCCCCGGCGCGTCCGCACTTGCAAAGCCGCGTCTGCGGGTCGGTTCAACAAGAGGGGAAAAGGGTATTGATTATGCGCAACCTCCTGATCTTTAGCGTCCTGGCCGCTGCCTCGACTGCTCCCGCCTTTGCCCAGGAAGTCACTGTGTCCGGCAACGTTGCCCTCACGACGGATTATGTCTTCCGCGGCGTCTCACAGTCGGACCAGGGCCCGGCCGTCCAGGGCGGCTTCGACGTCGCTTTCGGCGACTCGGGCGCGTACGCGGGCGCCTGGGCCTCGAACATCAATTTCGGCACCGGCGGCTCCAACCTCGAACTCGACCTCTATGGCGGCTTCAAGTTCGCCCTCGGCCCGGTCGCCATGGATGTCGGCGTCGCCGGCTACTTTTATCCGAGCGCCTCGGATGACACCGCCGAACTCGACTACTACGAAGGTTATGTGAAGCCCTCGATCGCCCTCACCGACCAGATCACGCTGGGCGGCGCGGTCTACTGGTCGCCGGAATTCACCGGTGAGTCGGGCGATGGCGTCTATGCGGAAGTGAACGGCGCCTTTGTCGCTAGCCCGGAACTGACCTTCTCCGGCGCGGTCGGCATGCAGACGGTCGATGCCACCGGCTTCTTCGCCGGCGAAGACGATTACACGACCTGGAACGCTGGCGGCACCTACTCCGCCATGGGTCTAGGCTTCGACCTCCGCTATGCCGGCACTGACGTTGACAACGCCGCGATCTATGACGACCGCGTCATCTTCACGATCAAGCGTGCTATGTAGTTTCCGTCCCCCCTCTCCAGGAGGGACTGAAATAACGGTTGCCTGACGGCCCTGCCGTCGGAAACATGGGAGCCGCCACGGAAACGTGGCGGCTCCTGCCGTTTGGATGCAGGCACCCGGAGGCCCATGACCGCAGTTGAAACCCTGCAGCCTGCCATCATTTATCTCGGCGCGGGGCTGGCGGCGGCGCTTGCCTCGCGCGCCGCACGGCTGAGCCCCATCGTCGGCTATCTTGTCGCCGGCCTCGTAATCGGGCCGTCCGGCTTCGGCCTCGTCCAGAACAATGAGACCGCACGCTTTCTTGCAGACCTCGGCGTGGTATTCCTGCTGTTCGACATCGGCCTGCATTTCTCGCTGAAGGAGATCCGCACCCGCCGCGCCGACATGATCGGACTTGCACCGCTGCAGATAGTCCTGTGCGGCCTGGCCTTCGCGATGATCGGGGTCGCGTTTGGGTTTCCATGGCCCGTCGCAGTGCTGGTCGGCGTCTCGCTCGCCCTCTCCTCCACGGCTGTGGTCGCGCGCCTTCTTGCCGACCGCAACCAGCCCGGCTGCCCGATGGGACGCTCGGCGACGGCCGTTCTGGTGGCGCAGGATATCGTCGCCATCTTCCTGCTGACTTTCGCAGCCTCGCTCGGCGGCGATCCAAATCTCCTGGGCGCCGAGGTGGTGATCGTTCTCGGCAAGGCAGTGCTCGCCCTCGCCATCGCCATCCTCGCCGGACGCTTCGTCGTGCGCCCGCTCTTCGAATCGCTGGCCGCGACCGGCAATCGCGAGACCTTCACTGTCGTCGCGCTGTTCATCGTACTGGCTGCCAGCGCAGCCACCGCGCGCGCGGACCTCTCGCTGACGCTAGGCGCATTCCTGGCTGGCATGGCGCTGTCCGACACACCCTATCGCAATACGGTGCAGGCGGAGGTGAAGCCCTTCTCCGGTCTCCTGCTCGGCCTGTTCTTCATGAGTGTGGGCATGAGCGTGAACCTGCCTGCCATGGCCTATATCTGGCCCGCCGTTCTAGCGACCGCGCTGGTCATCGTCATCGTCAAGACGGTGGTAGTGTTCACGGCAGCCCGCCTCAACGGCTGGGCCGTCCCTGGCGCAACGCAGCTCGGCTTTCTTCTTTCGCAGGGTTCGGAGTTCACCCTCGTCATCGTCGGCATCGCGACAATTTCCGCCGCGATGCCGGGCGCATGGGCCGGCGTGCTGACGGCGGCGGTCGCCGTCACGCTGGTCGCCGCGCCAATCTGGACCGCGCTCGGACTGCACATCGCGCGGATCCTTGCCGAGCGCCGCAAGGACGTTGTGGTCGACGCGGAAGAAGTGGCGCAGGAACATCCTGTTCTGATCTTCGGCATGACGACCGAAGGCCGCCTCGCCGCTGACGCACTGCGGGACCACGACATTGCTTGCATCGGCGTCGACAGCGACCCCGATCGCTTCGTCGCCGCCGCGTCGGACGGATACGACATGGTGTTCGGCGATGCGCGCGATCTCCGTATCATGGAAAGCCTCGACGCCAGGCGATCGAAGGCAATCGTGCTCGGCGCACGTGGTCTCGGTGCAGTCGAAGCTTTCAGGCTTGCGACCGCCGAGCAGCCCTGCTTCATCGCCGCAAGCTCGACACAGGAGCGCGCCGAACTCGCAGCCCTCGGCTTCCGCGCTCACATCGCTCACGCCGAACCGCGCGGACTGGAACTCGCGACGGACCTGCTGCAGCGGCTGGGCATCGATCAGGAGCGCATCACCGCCTGGGTGAAGGACCAGGCCGAGCGGCGCGGCCTGCCCGACAGCGCGACCGAGCCGAGGACTGTCGTCGAAGCCGCCTAGGTCTGCATCGCGCGGATACGCGGCTCGGCCAGCTTCACGACCGCAACCGCAAGCAGCGACTTCAGCACGGCGCCGGTCACGAACGGCCAGACGCCCGACGCGAATGCCGGCTCTGCGCCGATCAACATCGACAGACGCGCCCAGCCGCAAGCGAGGATCAGCCCATGGCCTGCAAGGAACACTGCCAGCATCGGGGCCCACGCGCGCAAGAGCGGCTGCTCTGTAAGCCAGCCGCAAACGAAGGCAGCGAGCGCAAAGCCCGCGAGATATCCCGCCGTCGGTCCAGAGAAGGGGGCGAGTCCGCCCAAGCCGTCGGCAAGGACCGGCAGGCCGAGCGCCGCCTGCGTCAGCCAGGTTATCACGATCGCAAAGCCGAGCCGCGCGCCAGCCATGCCGGCCACCATGAGGACCGCAAATGTCTGCATCGTCATCGGCACCGGATACATCGGGGCCGACATCCAGGAGGAGGCCGCAATCAGCCAGCTCCCGATCAGCACCGCGCCGATGCGCCAGGCGGTCGGGCGCTCTGCCAGCCAGGCGCGCAAAGGCGCTACGTGAACCTGCGTCGTCATCCGGCGTCCAACCCTGCCATTACTCCTTAGCTTAGTACGCCGCGCACGATAGGCTCCGCGCCGAGTTGCCGCATGGTGGAGATTCGTGCCTAATCCAGCCTCGCACCACGCGCGTAGACGATCGCGCACCTGGAAACACAGTATGAAACTCTGGCAGCCCCTTTCCGCAATTGCACTGGCCTGCCTTCCGTCCGCGGCATGCGCAACGCGCGAGATTCCGATAGCCGAGCTTCAGCTGCAGTATGGCTTGCCCACCTCGCGAACCTTTGAGCCATCGGCTGGCGTGCGTGTTCATTATACGGATGAAGGCAGGCGCGGCGGACGCACACTCATCCTGGTGCATGGCTTTGCCGCGTCCGTGCATGCGTGGCGTCCCTGGATCGATCGTCTCGCTGGCGAGTATCGCCTTGTCGCCATCGACCTGCCCGGCCACGGACTGACGCAGACGCCCCCGGGCTATCGCGCAACGATTGAAGGGAACGCGCAGCTGGTTGAGGATCTTGCCGACCACCTCGGCATCGATCGCTTCGTGCTCGCCGGCAACTCGATGGGCGGCGCCGTTTCGATGGCCTACGCGATGGAGCATTCGGCGCGCTTGCAGGGGCTGGTCCTCGTCTCGCCCGCCGGTTGGCCTGGGCAAGGCGGCGGCGCACCCGGAGGCTTCTCCATCCTGAACAACGAGGCCGGACGCTTCCTTCTGAAGCTGATGGACCCGCGCATCGTGGTCGGCGGCGGACTCAAGTCCGCCTATGTCGAGGAAGCGCTTGTCACCGACGCCGTTGTCGATCGCTACGCCGAGCTTGCCATGGGCGAAGGACATCGCGACGTGCTGCTGACGCAGCGCTCGCAACCTGAGAGGCCATGGACCCCGGCGTCCTTCGCGACCATCCGCACGCCCACACTTGTGATGGTCGGCGAGAAGGATGCGTTGATCCCGCCTGTCAACGGCCGTGCACTTGCCCACGCCATCCCCGATGCATATCTCGTCACTTATCCCGAGGGTGGACACCTGCCGATGGAACAGCTGCCCGATCAGACGGTGCAGCATCTTCTCGCCTTCATCCGCGGTCTGCCTCCACGCTGACGAGCTGCGGAAAGCTACTTCTTGCGCGCCATATGCAGAGGCGCCCCTGAAATAGGCAGAACTGACCACGCAGCGCTCTGGCGGCTGTCTGGTGGATTCTGGCATAAGCAGCTTCAAAGGTTGAGGAGATCGGCATGAAGATCGGCGTTCCGAAGGAGATCAAGACCCAGGAATACCGCGTGGGCCTGACGCCCGAGAGCGTGATGGAGCTGACGCGCGCAGGCCACGACGTGTTCGTGCAGACGAGTGCGGGGCTCGGCCTCGGCGCGAGCGATGCTGATTATGTGCGGGCAGGCGCGAGGATGCTCGATACTGCAGCTGAGGTGTTCGCCGCCGCCGAGATGATCGTGAAGGTGAAGGAGCCGCAAGCTGTCGAGTGCGCGATGCTGAAGCCGCATCACACGCTGTTCACCTATCTTCACCTCGCCGCCGACAAGCCCCAGGCCGAGGCACTGATCAGGTCCGGTGCTACCTGCATCGCCTACGAAACGGTGACCAACGCTGCCGGTCGACTGCCCCTGCTGCAGCCGATGAGCCAGGTCGCCGGACGAATGTCGATCAATGTCGGCGCCTATGCGCTGATGAAGACGCAACGTGGCCGCGGCCTGCTGCTCGGCGGCGTACCCGGCGTACCGCCGGCCAATGTGGTCATCCTCGGCGGCGGCGTCGCAGGCGTCCATGCGGCAGAGATGGCAAATGGCGCGCGCGCCAATGTCACGGTGTTTGACCGCTCGATGCCGCGCCTTGAAGAACTCGACGTGCAGTTCGCCGGTGCAGTCGACACCATCTATGCAACACAGGCTGCGATCGACCGCGCCGTGATCGAGGCGGATCTCGTGATCGGCGCGGTGCTGATCCCAGGGGCATCCGCGCCCAAACTGGTCACGCGCGAGCACCTGAAGAAGATGCGACCCGGCGCGGTTCTGGTCGACATATCGATCGACCAGGGCGGCTGCTTCGAGACATCGCGGCCGACCACACACGATGACCCTATTTATGAGGTCGACGGCATCCTGCACTATTGCGTCGCCAACATGCCCGGCGCCGTGCCTCGCACCTCAACTTACGCGCTCAACAACGTCACGCTGCCCTTCGCCCTCGACCTTGCCAACAAGGGCGCGATAGCGGCGCTGAAGGCGGACAAACATCTGGCGGAAGGCCTCAACGTCGCCGAAGGCAAGATCGCCCACGCCGCCGTCTCGCGCGATCTCGACCTGCCCTTCGCAAAGCCGGCCTGGCTGGCGGCATGAGGCGCTGGATTGCCGGCGCTGTCATCGCCGTCATCGCCGCCTGCAGCGGCGAGCCGGCGCCACCTGACATGAAGGACCCAGTGTCCGTCGCGCGCGCCTTCGTGGACGCCTACAACGGCAAGGACCTCGCGCGCATGCTGCCGCTGGTGGACCAGGTCAACATGGAGGCGATCAAGGACGCGCTCGCCGATGGCCCCGACAGCACAGCATGGCAGGGCATTTTTGCGCCCGAGATGGTGCAGCTGATCGCTCGCGAAGGCGGCAAGGTCGATGGGCCACGCTATGAAGGCCGTGATGCAGTCGTGAGCGTTGCGAAGTCAGAACTCGGCGATGTCTTCACGGTCGAACTCAGCCTGCGTGAGGATGGCGACTGGCTAATCGTTGAGAACGCGATCCTGAGCGAGCAGGAATTTGCGGAGCTGCCGACCGAGCCAAATAAGCAGCGTTAGACTTGAAGCGAAAAGGCCCGCTCTAGGCGAGCGGGGCTTTCAGTTTCAGACACCGATCGCCAGATCAGCGCGGGGTCGAGCCGCGCATGTATTTGAAGAACTCGCTGTCGGGCGACAGCACGAAGGGCGTTCCCGCCTTGATCGAGTTCTCGTAGGCGAGCAGCGAGCGGTAGAAAGCGAAGAACTCCGCGTCCTTGCCATAGGCGGCGGCAAAGATCCGGTTGCGTTCGGCATCGCCTTCGCCTTCCAGGACCTGCGCTTTCTGTTCCGCTTCGGCGACGATGACCCGCGCCTGCGCATCCGCTTCCGCGGTGATCGAGGCAAACAGGCCTTCCCCTTCCGCGTTGTACTGGCTGATCTTCTGCTGCAGCTGCGACTTCATGCGGTCATAGACACGCTGCGAGTTCGCTTCCGGCAGGTCGGCCTGGCGGATGCGGACGTCGATGATCTCGATGCCGAGCGTGTTCATCTGCGCCTGCAGAGCGGTACGCACGCGCTGCATCAACGTGGCGCGCTGGCCAGCGATGATGTCGGGCTGCGAGACCTTGCCGAGTTCCCCGCGCAGGGCGGCGGTAAAGCGGAGACCAAGCTGCTGCTCGCCGTTCCCGCCAGCTGCACGGAAGTACTGGAGCGGATTCTTGATCCGCCAGCGTGCGATGGCGTCGACATTGAGACGCTGCTGGTCAGCCGCGATGACTTCGGCGGCATCCAGATCATAGCCGAGGTTGCGCTTCTCGTAGAAGCGAACATCGTCGACGAGCGGAATCTTCAGGTGAAGCCCAGCGCCGTAGTTGGGCAACTCGCTCTTTTCGCTCGCGTTGACCGTATACTGCGCCGAGCCGACGCGGATGACGATCGCCTGCTTGTCGACAGGCACGATATACAGGGCGTTGGCGAGGATGATCAGCGCGATAGCTGCGATAATCCCGCCGATAACAAGGGTACGTTGTTGCATGACTATTGTCCCGTCGTCGGCGCCGGCTGGCGTCCACGTAGCACGTCCAGCGGAATGACCGGGACCGCGCCTGACTTGTTGTCGAGAATGACATTGTCCGTCCGGCCCAGCACAGTTTCCATCATCTCGAGGAACATGCGCTCCCGCGTGACGCGCGGAGCGGCGCGGTATTCGTCGTAGATCAGGTTGAAGCGGTCGGCTTCACCGCGCGCCTCGGAGACGCGGGCGGTCTTGTAGCCTTCCGCCTGCTGCAGTCGAGCACGCGCCTGGCCTTCGGCCTGGGGCACGACCCGATTGCGGTGAGCGATGGCGTCGGCTTCGCGCTTGGCCTTGTTCTGCTCGGCGCCGGAGACCTGACGCTGAACTTCAGCAACTTCGTCCGGAGCCGTCGCTTTGCCGATGGCGATCGAGATGATCTCGACACCGGAGTCGTAGGAGTTGAGCGTCTGCTGCATCAACGCCCGCACGCGTGTCTCGACGCCGGTACGATCGCCGGTGGTGATTGGCTCGAAGGCCGATGTGCCGACGATCTCACGCATCGCGCTCTCGCCAATCTGCTCGATCAGCACGTTGCGGCCGCCCTCTTCATCGACCACGTTGAACAGGTATTTGCGTGGGTCGTAGATACGCCAGTTGATGACAAAGCCGATGTCGACGATGTTTTCGTCGCCGGTCAGCATGAGGTTGGACTGTTCTTCGCCGCCGATTGCCGTGCGCTTCTCGGTGTTTACCTCGACGATGTAGTGCTGCTCGATCGGGCTCGGCAGGCGCACCTTGAAGCCCGGATCCTCGAAGCGCGCGAACGTCCCGAAACGGAGCACGACGGCGCGCTGGCGCTCGTCAACCTGATAGATGCCGGTGAAGGCCCAGCCGACCAGGGCAATGACGAGAAGGATCGCAAGGCCGGTCACGCCGAAACCGCGGCCGCCGCGACCTGCGCCGCCACCCGTGCCGCTGCCATTGCCGCCACCGCCCTTGCGACGAAAGCGTTCCTGCATGCGGCGAAGCGTGTCTTCGAGGTCGGGCCGATCCTTCGCGCCGCCGGCCGGGCCGCCCGGCGGCTTCTGGCCACCTTGTCCGCCGCCTGGCCTGCCCCAAGGGCTATCGCCATTGCCGCCGCCAGACCCTGAACCGCCGCCGCCCCAGGGGCCACCGCCCCCACTGCCCTTGTTGTCGTTCCAGGGCATAGGGCCCTCCTTGCTGGCGTTGTTAGGGAGATTTCTGTCGCATTGTAGTTGAGCACGCATTAAAGCGCCTTCAAGCCCACGCAATAAGTCAGTTTCCCCCGTCGCGCGATTGTATTTCGGCATGACGAACACGTGATTCTGCCTGCCGAAGACTTACCGCCGACCAAGTTGGGTAATCAGTATTACTTGCCGGGTGGGTATTGGGCAGATCTGGCGGCCTTCTTGCAGCCTTTACTGCATGCTGGACACCTTATTCACAATGGTCCGCGACGTTGGAGACGACCGCGCGCGGCCGGCTTCGAGGCAATCCGTCACCGTTGTGATCGCCGCCTGGCGCGCTGCCGCGACGATCGGGCGCGCCGTCGGCAGCGCGTTAGCGCAACCGGAAGCGGCCGAAGTGATCGTGGTGGACGACGCATCGGCAGACGGAGAAGCGACTCTCAGCGCCGCGCGCGCAGTCGATGACGGATCGGGGCGGCTAAAGGTTTTCGCCCTTGACCGGAACGCGGGACCCGCCGCCGCTCGTAACGCTGCGATCGCCGCCAGCTGCGCGCCGTGGATCTGCGTCCTCGATTCAGATGATTTCATGCAGCCGGGAAGGCTAGGCAAGCTGCTTGAACTCACCGGCAGCGGGCACGATCTCATCGCTGACGACCTGCTGCAGGTGCCCGAAGGCGAGCCGATAACCGTCGGCAGGGTGCTCTGGTTCCGCGAACAGCCCGCCGCCTTCGACGTTTCGTTCAGCGCTTTTGTCGAGAGCAACGTCACGAAGGCTTCGCGCCTGCGCCGCGAGATGGGTTTCCTGAAGCCTCTGATGCGCCGCGAGTTCCTCGAGAGGCATGGCCTTGCCTATGACGAGGCTATGCGGCTGGGCGAGGATTACGACCTCTATGCCCGCGCGCTCAGCCTTGGGGGCAGGATGCGGCTTGTACAGTGGGCCGGCTATGTCAGCGTGATGCGGGGCAACTCCCTGTCGCTCAATCATGGCCGCAGGGAACTGGGCGCGCTCGAGGCCAGCGATGATCGCCTGCTCGCATCAGGTCGGCTCTCGAAGGACGAGGCGGCAACCGTGAAGCGCCATCGTTTCACCACGCGCTCCCGGATTGCATGGATCGATTTCATGGCAGAGCTTAAAGGCGGACAACCTGTTCACGCCATCGGCGTCGTGCTGAAGGACCCGCGCCAGACGCCCTATATCTTCCGGGGCCTTGCAAGGATGATCGCCGGCCGCTTTGCCGGCGCCGGGAAAGCCTGATAGCAGAGCGCCAAACCTGGCTGCTTGAAGCGTCTCCGACTATGCCCTCGCCCAGCGACACACCCGGTCTTGAACAGCGCGTTCGCGCCGCGCTCGATGCAGTGAAGGATCCCGTCAGCGGCAAGGGCCTTGTCACCTCCGGTCGCATCAGCGGGCTGGTCGTGCGGCCGGACGGCAAGGTCGGCTTCGTGATCGAGACAACGGTGGGCGCGTCGGACGAGCCGCTGCGCAAGGTCGCCGAAGCTGCGGCGGCGCGCGCGCCGGGCGTGAGCACGGTGACCGCTGTCCTGACAGCTGAAGCGACAACCGGCGCACGCAGCGTGCCTGCGACGCCAGCCTCGCGACCTCTCCCTGCCCCGCCGCCGGGACAAACTCCGATCGTGCGCCCTGCACGTGGGATCATCGCAGTCGCGTCGGCCAAGGGCGGCGTCGGGAAATCCACCGTCGCCGTGAACCTCGCCGTGGCCGCGGCACGTAGCGGACTTCGCGTCGGCTTGCTTGATGCCGATGTATTCGGACCATCGTTGCCGACCATGCTTGGTACGGTTGGCGTCAAGCCCGATGTGAAAGGCAAGCGGATGCAGCCGGTTATGGTGCATGGCCTTGCCAGCATGTCGATTGGCTATCTGGTCGATCCGGATCAGGCGGTTGTCTGGCGCGGACCGATGGTGATGTCTGCGGTGAGCCAGCTGATCACCGATACCGACTGGGGCGATCTCGACCTGTTGTTCATCGACACGCCGCCGGGCACGGGCGAGGTGCAGCTGACGCTGGTGCAGAAGCTGCCGCTCGATGGCGCGGTGATCGTCTCGACGCCTCAGGAAGTGGCCCTGGCCGACGTGCGGCGCGGCGTCGGCATGTTCCGCAAGACGGCAGTGCCTGTGCTGGGCGTGATCGAGAACATGGCGTGGTTCGAGCAGCCCGACGGATCGCGCGCCTACATCTTCGGCAAGGGCGGCGCAGAGCGCACAGCTGCCGAACTTGGCGTGCCCTTCCTCGGCGCCCTGCCCATCCTGCCTGCCCTGCGCGAAGGCGGCGACGCCGGCGTGCCCGCAGCGACCGGCGCATCCAGCGCGGCCGAAGCGTTCCGCCTTTTGGCGGACGCTGTGAACGAAGCGCTCGGCGCCGCGCCGAATAAGCCGGCGCCGAAGATCATTTTCGAGTAGGCGCACGCTTTCGCGCCTAGGCCTTTGTTAAGGGCTTGCGGGGTTAAGGGCTTGCGGGCTTTCGCCTTGGCTTCCGGCACGCGTTTCACCCACACCGGTGCATGATCGCCGGGGTTGGGCTCGCTGCATGCCCAGAGATCAACGCCGGCAGATGCAAGCTGGGGCGGTGGCAATTGTCCCACAATGTATAGACTGTCTTGTCCGGATTGAGTTCGCGGATCGAGACCGTCCAACCCCGCTTAAGCAGCTTGCGCTAGGCCGCACGACTTTCTGGCCGCAACAGCGCGTCGTCGTCATAGGATGTGGTTTCGTAGACGTCGGCGTCAGTCGGCACGACGTTGAACTCTCAGAGCAGCACGACAGGCGCGGCTGATTTCTTCAACGTGCGCGCATGCTCGATCAGCCGATCGAACTGGTCGAGCTTGCAGACAAACCGCGGACCGGGCTGCGGGTTGCTGTTGGGCAGGTAAAGGCAGGCGATCAGCACGGCATCGACCGCCGCCTCGATACAGCGGCTCGCCTTGTCATCGGGATCGTCGGGTAACGCCTTGCGGATCAGAACCGGCTCGGCCTTCAGCGCAAGCAGCGCGACGACATGGATCAAAGGACGTGGTCAATCGCGACAGGCCGGTGCGCACGCTTCGCGTCGCTAACAGTCTCGCGCCGTTAACCTGTATGAACGCCGCGTGTCATGGTGAGCCACAACTTAATTGCCGTTCGAGCGGATGAATCTCCTTGCGCTCCGCTGCGCCTGACTTAACGTTTTGTTTACGACCAAAGCCGTGGCGGCGCATCGTCAATGCGCGACATGGCTGGGAGTGGGAGGCGTGGCCCGGGGAATGCAAATCCCAACGGGCATAGACGGGAGTAGCGTATGGGCCACACGGTTCGGCTGCGCGGCGCCTTCTGGCCCCAGGATCACTGGGGCCGGGTAACGAACGCGGCTATCGCGCGCGAGCAAATCGCCCAACCCGCTCTCGAAGCCGGAGACGAAGCAGCCGATGCCGCGCTGGATCGCTTCGGTGAGCACCTGCATTCCGTCTATCTTTCTGGCCCCGCAGCGCGTGGGCGGCCTGGCGGCCTCGCGGTTTTCATCCTCTTGCGCCTCGGCGCAACACATCACGAGCGGCAGGGAAGCGACAGCTGGGAGCCAGCGCTGGCGGCGCAGCTTCGCCGTCGCCATCCCCGTGTCGGTCGCGTGGCCATCGCCGTGTTCTCTTGGAAGGACGTGTTCACCACGGACGGCGCGTTCTCGCCAGCCCGCTTCCGCCTCGCAGTCAACTCCGTCTGCATCGCTGGCCGCAACATGACGCGCATGCTGGCGCCACAGAAGCTCGATTCAGCTGTCATGAATGGCGACATTCTTGGCTTCCGCCCGCGCATGCTGAACGCCGCCGGACGCCTCGCCGCCGCGCGCTCGCCCGAACGAGTGCGCGCAGCTGCAATGGATGCGGGTCATGCGGTGCTCGCCGCCGGCTTTGCCCTCGTGACGGAGCGCGAGCAGATCTACACGGAAGACGCCGATCTGCGGCGCGATCTGTTCACGCTGAACTATCCCAACCGCACGCGGGACATGGGCATGGCCTATGCGATGGCGACACGGCCCTCGCCCGACGCCATGAAGGCGCTGGTGTTCATTGACCATGCATGCCGCTGGATGACGCCGATGACGGATGCCTGGCTCAACGCCAACAATCCGCAGCGAGCCGACCGACTCAAGGCCTGATCGAAGCGGATCAGGCTGCAATCGCGCCGGCGGCTTCGGCTGCGCCCACGCTCTGCGATACGCTCATGCAAGGGCCCGTGGTCGTCAGGAATGAGATGTCGGTCGCGTCGCGCCCGATGCCAATCCCCGCCAGACCCTCGACCGGCGCCCGGGCGATACGCTCCTATTTCTTCTTTTTGATGCGGCCGCGCGCGTCGAGATTGGCGCCGCAGCCTTCGCAGGTCGAGCCGCCCCACATCGCTTGCTCCATCGATGCCGGCGCGCGCCGCAAGGGCTGCTCGCGTCCACAGCCGGGGCATTTCACAGGCCTTCGGGACATCGCGAAGAGCAGAAGAACAATGCCGGCGCCAACACCGCCGACCAGAATTCCGATTGTCGCCCCGTCCATGATGTTCTTCCTGCCGCTGCGGCAAAGATGGGGTGCAACAGCCCTCGCGTCTACTGGCAGGACTTTGCGGTGGACCCCCGTGCGCCGCGCTCCTATCAGATTGAAGGATCGTGGGAGGTTCGGATGAAGACTGCTCTGCTGATCGGTGTCGGCATGCTGGCGCTGGCCAGCTGCACAAGCGTTGCGGATCGCCCGCCAGCCCCGCCACCGCTGGCCGGCGCCGAGGCGCCTTCGTCCTTTACGCGCGCCGCCCATGACGTCGTGCGCAGCGAGCGCAATTTCGCCGATACGCGCGACTTCGATTTCGCCGCGCGCGGTTTCATCGCCACCCGCAAGGATCCGATGATCGCGACCGCCGCCGGCCAGCCGGTGTGGAATCTCGCCGCCTTCGATTTCCTGGAAGGGGCGTCGTCCGAGACCGTGAACCCCAGCCTGTGGCGGCAGGGCCAGCTGATGGCGAAGCATGGCCTTTTTCAGGTGAGCGAGCGTATCTGGCAGGTGCGCGGCTTCGATCTCGCCAACATCACCTTCGTGAAGGGGGATGCCGGCTGGATCGTGATCGATACGCTGGGCTCAGACGAGACAGCGAAAGCGGCGCTCGATCTCGCGAACGAACATCTCGGTGCGCGGCCGGTGACAGCGGTGATCTACACCCATTCGCACACCGACCATTTTGGCGGCACGGCGGGCATTGTGCAGCTTGCCGATGTGCGGGCGGGCAAGGTCCAGGTGATCGCACCGGAAGGATTCCTCGAGGCGGCCGTGGGCGAGAATGTGATCGCCGGCCCCGCCATGCAGCGGCGCGCGATGTACCAGTTCGGCATCCCGCTGCCGAAAGGCGAGAACGGGCTGGTCAATGCCGGCATTGGCCCGGGGCTATCGACGGGCACGTCGTCGCTGATCCCGCCGACGAAGGAGATTGGCGAGACCGGCGAGACGATGACGGTCGACGGCGTGAAGATGGTCTTCCAGTTCACCCCAGGCACTGAAGCGCCCGCGGAAATGAATGTCTACTTCCCTGACTGGAAGATCGTCGACATGGCCGAGAACGCCAACGCGACGCAGCACAACATCCTAACGCCGCGGGGCGCCGTTGTACGCGATGCGAAGGTGTGGGCCGAGGGGCTCACCGAAGCCCTGCGCCTGTTCGGCGACAGCGACGTACTGATCGCCAGCCATGGCTGGCCGCGTTTCGGCAATGACGTGATCCGCGACTATCTGGGCAAGCATCGCGACGCTTATGCCTACCTGCACGACCAGACAGTTCGCCTGATGAACAAGGGCCTCAATGGCGACGAGATCGCGGCGCGGCTCAAGCTTCCGACCGAGCTGGAAAACGAATGGTATGACCGGCCCTATTATGGCTCGCTGAGCTTCAACAGCCGCGCGGTCTACCAGTTCTACATGGGCTGGTATGACGCCAACCCGTCGAACCTTGCGCCCACGCCTCCGGTGGATACGGGCAAGCGCTATGTGGAGGCGATGGGCGGTGCGGCACGCGTGAAGGAGATAGCGCGCGGTGCCTATGATAAAGGCGACTATGCCTGGGCGGCGGAGCTGCTGAACCACGCCGTCATGGCGGATGCGAGCGACGCCGAAGCGAAGGACCTGCTGGCGCGCAGCTATGACCAGCTTGGCTGGCAGGCCGAGCCTTCGACATGGCGCAACATCTATCTGACCGGCGCGAAGGAGTTGCGCGAGGGCGTCGGCGCGCCGCGCGCCAATCCCGCGTCGCAGATGGCGGCACTGGCAAACCTGCCGCTCGGAGCGCTGATGGACCTGCTGGCCGTGCGGCTCGATTCCGAGAAGGCGGCGGGACAGACACTGAAGCTTGCCTTCGTTCTGAGCGACAGCAATGAGCGCAGCTATGTCTCGATCGCCAATGGCGTGCTGGTGCATGAGGAGATTGCTGCGCCGGGCCCGGTGGACGTCACGCTGACGGCGACGCGCGCAGATTTTCTCGGCGGCATTTTCGGCGGCCAGCCCCTGCCCCCGAAAATCGCGAGCGGCGCGGTGAAGCTTGAGGGAAGTCCGCAGGCGCTGCTGAAGCTGAGCCAGTGGATGGATGCGCCCAACCCGGTGTTTCCGATCGTGACGCGCTGAAACAAACCGGCGGCCCTGTCCTTCTTTCGGGGCAGCTGGCCGCCGCATGATTGCAGTCTGACTGCCGGTCTTCGTTTGCTCCTCGTGCGCTGGCTTTTCGGGGAGATGGTTGGCTATCTCAGTAGGCCCAGTTTCGCGGCTGAACGATCAGGACCAGCTTGAGAACCACGCGCAGCGCGCCGGCGACAGATCCCGTCATTTCGGTCTTCCTTGCCTGTCCCGGTCTGATGACACATACCTGCCGCCGGCCTGCTGACAGCATGGTGTCAGTAGCGGGAGACGGGGTGAATGCGTGCGCAAAGCAGACCGTCTTTTCGAGATCATCCAGATCCTGCGGCGCTCGAAGAAGCCCGTCACGGCAGACGCGATGGCGGCGGAACTCGAGACCTCAAAGCGCTCGGTCTATCGCGACATCGCGGAGCTGCTTGCGCAGCGCGTTTCAATCCGCGGCGAGGCCGGCATTGGCTATGTGCTCGACAAGGGCCTCGACATGCCGCCGCTGATGCTGACGACGGACGAGATTGAGGCGGCGGTGCTGGGTGCGCAATGGGTGATCAATCGCGGCGACCCGAAACTTGCGCGCGCCGCGCAGGACCTGCTGGCGAAGATCGAGGCAAGCGTACCGGAGCGCTTGCGGCCCTATATCGACGATCCCGCGCATCGCGTCGTTCCAGCCTGGGATCGCGCCGAAGAGGCGATCGATCTGGGCATTGTGCGCGGCGCGATCAATGGCTCGCGCAAGATGCTGCTGGACTATCGCGACGTGGAAGGCCGGGCGAGCAAGCGCGTGATCTGGCCGATTCTCCTCGGCTACTACGAGACCACGCGGATCATCTGCGCCTGGTGTGAGGCGCGGAAAGACTTCCGGTCGTTCAGGTCGGATCGCGTGCTGTCGGCGACTGTGCTGGACGAGCGCTTCCCCGAACGTCCTTCAACCCTGCGCGTGAAGTGGCGCAAGGCGATGGAGGCGGAGTGGAAGCGCAGCAAGGCAGAGATCAACGGACGGACCGCCGAGGCTGGTGCGCGAACGCACGCCCCGAAATAAAAGGCGCCGACCCCGGGAGGGGTCGGCGCAAGGGCCAATCGCGGGAGCACCGCCATTGGGAAAGTGAAAGGACTAGAACCGGATCTGCAGTTCCGCGCCCATGGTGCGGGGCGGACGGTAGGTTTCGGTGACCGTGAGGCAGTCCTCTCCGAGGAAGCCGGTCGGGGTCGTCGGCCCGAAGGAGATTGAGTTGGCCGCGGTCGATCCGCACAACCCGGGCCTCACATCGCGCTGGCCGTTCGCAATACGGCGACCGCCACCGCGGCTGTCGTACTGGATTTCGTCCATGAGGTTTCGAACGAAGCCGATCACAGTGAACATGCCGTCCGAGCTGGTCCAGCTCAGGCGGGCATCGACCTGATCCCATTGCGGGATCTTGGTCGCCCACATGTTGAAGATGTTGCTGTAGGCAACATCCTGCCAGAAATAGCTGGCTGATGCGTCAAGGGTGGAGCCGTCCTCGAAGTCCCAGGTGTACGTGCCGTTGAGCGCGATCTTGTTCTTCGGGCTGAAGGGCAGAATGTTCCCATTCAGATTTTGGCCCTGCTGTTTTGTGCAGTTCGGCGTGTTCGCTGGAGCTGTGGCGTTGGTGCCGCCACGCGAGATCGGACATGCCGCAAGCTGGGCTGCGGATAACGGAAGCGGCGTGCCCTGGGGGCTCGCGCCCGGATCGAACGCGAACGGATCCAGACCGTTGATCAGCGACGGCGAGTCACCGATTTCGGGGTTGGTGTAGCCGTAGTTGAACAGGAAGCGGAGGTTGTCCGTCGGATACCAGATCGTCTCCAGCTCGAAGCCCGTTGTCGCAACCTTCGGCAGGTTCAGGTAGGCGACGTACGCTGGCGGACGAATACCCGAGGACGGATCCGTCTCGGGCACGATCGTGTTCGAGACCTGGTAGCCCTGATAGTCGTAATAGAACAGGGTCGCGTTGGTGGTCAGGTTCAAGTCCGACCATTCGCGCTTGAAGCCAAGCTCGAATGCGTCGACGAGTTCCTTGTCCGTGTAGGGCGTCGGGGTGAGGTTGCAGTTGGTGTCGGCGCAGCCAAGACCACCGGGCTTATAGCCCCTGTTGTACTTGCCATAGATCAGCGTGTCGTCGTCAGGCGTCCAGTCGATGCCGACAACGCCCGTGACCTCTTCCCACTCGGCAGCCAGCTGCCGGGTTGCCACGCCATTCAGCGGATTCACGTAGACGCCATAGCGGCTGCGATCGTTGAGACCACCGCAGTTGGCGATGATGGCGGCCGCACCGGTAACCGGCACGCCGTTCGCAGCCGTTGGATTGGCACCCACGATTCCCTGGCCTGCCGAGCCGCACGGATTGGAGGCCGTGATAGTGTTGGGGTCGGGGCCACCGAAGAGGTTGCTTGCTGCGGACGTGAGATCCACACGCGCCGGTCCACCGAGGTTCACACCATACTGAGTGATGAAGCGAACCGAGTCAGCTGCATCCATGATGTCGTTCGACCACCTCAGGCCGGCGGTGATCTTGAGCTGGTCGTTGATCTCGTAGTCGGTCTGCAGGAAGGCACCGTAGGCGTCATTCTTGCCTTCATTGTTCGAAAAGTACCAGAGGTCGCCGCCAAGAGGAGAACCGGAGAATGCGTTGCGTCCTGTGAAGTCGGGCAGATCCGGCAACGGCCTTCCGTCCACCCGGAATACGCCTTGATTGATGCTCGGCACCGACGTGACGTAGATCGGCTGACTGTAGTTTTCCTGGTATTGATAGAGACCTGCGATCCACTGGAGCGGACCATCATCTGTCGAAACGATGTTGATCTCGTTCGAGTACCAGGCGCGGTTCTCGTTGTAGTCAGTCCGACGACCGACAGAGAGCGGCGTGCCGGCAGGCGTGCCATTCAGCGCGAACGGCAAACTGAATTGCGAGACGGGACCGCCGTCGTTGTCGAGCTGCAGATTGTAGTGATACCAGACATAGCCACCCAGGTATTTGATGTCGAAATTGTCGGCGTGATAGATCGCCTCGATCGCCGTTTCCGACGTGGGATACAGGTCAGTGAACTGCTGAAAATCGGCATTGAATTTAAGCTGCTCGCTCTGCCCAGCATTCGGGTTCGTCTTCTGGCTTCCCGTCTGGACAACGTTCGACGCGAAGGGGCTGAAGCCACCGAAGCTGTTAATGTTGGCGCTGCCGGGAGCTCCGAACAGACGCGTATCATAGGGCTCGGAAGCACCAGCATTCGTGCGGGCGCCTGGCGGTCCGACACGGTGCCAAGACAATGTCCCGTACCGGGCCCAGAGGTCGATGCGATCGCCAATGTCCGCTTCGAGTTGCGCTTCGATGTAGGTGTCGTCGCGCCGTCCGTTTTCGGTGTCGCCGTTTGCGACGTTGGTGAGATAGCCCTCGCCCTGGAAGTTCCGGGAGGCGCCAACACGGTACCTGAGCCAGTCGGTGATCGGTCCGGCAATCGTCGTTTCGGCTTTCAGGCTGTCATAATCGCCAGCCCCGAGGTTGAACTGCCCCTCAAAATCTTCAGTCGGCCTTTTCGTGATGACGTTCAGGGCGCCGCCGATAGAGTCTCGGCCGTAGAGGGTTCCCTGCGGACCACGAACGACCTCAACACGGTCAACGAAGATCGCCTCGCGACTCGCCGGGATGGCGGACGAGAAGTAAACGCCGTCGACATAGTTCGAGATGCCGGAGCGGATACCGAAGTTGTTGGACGTACGCGTGACGCCGCGCATGCCAAGACGATCGTTTGCAGTCGAGTAGCTGAGCCCCGGCGCAAAGTTTGTGTAGTCCTGAACGGTCGTCAGGCCGATCTCGTCGCGCAGCTCGCCGGTGATAGCCGTAACTGCAACTGCGATGTCCTGAACTGACTCTTCCCGCTTGTTGGCTGTGATGATGACGACGTCGCGACCGCGGTCTTCATCCTGATCCGCGGCAGGTTGGGGCGCGGTTTGCGGGCCCGTTTCCGTGTTCTGCGCAAAGGCTGGCATTGCCAGTCCAAGCGCGAGCAAGCTCACGAGTGAAATACGATTAATCTGCGCCATGCGACGCGTCCTCCCTGGCAGCGATCCTCCCGAAGCGTCCCTTGATTCTGTGTGACGCCTGCGCTCACCTCGATTTCATCGGGTTCGCGCAAATATGATCAGAGAGGCGGCTCTTTCCTGCGTCAATGGTGCCGCTACGGAACGGGGTAGTTACGTAAAGGACAGTCGGTTGCGGCGTTAGTGTGCATCGCAGCAAGATATGCCGCGAACGGAATGTCGCAGGGGCAGGCACTCACGTTCGTGTGAATTTGCGTGATGCACGCTACGTCATTTACGCACCGCCTTGAAAAGGCAGTCTAAAAACTTGATACTGTCTAGGTGGCTCCTGTTGCACCGCAGCGCATTTCTCAAACGTACCACGCCAGAAATATTTTCATTTCCGCGAACGTAAAGGGAGGGGTTTTCCCCGCGGCCCAGGTTTCCGCAGCGCGGCAATGGCACTCAGATAACGTCGGCCGTGATGCTCTCGAAGTCGCCGCGCCAGAGCGTGCGTGCGCGGTCGAGTGTTGCCGCAGCGTCCTGAACGCGTCCCTGCCCTGCCTGCGCCTTGCCCACCACCCAGAGAGCGAGAGGATCGTGCTTCCACGCCTTGAGCGAGGCGAGTGCTTCCGATTCGGCCTTCACGAAGTCGCCGTTTCGCAGATGGGCCGCGGCGACCGAGCGGCGGATCGGATACCACCAGGCGGGCGGATCCATGTAGCCGGCCATCTCCGCTTCCTGAATCCTGGCTCCCGCAGCGAAGCGTTCAAGGGCGCGGCGCATGTTGCCTTCGGCCATAGCCAGGCGGCCCTCGAGGACGGCGACGGCGACCTGCTGTTCTTCTTCGCCGGCGATCTCCTTGCGAAGCAGCGCGAGTTCACGGCGTGCGCCAGCGGCGTCGCCTTTCTGAAGCAACGCCTCGCCGCGGGCATAGGCGCGGTATGCGCGGAACTCCGGATCATCACGCGTAACGGCGGGAACGGCGAGCATCCTGTCGGGCGCATAGCGGGCAAGCGCGACCCAGGTGCGCGGCGTCGGATCCCAGCGCTGTTCGGGGCCGGAGGCGGGATAGGCGTGTCTCGCATGCTCGGCATAGCGCAGTGCGAGCTCGCCATCGCCGGACATCATCGCGCCAGCGAGGCCGAAGGAGAGATTGTGCGCGTAGTACATCGGCAGAATGAACTTGCCGTCCATCGGCGGGCGCGGATCCCCGCCGAGGTCCATCCATTTCGTGTCGGCTTCGATCGCCTGCGCGTTGACGATGGCGGCGTCCTGATAGCGGCCGGCGTGGAAAAAGGTATGCGCCGGCATGTGCACGAGATGGCTTGCGAGCGGGGCGAGCTTGCCGAGCCTGTTGGCATAGGGGATCGCGTCCTCTGCGCGACCATCAAACTCCGTGCCGTGGATGTAGTAATGGATCGCGCCGGTGTCGTCGGGATTGGCTTTCAGCACTGTCTCGATGAGCGTGAGCGCCTGTTTCAGTGTTGACTTGTCGCCGCCACGCACGGGCATCATCAGGCTGTGGGCGGCAAGAACGGTGAGCTCGGGCTCGCCGGGATAGTCCGCCGCGATCTTCGCGAGCGCCTGACCGAACGCGGGTTCGGTCTTGCCCTCGCCAGCTCGCGCACCGCCGAGAATGTTCTTCTTCCCATCGACGGCTGCTTCGGGCGCATAGCGCGCAACCATCGCATCGGCGAGGCGGATGGCGAGCTGGTCGCCCGGCTTCGCGAGCGACTTCGCGCGTTCGGCTGCGGCGAGGGCTTTCTTTCGGTCTTCCTCGTTGACGCCATAGTTGAGCGTGGGACCGAGCGCCCATGCTTCGCCCCACGAACAGATCGAGCAGGCAGGATCGGCGGCAACCGCCTTCTTCATCGCGGCCTTGGCGTCCTGATGGTAGAAGGCGTGGCTGAGGGCAAGGCCGTAGTTAAACCAGTCCTGCGCGAGCGGGATGCTGGTGTCGACCTTGAAGCCGCCCGTGCCCATGCCGCCCGCGAGCTTGATGTCAGGCGCAATGCCGTCCGCACCGAGCGCTTCGGCTGAGCACAGCGCATTTATCGCGAGCAGTGTTTCGGCTGCGCTTTGCGCAGGAAGCGCCAGCGACGCGATCGGCGTCACGACAGCTGGGCCGGTGGCGCAGGCCGTGATCGCCAGAAGGGCGAGAAGTGCGGGGCGGATACGCATGCAGGTCTCCGTGGCAGACGGAAACTAGACTGCGTTGGCGGACTGGGGAATGGGCATGCGGAGGCGATCTTGGACGCGTGGGGGCGCTGATGCAGGGGCTGGGTTTTCGCGTGTTGGGAAGTGTGTGCGGGCCGCGGGCGCTGGTGCGCCCCCGCACATGCTTCGACGGACGCCCACTGCGTGCGCGGCGAAGGCCGGCTACTTCCGCTCGAACTCGCGGATCACGAAGCTCGCTTCGTTGTCGGCGTCGGCTGCGACGTGGACGGAGGATGTTTCGCGCCATAGGGAACGGTCGAACCGGGGGAAGAAGACCGTAGCTTCGGCTTCGGCATCGACTTCTGTCAGTGTCATGTGGGTCGCGAGCGCGAGGCCCGCTTCGTAGATGGCGGCCCCGCCGATGATGGAGACTTCGGGGACGCCGGATGCGGACGCCATGGCGCGGGCGGCAGCAAGGGCGGGCGGCAGGCTGGAGTAGACGAAGGCGCCGGGTGCGAGGAAGTCGAGGTTCCGCGTGGCGACAATGTTGGGGCGGCCTGGGAGCGGACGCTTCGGCAGGCTTTCCCAGGTCTTGCGCCCCATCACCAGCGGGGTCTTTGCCGTGATGCGCCTGTAGTTCGCCATGTCGGCCTTGAGCCTGAACAGCAGGCGATTGTCACGCCCAAGCTCCCCTCGCCTGCCTATCGCGGCGACGATGCGGACGCCGATGGTGTCGGCTGTGACGGGAAAGGTGGACGTGGCCACGTGGAACTCTGTAATGACTGCCGCGATGGACGCGCAGTGGACCGGCTTTGGCGACATGCGCAAGTGCTGAGAGTGGATCAGGCATGGATGTTGTCTGGAAAGAGTTCGTGTCGATTGTCGCCTCGCGCGATCCGGCGCACCTTCCCTTTGTTCTCGCAGGGCTGGTGGCGACAGGCTTTCTGATCTGGCGGCTGAAGGGCCGCGCCTGGGCTTATCTCTATGTCGCGCTGATCCCGTTTCTGAACTGGAGTTTCGGCAAAATCAGCGGCGTTGACGCAACCGACCAACTCGGCTGGCTGTTCGGAACGGCGCATACGATCCTCGTGAACCCGCTGACCATCGCGACCGGCCTGGTCTTCGTGATCCGCGACTTCGTCCAGCGCGAGATGGGACATCGCGTGCTGGTGCTGATGGCCCTCGCGATCGGATGGTCTTTCTACTATTCGTGGCCGGTCATCGCGATTGCATCGGGCATTGCGTTTGCGATCTCCGAGACGGTGGACTGGCTGCTGTTCACTTTCACGAAGTACCGACTGTCGACGCGCATCCTTCTGTCGAGCGCACTGGCGGCGCCGATCGACACGACGGTGTTCCTCTATGGTGCGGACCTGGCGCAGGTGATGGCGGGAACAGCATCGCCGGGGGACATGCTGAACCTGCCGAACTGGATACTGTTCATCCTCGGCAAAATGGTCGGCGCGGTTGTGGTGTCGTGGATGATCCGCCAGCGCGAGAACCGCGGCGAGGTCGATCCCGCCGCAGCTTAAGGCTTGGGTCTTTTTCGCAGCGCCATGCACAACGCCCCGCCGCCAAGAACGAACAGTCCGGCTGAAACACCCAGGCCAGCAAACGCGTCGGCGATTGAGATCTTGCCGGCAAGGAACTGGCCGGTCTCATCGCCGGCGCGGGCGATCACGATCAGAGCGTAGACAGCATAGATGCCGGCCAGTGCTGAGATGATCGCTACCTGCAGACGTGATGGGGCCATCGGCAATTATCCCGAACGCGACTGACCCTGCGTGGGCCCTAGACAAGATCGGGGAAGAACGAAAGCAACAACAAAAAGGGCGGCCCGACAGGACCGCCCTTTCGCGACTCTTGCGAGTCTTGGTTACAGCCTAAGCCGGTAAGGGCTTAGTGCGGCGCAGCCGGAGCAGCCGGAGCAGCAGCCGGGTCGGCAGCCGGAGCAGCAGCCGGGTCAGCGGCCGGAGCAGCAGCCGGGTCAGCCGGCGTCGCCATCGGGTCGGCAGCCGGAGCCGGGGCCGGCTCGGCAGCCGCCGGAGCGGCGGCGGGGGCTTCAGCGGCCGGAGTTTCGGCAGCCGGAGCGCAGGCAACAAGAGCAGCGGTCGCAACCGCAGCAGCAACGATCAGTTTGAACGACATTGGATAGATCCCTCCGACGGATCACACCCGCCTCGGGGATTAATGTCCGGGCGGCCCGTGTGTTTGTTATGGGAGTGAGAAAAGCACAAGATGTTGATGTATTAGGTTTCAGTCAGTTTGCGGCCAACTGGTTAACGCTGCGCCCCGGGGCGCTTGCTGGGAGTTATTCCGGGCCTGTGTACAGTGCCGCATCCGAAATTCAGGTCGGTAGCGAAACGCCTTGAATCTATTGGACTGTCAGGTAGATGGCTTGTTGCATTTGCAACATCTTGGCTGCGGCTCAGACGGCCACAGGCGCCTTGATATGCGGATCGGCCACGTAGTTCGTTAATGTGAAATCTTCGTAATCCCACCCGAACAGGTCGGATTTGGATGGATTAAGTTCCAGGCTCGGCAGCAGCTTGGGCTGGCGCTGGAGCTGGAGGCGCGCCTGCTCGAAGTGATTCGCATAAAGGTGAACGTCTCCGAAGCTGTGCACGAACTCGCCGGGCTCAAGCTTCGTCGCCTTCGCCATCAGGATGGTGAGCAGCGCGTAGGACGCGATGTTGAACGGCACGCCGAGGAAGACGTCTGCGGAGCGCTGGTAGAGCTGGCAGGACAGTTTTCCGTTCGCGACGAAAAACTGGAACAGGCAGTGGCAGGGCGGCAGCGCCATCCGGTCAACGTCGGCAGGGTTCCATGCCGAGACGACAAGACGCCGCGAATTCGGATTCTGGATGATCTCGTTCTTGACCCATTCGATCTGGTCGATGATGCGGCCGTCAGGCGTTGCCCAGCTGCGCCATTGCTTGCCGTAGACGGGGCCGAGATCGCCGTCAGGGCCGGCCCATTCGTCCCAGATGCTGACGCCGCGCTCCTGCAGCCATTTCACGTTGGTCTCGCCGCGCAGAAACCAGAGCAGCTCGACAATGATGGAGCGGACATGCAGCTTCTTGGTGGTGACAAGTGGGAAGCCTTCCGAAAGATCGAAGCGCATCTGGCGGCCGAAGACGCCGCGCGTGCCAGTGCCCGTGCGGTCGCCGCGATCGACGCCGTTGTCGAGGATATCCTGGAGCAGGTCGTGATACTGGCGCATGAGTCGATTCCGGCGGAGGTCGGCTGAACTTTTGGGGGCCGGCGCTGGCGTTGACAAGGCGCGGACGAGACGGCGGCCTGTGGAGAACTTTTCGCAGCCGGCTTATGTCGACCAAGGTGCGGGGGAATAAGCCTCGACCGCCGCCCTATTCCGCAGCCTTCGCTTTCGCCGCTGCCAGCCGCCGGTCTAGCCAGGCGCGGACCCAGGCGTTGGCGCGGGAGGCGGCGCGGGTGGGGAGGCGGTTGAAGGCGTGGGGGCTTTCGGGGACGAGGATGAAGCGGCCGTTGCCGCTCGCAGCCTGCCAGCGTTCGGCCATGAGGCGGCTGTCGTCGAGGAGTGGGTCGATCGCGCCGACGAGGAAGAGCGCGGGCGGCAAGCGCGCGAGATCGGCATAGAGCGGGGAGACGTCGGGCTTGCGCCTGCCCTCTTCGTCTCTGTCGGGCAAGAGGCGCGCGATGCCGGGGACCATGGCGGGGCCATCGAGCACGAGCGTTTCCGGACCGGCGGCGCGAACGCTGGGTGTCGCAGAAAGATCGTAGGGGCCGTAGAAGTGGACGGCGCCGCGCAGGCGGGCAAAGTCCCTGCGTGTGTCGCGCAGGCGAAGCATGGCGCAGGCGGCAAGATGCGCGCCGGCGGACTCGCCGCCGATGAAGAGATCATGCGCGCCAAATTCGGCGGCGGCGTTCTCGAACACCCAGTCGGCGGCGGCATGGCATTGCGCAATCTGGTTCTCGAAGGTGATATCGGGGAGCGTCGTGTAGTCGACGCTGACGACAGCGACGCCTTCGCGCACGATTGCGGCGTTGACGGCGTCATCCATCGACGCCGTGCCGATCGACCAGCCGCCGCCATGATAGTCGATGTAGACGGCGCGAGGCGGCAGGGTCCGCGGGCGGAGAATGCGCAGGGCGACTGCGTGGCCGTTGTGCGTGACGCGGCGGGTGGAGACGCTGAGGCCGCGCGTGCCGATGGGCACGATGGCCTGCGCGCCCAGCATGGTCTGGATCATCATGCGGCCAAGCGGCGTCGGCGCGCGGAAGCGCGGCGCCCAGCGCAGGCGGCGGTTCATGGCCTGCACTTCGGCCAATTCGGCGGCGGTGAAATCGGGGAAGGGTTCGCGCATCGGTTGGTCCTGCTGGTCGAGCATAGATAGTGCGACAATCGTTCCAGAGCGAGCATGCGGCCTGGCCGCCAGCCTGAAATCATTCCCGGGCTTGACCCTAGAATCTTTCTCAGCCGTTCTGCGCAGGACGTTCGGCGGTGAAGAAAGGTTCCAGGGTCAAGCCCGGGAACGATTCCGGAGCCGCCGGACGGGGAATGACGACAGGGACAGACACAGGCATGCAGCATTTACCGGAGATCAAGCTCCCCGCCGGCATGCGCGCAACGGGGCTGCGCGACTGGCGGCAGCTGGGTGCGATCACGGCGGAGGCGTTTGCGGAGGATCCTGTGAACCTCTGGATCTTCGGAAACACCGGGCCGATGGCGGATGTGTTCGGGTCGCTGGCGAGGAGCGTCTATCTGAAGCGAGGGTTCTGTCATGTCAGCGGAGATGAAGGCGCGACGATGTGGAGCCATTCGTCGGCTAGTCGCGAGCCGGGGCCGATCGCCATGCTGGGGCTCGTCTCGAGCATCATGCGCAAGGGGACGAAGGGCGCGGCGAAGCGTGGGATGACGGCGGCCGAGACGATGGCGCGCGAGCATCCTTCCACGCCGCATCTCTATCTGTTTACCATCGGCACGCGGAAGGCGGCGCGCGGCAAGGGGTTGGGCAAGCGACTGCTGGCGCCGGTGCTTGCGGCCGCGGACCGGGATGGCCTGCCCTGCTATCTTGAGAACTCCAATCCGGCGAATACGGGTTTCTATCGCGCGCACGGATTTGAGCGGATGAAGATGTTCGCGGCGGGGCCGGGCGGGCCGTCGCTCGAAGCGATGTGGCGCGAGGCGCGTACGGGTTAGTCCAGCAGCGCGATTGCTTCTACCTCGATCAGGAAGTCAGGGTGCACGAGCGCGGTCGTGCCGATCATGGTCGAGGCGGGGTAGTCGCCTTCCGGCAGATTCGCGAGACGCACCTTGCGGATCTCTGCCGCGCGGGCCGGCGTGAGATCGACGACATAGGTGACCAGCTTGAACACCTGCCGCATGTCTGCGCCGGCGGCGGACAGAGCCGCCTTGAGGTTCTGGTAGACCTGTTCGGTCTGCGCAGCGATGTCGCCCTTGCCGACGATCTCGCCGGCAGCGTCAAGAGCGACCTGTCCCGAGACGTGGACTTGTCGTCCCGCATTCACGAGCGTGGCGTGCGAATAGCCTGCCGGCTTCGAGAGCGTCGGCGGGTTGAGGCGCTGGATCGGCATGAGTGCTCCCTGTCTTGCGGAGCGCGCTTACCGCAATTTCGGGACGGCGTCGCGCCTCAGATCGAATCGAGGCCTTCCATCAGCGCGGGATCGATCTCGACGCGCTTGCCTTTTCGATAGTCGCCGACTGTCCTGACAGCCTCGTCGCGGCTGAGACCCTGACGATCTACCAGACGTTCGATGAGCGTGTACTCGTCGCTGTTACAAGCGGGGGGGCGGCGCGCGTCGCTGGGCTTGCCTGTCTCAATCATCTGCAACTCCGTCAACGCGCGCATGCCTGGAACGAAATGCGTCGAGAAACGCCCCTCAGCTCGAGATGCTTCCTGCGCGCTCATATGGGGCGCGTTTCAGGCAATTGAACGGCGTCGCAAAGGTTTCTTGTTTCGCAGTTGACGAGGTGGGCTGACGAAGCAGGTAAGTCTCTGTCGTTGCGGCGACGGAGGTTACCGTTGTGCGGATGCGAGATGGACAGCGCCGGGCGTCGTGCGCGGCCTGCCCTGTTACTTCGATGTGTCTTCTGCGGGCGCGTCGGCTTCGAGCAGTTTCACGCGGAAGAGCAGGCCTGCGAGGCCTGCTCCGATCAGGGGCGCAACGAGGAAGAGCCAGAGTTGCTGCAGCGCGATACCCTGCGCGAAGACGGCGGGACCGAAGGAGCGCGCGGGGTTCACCGAGACGCCGGTGACCTGGATGCCGACGATGTGAATCACCACGAGCGTCAGACCGATCGCGAGACCCGCGAGCATGGCAGGCGAGCCCTTCTGCGTGACGCCGAGAATGACAACGAGGAACAGGAAGGTCGCAACGACCTCGAAGACGAAGGCGGCGGTGAGTTCGTAATCGCCGAGATAGCCCTCGCCATAGCCGTTGGACCCAAGGCCCCATTCGGGCATCGCGAAGACCGGGTTGCCGGTGGCGATTACATAGAGAATGCCTGCTCCGGCGAGCGCGCCGAGGAATTGGGCTACCCAGTATTGCACCATCTCGCCTGCGTCCATGCGGCCGGCGAGGAAGGCGCCGAAGGAGACGGCGGGATTCACGTGACAGCCCGAGATGGGGCCGATCCCATAGGCCATGGCGACGATGGCAAGGCCGAAGGCGAAGGAGATGCCGAGCTGGCCGACCTCCCCGCCCGCGAGCACGGCGGAGCCGCAACCGAAGAAGACCAGCGTGGCCGTGCCAACGAATTCCGCGACTAGCTTCTTCATGAATGTCCCTCCCCGGACTGTGCGCAATCTATGCGGGTTCCATTACGGAACGCCATGGTCGTGTCAGGAGGGGATTGCGAACACATCAAGAACGTTCTATTTATGTTCTTACGCTCGACAGAGTCGATTCGAGAGTGGAGGCGCGCGATGAACGGTTATGTGACGCTGGATACGCGGGATCTGGGCCGCGCTGCGAAATTCTACGACCGTCTGGCGCGGGAACTGGGCGCGCGGCGCTCCATGGAGGACGCTGATTGCGTTGCCTGGGGGATTCCGGGCGGACCGGCGAGCATCAGCTTGGTGGCGAATGGCGACGCGCCGGGAGCGGCGGCAGCTGTTGCGCTCGAGGCGGCAGACCCGGAGCAGGTGCAGCGGCTGTATGCGCTGGCGATCGAACAGGGCGGCGCGCCGGAGGCGGAGCCATGTGAGCTTGGGGGCTTCTATGCGGCGAGCTTCCGCGACCTCGACGGCAACCGGCTGAGCGCCTTCTGCATCACGCGACACTGATTTCAACGGCATGCGTTGGGCGTTGCTTGGGGCGTCCTGTGTCTGGAGCAGGAACCTTCGCGATGTAAGTCGTTCCCTTGATTTTTCGGATCGCGCTGGCCGTGTTCCTGCTGCTCGCAGCGGGGGCAATGCTGCTGACAGTGATGGGCGTGGATCTGGGGCTGATGCCGAGCTGAGCGGCGCGCAGAACAGTTGTTTGCGATTAAGGAATTAGCGCCTATATTCTTTCTGTCTTCGCAAGAAGACTATGGCGATAAACCCTCGCGCAATAAGCAGACCGGACCCGGGGGCAGTGCCCGGCGGCTCCACCAGATTTTTCTCCGGGCATTGGCCGGACTGTCTGGGGCCGACACAGGATCGACGGATGTGTAAAGGCGAAGACTTTGCCCGCTTTGGCCCCGATAGAAGCCTTTTACGCAATAGTTGCCAATGACAACTTTGCTCCGGAAATGCGCCTC